>JAXDHR010000136.1:0-72228 GCA_034664425.1 Solirubrobacteraceae bacterium
TTCACGCGCACGAGCGCGGTCGCGGATCTGCACGTGCCGCTGCGCGGCGGCACTGACATCGCCTGGCTCGGCGGGCTGATCAACCACGTGCTGCAGACGGGCAGCGAGTTCCGGGAGTACGTCGTCCGCTACACGAACGCCGCGACGATCGTCAGCGAGGACTTCGAGGACACGGAGGACCTCGGCGGCCTGTTCTCCGGCTACGACCCGGAGGGCGGCGACCATGGCGGCGCGTACGACCCGTCGTCGTGGCGCTACGAGGGCCTCGAGATCCAGTCCGCGGCGGGGAAGCGCGAGCAGGCCCATGAGGCGAGCGGCGGTTCCGGCGGCGAGCAGTCCCACGGCGCCCACGGCGGTGGCTTCGAGCACGGGCAGCCGCCGGAGGTCGACGAGACGCTGGAGCATCCGCGCTGCGTCTTCCAGATCCTCAAGCGCCACTTCGCGCGCTACACGCCGGAGATGGTCGAGCGCGTCTGCGGCGTCCCGCGGGACGTGTTCGGCAAGGTCGCCGACGCGATTTGCGCGAACTCCGGGCGCGAGCGCACGACCGCGTTCGTCTACTCCGTCGGATGGACGCATCGCACCACCGGCACGCAGTACATCCGTGCGGCCTCGATCCTGCAGCTGCTGCTCGGCAACATCGGCCGCCCCGGCGGCGGGATCCTCGCGCTGCGCGGCCACGCGTCGATCCAGGGTTCGACCGACATCCCGACGCTCTACAACATCCTTCCGGGCTACCTGCCGATGCCGCACGCGTCCGAGGGCCTGGACCTCGACGCCTACGTCGAGCAGAACACCCCGCCCGGCGGCTTCTGGGGCCACACGCGCGAGTACATCGTCTCGCTGCTGAAGGCCTACTGGGGCGACGCGGCGACCCCGCAGAACGACTTCTGCTTCGGGCATCTGCCGCGGATCACGGGCGACCACTCGATCTACCCGACGATCGTGGGCATGCGCGACGGCGACGTCGAGGGCTTCTTCGTGATGGGCGAGAACCCCGCGGTCGGCTCCGCGAACTCGAAGCTTCACCGGCTCGCGATGGCCAACCTGAAGTGGCTCGTGGTCCGCGACCTGCAGATGATCGAGTCGGCGACGTTCTGGAAGGACGGTCCCGAGGTCGAGACGGGGGAGATGCGCGCGCAGGACGTCGGTACGGAGATCTTCTTCCTGCCGGCGGCGACGCACACCGAGAAGAGCGGCTCGTTCACGAACACGCAGCGGCTGCTGCAGTGGCACAACAAGGCCGTCGAGCCGCCGGAGGACTGCCGCTCGGAGACGTGGTTCATGGTCCACCTCGGCATGCGCATCCGCTCCAAGCTCGCCGCCTCCACCGATCCCCGCGACCGCGCGATCCTCGAGCTCGCCTGGGACTACCCCGAGGAGCCCGGGACGGAGATCGGCGAGCCCGATCCGGAGGCCGTCCTGCGCGAGATCTCGGGCTTCACGGTGGCCGACGGCAAGGCGGTGAGCGGCTACACGGATCTCAAGGGCGACGGGTCGACGGCGTGCGGCTGCTGGATCTACTCCGGGGTCTACGCCGACGACGTCAACCAGGCGAACCGGCGCAAGCCCGGCTCCGAGCAGGACTGGGTCGCGGGCGAGTGGGGGTGGGCGTGGCCGATGAACCGGCGGATCCTCTACAACCGCGCGTCGGCGGACCCGGAGGGCAAGCCGTGGTCGGAGCGCAAGAAGTACGTGTGGTGGGACGCCGAGCAGGGCACCTGGACCGGCGCCGACGTGCCCGACTTCAAGGCCGACATGCCCCCGGACTACCGCCCGCCCGAGGGGGCGACGGCCGAGGACGCGCTGCGCGGCGACGAGCCGTTCATCATGCAGGCCGACGGCAAGGCCTGGCTGTACGCCCCCACGGGCCTGACCGACGGGCCGCTGCCGGCGCACTACGAGCCACACGAGTCACCGGTCTCGAACCCGCTGTACCGCGAGCAGCAGGCGAGCCCGACGCGCGAGACCTTCGAACGCGACGACAACCGCTCCAACCCGTCCGCCGGCGAGCCCGGCGCGGAGGTGTACCCCTACGCCGTGTCGACCTACCGGATCGCCGAGCACCACACGGCCGGCGGCATGTCGCGCTTTCTGCCCTACCTGTCCGAGCTCGCCCCCGAGCCGTTCGTCGAGGTCTCGCCCGAGCTTGCGGCCGAGCGCGGCCTGGACCACAACGGGTGGGCGACGATCATCTCCGAGCGCACGGCGATCGAGGCTCGCGTGATGGTCACCGACCGGATGGTCCCGCTGACCGTCGACGGCGAGCGCGTGCACCAGGTGGGATTGCCGTATCACTGGGGCGCCAACGGGCTGGCGACGGGCGACTCGGCCAACGACCTCTTCCCGCTCGTGCTCGACTCCAACGTCCATATCTCCGAGTTCAAGGCGGCGACCTGCGACGTCCGGCCGGGTCGTCGCCCGCGCGGGCGCGAGCTGCTGGAGCTCGTCGACGACTACCGGCGCCGGGCGGCGGGGGAGGCAGAATGACGGCCGAGCTCGAGGTCCGCACCTACGGCCGCGAAGCGCGGCCCCGGATCGGCTTCTTCACCGATACGAGCGTGTGCATTGGCTGCAAGGCCTGCGAGGTCGCCTGCAAGGAGTGGAACCACGTGCCCGAGGACGGCCTCGTCCACACCGGCATGTCGATGGACAACACGCGCGGGCTCGGCGCCGACACATGGCGCCACGTCGCGTTCGTCGAGCAGCGCCGGCCGCTGGACATCTCCGAGGGCGCGCCGGACTCGTTCGTCGAGCACGCGGCGCTGCTCGACGTCGCCGAGGACCTCCAGCTGCCCGACGAGGCGACGGGCGGCATGCGCTGGCTGATGTCCTCCGACGTCTGCAAGCACTGCACGAACGCGGCCTGCCTCGACGTCTGTCCCACCGGCGCGCTGTTTCGCACCGAGTTCGGCACGGTCGTCGTGCAGGAGGACGTCTGCAACGGCTGCGGCTACTGCGTGCCGGCGTGCCCCTTCGGCGTGCTCGACAAGCGCGAGGAGGACGGGCGCGTGTGGAAGTGCACGCTCTGCTACGACCGCCTCAAGGATGACGAGGAGCCGGCCTGCGCGCAGGCCTGCCCGACCGACTCGATCCAGTTCGGGCCGCTCGAGGAGCTGCGCGCGACCGCCCGCGACCGCGTCGCGGCGGTGATCGCGGCCGGCGAGCCCGGCGCCCACCTCTACCTCGCCGAGCCCGGCGACGGCATCGACGGCGCCGGCGCGTTCTTCCTGCTGCTCGACGAGCCCGAGGTCTACGGCCTCCCGCCGGACCCCGTCGACGTCACCCGCGACCTTCCGCGGCTCTGGCGCACGACCGCGCTCGCCGCGGGCGCGCTGCTGGCGGGGATCGCCGGAGCGGCCTTCGGAGGGCGAGCGTGACACAGGGGCAGACGGCGGCGAGCGGGGTCGCGCGCCGCGGCCGCGGCGGGGGCGAGCGCTCGATGGTGCCGCCCGGGGAGCCGCGCTCGTACTACGGCGAGCCCGTCGTCGCCAAGCCGGTGTGGGCGTCCGAGATCCCGGTCTACTTCTGGACCGGCGGCATCTGCGGGGCCGCCCTGCCGCTCTCCCTGTTCGCCTCGCTGCGCGGCAACGAGCCGCTGGCGCGCCGCGCCGCGGCGGTCGGACTGGGGATGGGGGCGGTGAGCCCCGTCCTGCTGATCTCCGACCTCGGGCGCCCGTCGCGCTTCCTGAACATGCTCAGGGTGTTCAAGGTCACGTCGCCGATGAGCGTGGGGTCGTGGATCCTCGCGACCACGGGGCTGTGTGCCACGCTCACCGCGGCGCGCGAGCTGCTGGGGCTCGTCCCCCGGCTCGGCCGTGCCGCGCAGTGGGCGACCGTCGCGCTCGGTCCCGGTCTCTCGACCTACACGGCGACGCTGATCGCGAACACCGCCGTCCCGGTCTGGCACGAGGCGCGCGACGAGCTGCCGTTCGTGTTCGCCGCGACGTCGGCGGCGACCGCCGGCGCGCTCGTCCTCGCCGTGACGCCGCCGCGTTACGCCGCGCCGGCCCGGCGGCTCACCGTCGGCGGCGCGGTGCTGGAGCTCGCGCTCCTCGAGGTCATGGAGCGGCGGCTCGGACCGCTCGGCGCGCCCTACCACCACGGGCGCCCGGCGCTGCTCGCGCGCGCCGCGAAGGCGCTCACGGCCGGCGGCGCGCTCGCCGTCGCCGTCTGCCGGAGCGGCCGCGCCGCCGCCGTCGGCGGCGCGGCGGCGGTGCTGGCGGGTGGGCTGGCCGAGCGCTGGTCGATCTTCCGCGCTGGCTTCGCGTCGGCAGAGGACCCGCGCTATACGGTCGGCCCGCAGCGCGACCGGCTCGTGCGCCGCGGCGGCCGTCCCTCGCCGCCGGACTGAACCGCGCCGCGCTCGGGCGATGCGGGTGGCGCTCCACGACGGGTCGTCCCAGGCGAACCGCTGCCGGTGGGTCCGTGCAGTCGCCCTACGCCGGCTCGCCCTTGACGACCTTCATCGTGAACTGCGAGTTGACGCGACCGACGCCGGGCAGCTCGGCGAGCTCGTTCATGTAGAAGGCCTCGTACGCCGCGGCGTCGACGACGGCGACGCGGATGATGTAGTCCGGGACCCCGAACATCCGGCGGCATTCCAGGACGGCGTCCATCGCGGCGATCTTGCGCTCGAACTCCTGCACGGTGGCGCGGTCCTTCTGGTGGAGCTCCACGAGCACCGCCACCTCGAAGCCGCGGCCGAGCGCGCCGGGATCGATGTCGGCGTGGTAGCCGCGGATCACGCCGGCCTCCTCGAGCGCACGGACGCGCCGTAGGCACGGGGACGGGGACAGGTTGATGCGCGCGGCGAGCTCGACGTTGGACAGGCGCGCGTTCCCGCGCAGCTGCTCGATGATGGCGCGATCGAGGCGATCCACAGCAGGATCTTCCCCGATCGGCCGCGCGGCGCGTCGACGACGCAAGAAATCGCCCGGCGTCGTGCTCGATCATGTCTCGGCGTGGGCGCCACCCGGATCACGCGCGACGCCGTCTCGATCGGGGTGGCGACAGGCATCTACGCCGTGTCGTTCGGCGTGCTCTCGGTCGCGGCCGGCTTCAGCGTGGCGCAGACCTGCGTCATGTCGCTCGTCGCCTTCACCGGAGCGTCGCAGTTCACCTTCGTCTCCGTCCTCGGGGCGGGTGGCGGCGTCGCGGCCGGGCTGCCGCCGGCGCTGCTGCTCGCGGGCCGCAACGCCATCTACGCGCTGAGCCTGCGCGAGGTCCTACGCGGCGGGCGCCTGCGGCGAGCCGTCTCGGCGCACTTCGTCATCGACGAGTCGACGGCGATGGCCCACGCGCAGGACGAGCCGGCCGACAAGCGGCGCGCGTTCGTCGCGACGGGTGCGGCGATCTTCGTCTGCTGGAACCTGGGCACGCTGGCCGGCGCGCTCGCCGGCGGCGCGCTGACGGACCCGCGCAGCCTCGGGCTCGACGCGATCTTCCCGGCCGTCTTCCTCGCCCTGCTGGTTCCCCAGCTCGCCACGGGCCGCCGGGCGGTGGGCGCGGCCGTGCTGGGCGCGGCGATCGCCCTCGTGCTGCTCCCGCTGGCGCCCGCCGGGGTGCCGGTGATGGCATCGGTCCTCGGCTGCGTCCCGTTCCTGCGCCGGAGGGAGCCGTGAGCTGGTGGGCCGTGCTGGCGCTCTGCGGCTGCGCGTACGCGCTCAAGGCGATCGGCCTCGCGCTCGGCGGACGCGTCCGGTCCGGCGGCGGCGGCGTTGGAGGATCGCTCGAGCTGGTCGTCGTTCCGGTGCTCGCCGCGCTGATCGTGGTCCAGACCGCGGGCGGGGATCGGGCCATCGTCGTCGATGCGCGGCTACCGGCCGTGCTCGTCGCCGCCGTGCTCGTGTGGCGCCGGGCCCCGATCCTCGTGATCGTCCTCGCCGCGGGCGCGACCGCCGCGCTGCTGCGGCTGGTCGGCTGAGCGCCGACCCGCACCAGCGAGGCGCCATCCGTCCTCGCCACTACTCTGGCGCGCTGCGATGCGAAGGACCTTCGGGAAGGTGATCGCCGCGACGTGCGCCGCCGCGCTGGCCGCCGCGACCGCGGCCGATGCGCGCGCCCCGGCGCCGCTGCGCGGGCCCGCGGGCCAGGTGTCGGCCTTCAGCGCATTCACGGAGACGGGCTCGCGCATCGCCTGGGTCGAGATGATGGCTCGCCGCGATCACCCCGCGCAGGCGCCGGCGTTCCCCGTGCGCGGCGCCCACGACTACGGCACCGAGGAGAATCGCTTCGGCGGCGGCCGCGGACATCGCGGGCAGGACGTCCTCGCGCGCTGCGGGCAGCCCGTCGTCGCCGCGTTCGGCGGCCGCGTGAGCGACGTCAAGTGGGAGGCGGCCGCCGGCAACTACGCCGTCGTGCGGGCCGCGAACGGCACGAGCCAGGTCTACATGCACCTGCGCGACCCGGCATCCGTGCATGCGGGCGAGCGGATCGAGGCCGGCACGGCGATCGGGCGCGTCGGCCGGACCGGCGACGCGTCGACCTGCCACCTGCACTTCGAGCAGTGGACCGCGCCGGGCTGGTACGCGGGCGGCCACGCGATCGACCCGCTGCCGGCGCTGCGGCGGTGGGACGCCTGACCTGGGCGACGGAGCGCGCCTCGACGCCGATCACCAGCGGCCTCAGCCGCGTCGCGGGCCGTGTTCGTCGTCAGCCGCGCCTACTTCGAGGCGGACGGGTCGAGCCGCCGCCAGTAGTACATGGCGCGCTCCTGTTCGCCCGGCTCCGTGTCGGCGAACCCGTGGGCCACGTAGAACCGCTGCGCGTCGACGTCGCCTTCGTCGACGTTGATCTCGAACGTCTCGCTGCCGCGATCACGGGCCAGGGACACGCTGCGTTCCAGCAGCGCGCCGCCGATGCCCCGCCCGCGGAGTGGCGGGCGCACGTAGAGCTCCTCGAGCAGGGCAGTGGGACCGCGGTCCCACAGCGACGGACGGAACGTGATCAGCGCGACGGCCGCCGGCGGCTCCTCGGCGAGCAGGACGATCACGTCGTCTCGCTCGAGCATCGTCCGCAGTCGCTGCTGGAGCACCTCCGGTCCGGGCGTCGGCGTGGCGAACTCGGAGTTGAAGTCGTGCAGCAGCCCCGCCGCGGCCGCGGCGTCGGTGGGACTGGCGATGCGCACAGTGGGCTCCATGGCGCCATTCTCGCCATCCGCGCACGGCGTGGTCGCGCCGCTGCGCAACGCGGCCCATGTCGAGGGGATCGTCGGCTAGGGAGGCGAGAACCCCGGCGATCTGGTAGCGCGAGCTGCGCCGCGCGCTGCCGCTGCTGCTGCACGGCTGAAGCGGCGTTCAGGCCACGACCTTCGTGACCACCCAGTGGTGCTTGCCGAGGCGACGGGTCCGCTCGAATCCGTGGCTCTCGAACATCGACACGGTGCCGTTGTGCAGGAACGACGCGGACACCGGCCGCCCTGCGATGTCCTCGGGATAGCTCTCGACCGTTCCTCCGCCGAGCCGCGCGATCGCCTCCAGAGCGCCCCCGAGCGCGGCAGAGCCGACCCCCCGCCGCCGGTAAGCGCGATCGATGAACACGCAGGTGATCCGCCAGTCGGGAAGCGTGTCGAGGCCGGCCTCGTACGCGCGCCCGCGTTTGATGCGCGGCAGCTCATCGGTCGGGCCGAACTGGCACCAACCCACGCATTCCGGGCCGTCGTAGACGAGGGCCGCGTGCGCCCGGCCTTCCCGGACCCGCGCCTGCTTCTCGGATCGGTTCTGCGCCGGCGTCTTCGTGCGGCCGGCGCCCTCGGCGTGGAAGGCCATGCACCAGCAGCCGCCCCAGACGCCGTTGTGACGCTCGACCAGCCGCGCGAAGTCCGGCCAGGTGGTCTCATCGAGAGCTCTCGCGGCGAAGACCGTCATCGAACGCCCGGAAGGACTACCAGAGGCCGGCGGCGACACACGGACGCGAGGCCTACGATCGCAGGAAGACCTACACGACCCGAGGAGTCCCGATGGCAGCTGGCGACGTAACGGCAGACGGACGCGCGCGGGTGCTCGCCGACGGCAACGAGATCCCGCTGCTCGGCTTCGGCGTCTGGCAGGTGCCCGATGGCCGCGAGTGCGAGGACGCGGTGCGCTGGGCGCTCGAGGCCGGTTATCGCCACATCGACACCGCGCAGGCGTACGGCAACGAGGCGAGCGTCGGGCGGGCGCTGCGCGACAGCGGATTGCCGCGCGAGGACGTCTTCGTCACGACCAAGTTCTACCCCGGCAGCAAGGACCCGGAGGCTGAGGCGCAGCGCAGCCTCGAGCGGCTCGGCCTCGACTTCGTCGATCTCTACATCATCCACTGGCCCGCCGGCGGCCCGACCTGGGCCTGGGACGGGATGCAGGGCGCGCGCGAGCGGGGGTACGCCCGCTCGATCGGCGTGTCCAACTTCAGCGTCGCGGAGCTCGATGAGCTCCTGGCGGTGGCCGCCGCCCAGCCGGTCGTCAACCAGGTGCAGTTCAGCCCGTTCGAGTACCGGCGCCGGCTCCTGGAGGCGTGCGAGGAGCGCCAGCTGGCAGTCGAGGCCTACAGCCCGCTCGGCACGGGTCGCCATCTCGATGACCGGACGGTCGCCGAGCTCGCCGATCGCCTCGGGCGGACGCCGGCGCAGGTGCTCGTCCGCTGGTGCCTGCAGCGCAACCTTGTCGTGCTCCCGAAGTCGACGCACCGCGAGCGGATCGAGGAGAACGCCCAGGTGTTCGACTTCACCCTCCCCGACGAGGACATGGCCGCGCTCGACGCGCTCGATGGCACGGGCGCAACCGACCAGGCGCTCGAACGCAAGTGGTGGTGATCCCGCCTCAGGGCAGGAGGGCGGCGATCATCGCCTGGGAGACGAACGTGCCGTAGCGCTCGAGTGGCCACGCACGCGACAGGACGAGCAGCTCGTAGAGCTCGGGCGAGCTGTAGGTCCACATGACCTCGGCGGCGAGCTCGACGCTGACGCCTTCGCGCAGGTGCCCGGAAGCCCCCAGCCTGCGGGCGTTGTCGGTCATTCGCGCGAGCCGCTGAGCGTTCATCTGCGCCTGCAGTGAAGCCATCTCGGGATCGGCCGTGGCCGCGGCGCGCACCAGCAGGAGGATCGGCGCGACCCGAGGAGCGACCTCGGTGGTGAGCGCGCCCCATCCGCGGATGATCGCCCGGGCATCGTCCGCGGATGCATGGAGCGCATCGGAACGGGCCTCGGCCGGTTCAGGCCCCTCCCCGGCCAGCGCCTGCTCGCAGATTTCGCGGACCAGACCCGGCTTGCCGCCGAACCCCTTGTAGATCGTGTCCACCGACACGCCGGCGCCGGAGGCGATCGCGGCGATCGTGGTCGGTGCAAAGCCGTCCCGCAGGAACAGCGCGCGCGCCGTATCGAGGATCGCCTGGCGGGTCTGGCGCGCCTGCTCGCGGCGACGGGCCGACTCGTAGCGGCGCTTCCGGTTGACAGTGGAAGGTTTTGGGTCCATAGTCCTAGATCGGTTCCAGTATACTGGAGCGAACGGACGGAGACACGGATGAACGAGCCGCACGAAGGACAGCCGGCCGCGTGGGTCGAGCACCTCCGGCGTGTGACCAACGAGCACGATCTGGACGCGGTCGTCGCCTGCTTCGCCTCCGACTACCGCAACGAGACGCCGGCACACCCCGAGCGCAGCTTCACGGGCTCCGAGCAGGTGCGCCGGAACTGGACCCAGATCTTCGCCGCGATCCCGGACCTCAAGAGCGAGGTGCTGCGGTGCGCGGTTGCGGGTGACACGGTCTGGAGCGAGTGGGAACATCGCGGGACGCGAGCCGACGGTACGGCCCACCTGATGCGCGGCGTGGTGATCTTCGGTGTGGCCGACGGCCTCGCCACATGGGCGCGCTTCTACCTGGAGCCGGTCGAGGCCCGTGCCGGCGACGTCGATCAGGCGGTGCGCCGGCAGGTCGCGACCGGCGGCCCATCATGATCCTGATCGCCGGCGGAACGGGCCGGCTCGGCACGCTGATCGTGCGCCGCCTCGTCGACCGCGGGCTCGAGGTGCGCGTCCTGACCCGCGACCCGGCTCGCGCCCGGCACCTGGCCGGCGATCGCGTGACGGTGGTCCAGGGCGACGTGCGCGACGGCCACAGCCTCGGGGCGGCGGCCGCCGGAACCGCGGTGACGGTGTCCGCGGTCCACGGGCTCGTCGGACCGCGCGACAACTCGCCCGCGACCGTCGACCGCGACGGAAACGCCAACCTCGTCGACGCCGCCAGCGCAGCCGGCTCGGACTTCGTGCTGCTCTCGACCGTCGGAGCGAGCGCCGAGCACCCGATGGAGCTGTTCCGGATGAAGCATGCCGCCGAGCAGCACGTGATCGCGAGCGGCATCCCGAGCACGATCGTCCGAGCGACGGCGTTCCTCGAGCTGTGGCTCGAGCTGCTCGAGAAGACCGCAGGGCGTGGGGGGCGCCCGCTCGTCTTCGGCCGCGGGGCGAATCCGATCAACTTCGTCTCGGTGGCGGACGTCGCTGCGCTCGTCGAGATCGCCGTCGTCGATGCGAGCACACGCGGCCGCATCCTCGAGATCGGCGGCCCCGCCGACCTGACGCTCGACCAGCTCGCGCGCGCCCTGCAGGCGTCCGCCGGACGCGACGGCCCCCCGCGCCACCTGCCGCCGGTGATGCTCCGGCTGATGGCCGACAGCGCCGGACGGATCAACCCGCAACTCGGCCGGCAGGCGCGCGCCGCCCTCGCCATGGATCGCACCGACCTCACCTTCGATGCCGCGCCCGCCCGTCGCGACTACCCCGACCTTCCCTGCCGCGGCATCGCCGACGTCCTCGCCGCGAGCACCGGAGGTGATCCGCAAGGCGCCGAGCTGGGTAGCCCGTGAACAGACATCCGACCGAAGGAGTCGCAGATGGCTGGCAAGAAGGCGCGAGACATCATGAGCACCGACTGCACGTGCATCGGTGAGAAGGAGTCAGTGCTCGACGCATCCAAGCGGCTCGCCGAGTTGGACGTCGGCGCGCTGCCGATCTGCGGCGAGGACGATCGGCTCAAGGGGATGCTCACCGATCGCGACATCGTCGTGAAGGTCCTGGCCCAGGGCAAGGATCCCTCGTCGACCCAGGCGGGCCAGCTCGGTCAGGGGGACGCGAAGACCGTGACCATCGGCGCCGACGATCCGATCGACGAGGCGCTGCGGACGATGATCGATCACAAGGTGCGCCGGCTGCCCGTCATCGACGGCCACGACCTGGTCGGGATCATCAGCCAGGCCGACATCGCGCGCAACCTCGACGACGGCAAGACCGGCGACCTCGTCGAGGCGATCTCGGCAGCGCCCTGAGCCGGCGCGGCTCAGGGAGTCAACGCGAAACGAAGATGGAGCTCGGTGCCGTGGCCCGCGGGTGAGGGCCGGAACTCCATGCGCTCGGCGAGCTCGGCCATCAACGGGAGGCCGAGGCCGAGCCCCGGGCTGTCGGGCCGAGGCGACATGCCCGATCCCTCGTCGCTGACCGTGACCTCGAGCCGCTGAGCGTCGCCCTCGGCGCGGATCAACATCTCGCCTTGCTCGCGCGCTTCTCGATAGGCGTGCAGGACGACGTTCGAGCACCCCTCGGTCACGGCGAGGGCGATGCTCGCGCGACGCTGCTGGTCGGCGCCGAGACGGGTCGCGAGCTCGACGATCGCGTGCCGGACCATCGGCACTGCCTGCGCAGTGGCCGGATACCGTCGCTCCAGCGTGCCATCGCGGTGGTGGTCCATCGGCGTGGCCTGAGTCCATCAGACGTCTGCCTTCGCGTCGGTGGAGCTACCCACACCGCTGAGCCGCGGGCAGCCGCCCGCCGGGTCGCCGCGCCCGTTACGCGAGCGGATCCTCGACGCGCTCGAACGCACTCCGGGCATCCCGGGTCGCTTCGAGCCGATCGACGCAGGGCAGGACTTCGACGTGATCATCGACCTCCATCGCGCGACCGTCGTGCGCCGGTCCTCCGGCGACAGCAGGGTGAGCAGGGAGTCGGTGACGATGACGTCGAAGCGCGTCGCCGTCTCCCGGCGGGCGGCATCGCCGACGGCCGATCGGACGCTCTCCTGGAAGAACCGGCCGTGGCGCTGGGGGCCGTCGAGCACGCCGCGTGATAGGGAGCGCAGCTCGGCAGGCCGCCAACCGGGCCACCTGGAGCTCTCCGAGGTGGAGATCACCGCGGGACCTCGAGCGAGCGGTGTGGCGATGAAGCAGGACGCGGGCCGCCGCTCGCGCGCGGCACACGCTCCTTGAGTCATGGCTCGCGAAGCCATCGGGTCGCCGAGCCGCCGCCGTCACGGCGCACGTCCGTCTCCTTCGACCAACAAACGGAGTGGTGTATCGCACGACTCAGGATCGCTCACCGAGACGCGCGAGTACCCGACGAGCCGAAAGCTGCGCTTACGGCATCGGTGCGAACGCTGCTGGCGCGGGGCACCGCGAGTCGCGAGGCTCCTGCCCTCGGTGACTACGGGAAGGGAAGAGCATGAGCGACCGCTTGAGCGAGCGTCTCGATCAGGGACCGGTGCTGTGCGCTGAGGGCTATCTGTTCGAGCTCGAGCGCCGCGGCTACCTGCAGGCGGGTGCCTACGTGCCCGAGGTGGTGCTCGAGCATCCCGAGCTGGTCACGAGCCTGCACCGCGAGTTCGTGCACGCCGGCTCGGACGTCGTCGAGGCGTTCACCTACTACGCGCACCGCGAGAAGCTGCGCCTGATCGGCCGCGAGGACGAGCTCGAGCCGATCAACCGCGCGGCGCTGGAGATCGCCGCCTCGGTGGCGCGCGACACCGGCGCACTGCTCGCGGGCGACATCTGCAACACGAACGTGTACCTCGACGACCAGCGTTCGCGGGCCGCCGTGCGGGCCATGTTCGACGAGCAGATCGGCTGGGCGGCGGAGGCGGGCGTCGACTTCGTCATCGCCGAGACCTTCCAGTTCGGCGGTGAGGCGCTGCTGGCAGTGGAGGCGGTCCGCGCCGCCGGCCTGCCCGCCGTCGCCACGCTGGCGATCCACCAGGACGCCGCCACGCGCGAGGGATGGTCGCCTGCGGAGGCGTGCCGGCGGCTCGCCGATGCCGGCGCGAGCGTCGTCGGGCTCAACTGCATCCGCGGCCCGGAGACCATGCTGCCGTTGTTGCGCGACATCCTCGATGCCGTCGATGTCCCCGTGGCGGCGCTTCCCGTCCCCTACCGCACCCATTCCGCAGCGCCGACCTTCCAGTCGCTCGAGGATCCCGCCGGGCTTGGCGAGCGCCCGTTCCCCGTCGGGCTGGATCCGTTCACGTGCACGCGCCACGACGTCGCAGGTTTCGCGGCGCAGGCGCTCGAGCTGGGCGTGCGCTACCTCGGGCTGTGCTGCGGCGCCGCACCGCATCACGTGCGCGCGATGGCGGAGGCGATGGGCCGCCGGCCGCCGGCGAGCCGCTACTCGGCCGACATGTCCAAGCACGCGTACCTCGGATCGGATCCCAGCCTTGCGGAGGAGAACCTCGCCTTCGCTCGGCGGCTCTAGCGTGCGCTCAGCGCGCTACGTCGTGGTCGGCGCCGGCGGGATCGGCAGCGCTGCCACCTACTGGCTCAGCCGCGTCGCCGGCGCCGACGTGCTGTGCCTGGAGCAGTGGCAGCTGGGGCACGCCCGGGGCGCGTCGGAGGACCACTCGCGCATCATCCGGCTCGGCTACCACGCGTCACGCTACACGGCGCTGACGCGGGCCGCCTACGCCGCCTGGCGCGAGGTCGAGGCCGAGTCGGGCGTTCCGCTGGTCACGACGACGGGCGCGCTCAACATCGGTCGCCCGGGCACCGAGGGCGGGGCGATCCTCGATGCCTACGTCGAGGCGATGACCGAGTACGACATCGCGCACGAGCGGCTCGACGGAGCCGAGCTGACGGCGCGCTGGCCGCAGTTCCGGCTGCCGCCGGATCATGAGGGGCTGTTCCAGCCCGACGGCGGCATCCTCGACATCCGCAAGGCGGGAGCCGTCCATCGCGCTCTGGCCCGCGCGCGCGGCGCGACCGTCCTCGCCGACGCGGAGGTTACGCGCATCCGTCCCGTTTCCGACGGCGTGGAGCTCGACACGGGGGCGGGTCCCGTCCATGCCGAGCACGTCGTCATCTGCGCCGGCGCGTGGACGCGGCCGCTGCTCGCGTCACTCGGGCACGACTGGCCGATCCGGCTCACGCAGGAGCAGGTCACCTACTTCGCGACACCGAACCTGCGCGACTTCGCACCCGACCGGTTCCCGATCTGGATCTGGCACGGCGATGGCGACGACGAGTACTACGGCTTCCCCGTCCATGGCGAGGTTGCGACCAAGGCGGCCCAGGATCTGGGCGGCCCCGCGGTGGGGCTCGACGCGCGCTCGTGGGATCCCGACCCCGAGCGGGTCCAGCGGGTCAGGGAGTTCGTCGACGCCGTCCTGCCGGGCTACGGCGGACCCGAGCTCTACACGCGCTGCTGCCTGTACGACATGCCGCCCGATCGCGACTTCGTCGTCGACCTGCTGCCCGACGAGCCCCGCATCGCGGTCTGCATCGGCGCCGGCCACGCCGCCAAGTTTGCGGGCGTGCTCGGGCGGATCCTGTCGGAGCTGACCCTGACCGGCGCGACCGAGCTGCCGGTCTCCGCATTCCGCGCGGACCGCCCGGCGCTGGTCGATCCAGCCTTCCAGGCCGCCTACCGGCTCGGCGGGGCGACGGTGGCCGGCTGAGCCGCGGCCGGCGCAGCGCTGCGCGTGCGCGGGCGCACCTCGCGCAGGACGGCGAGCATCGCCTGCGCGGCGGCCGAGCGGTACGCTGGCGCGCGCGTCGCCACCTGCACGTGGCGTCGCGGACCGTCTGGTCCGAGCGCGTGCAGGACGACGCCCTCGTGCGGGGGGCACAGGGCCAGGTCGGGCAGCAGCGCAACGCCCGCGCCGACGCCCACGAGCTCCTGGATCACGGTGTAGTCGTCGCTCTCCAGGCCCACGCGGGGCACGAACCCGGCCGTTTCGCAGGCGCGCGAGAGCACCTTGCCGCCGGAGCTGCGGGCGGGCACGTCGATCCACGTCTCGTCACGGAGCTTCTCGAGCCGGATCTCGACCGCGGACGCGTACGGGTGGCCGCGATGCACGGCCAGGCGGACGGGGTCGTCGAAGAGCGGGATGATCTCGACACCCTCGGGCGCCGGCGGCTCGATGTCCACGACCAGGGCGAGATCGAGGCTGCCGTCCCACAGCCGGCGGAGGCTCTCCGCCGGGCTCGCCTGGTCCACCCGAATGCGGACCGCCGGATGCTGGAGGCGGAAGCGGTCGATCGCCTGGGGCAGGACATTGGCGGCGGCCGTCGCGAACGATCCGATCCGCAGCTGCCCCCGGCGCACCGCGGCGAGCTCGCGCAGCGCGGTCTCGGCGGCGTCGAGCTCGGCGAGCACCGCCTCCGCGTGCCCGAGCAGGACGCGCCCGGCCTCAGTGGGCACAACCCCGCGTGCCCGCCGCTCGAGCAGCGTCGTGCCCGCCTCGCGCTCGAGCGCGGCGATCTGCTGCGAGACGGCGGACGGCGTGTAGGACAGCGCGTCCGCGGCCGCCGCCAGCGAACCGCAGCGCGCGGCCTCGCTCAGGACTCGCAGGCGGCGGACGTCGAGCATTCGGCGCACATCGTCCCGCCTGCCCGGCGGTCACGCAAGACCGGCGCTACGTGCGGTCCTCGTGGTGCTCTGCGACGAGGGCGGCGAGGCTGTCGTGCTCTTCCCGGCAGGTGGAGCAGCCCTCCAGGTGCGCTCGCATCCCGGGAACCGCGGCGTCGGCGTCGCGCCCGGCGGCCGCGACATCGACGTAGCGGTCGAGTTGCTCGAAGCACTCCTCGCAGCCGAGCTCGGGCCCGGCCGGCCCGAGGAGACGGGCGAGCAGGTCGGTGGCCGAGGAATCGCGGCTAGTCATGGGTTCCTCCCTCCTGTGCGAGGCGTGGGTTCGAGTCCGGCCGCGGCGAGATGGGCGCGGAGCTTCCGGCGTGCGTCGTGCAGCGTCTTGTAGAGCGCCCCTCGCGTCGTGGCGAGCCGATCGGCCAGCACGTCGAGCGGCACGTCGTCGAGGATCAGCGCCACGAGCACGGCGCGCTGATGGGGCGTGAGCGCCTCCGCGATGCCGATCCGCACCGTGTCGATGAGCTCGGCGGTCTCGACCTCCGCGCCCGGCGAGACGCGCCGGTCGACCAGCCGCTCCCAGCCGTCTCCGTCGAGCGGAACCTCGCGGCCCTGCCACGCCCGCCGTCGCATCTTGACCGCCGCCTCCAGGAGCGCGAACTTGTAGGCCCACGTCGTGAAGCGGCTGTCGCCGCGGTAGCTGGGCAGCTTGCGCATGATCGCCATCAGCGCATCGTCCGCCGCCTCCGTCGCGAGATTGTCCAGCTCGCCGGAACGGCCGCCTCCGCGGCGCGCGAGCTCGAAGCGCGCCGCACGCTCGAGCAGGCCGTGGAGGCGGGCGATCGCCTCGTCGCGCCGGACGCCGGTGCCGCTGAGGGCCTGCACCCACGCCGCCGACTCGGCGGCGCCGCCGTGCCGATCGATGGATCGCGGGGCGTGGTCCATGGTGGTTCCTCCGCGGCCGGAGGCATCGGGCACGCTAACAGCGAGGCGGCGCGGGGCCGGTAGGGGCGGCTCGGTCATGGTCTGATGGGCGGCGGCCATCGCACCGTTGGCGACGATCGCACGCCCGGTCTTACGCGACCTCGGTAAGAGCTCGGGCTCCGGCGACGCTCATCTCCCATGACCCCGACCGATTCGCGGGCCGCCGGGCTCGCCCTGGCCGAGCCGTGCCCGACCACCGACGCGGTCCGAGCGATCGATCACGCGGCGGTGCAGACTGCCGCTCGCGATCTGCTCCGGGCGCTCGGCGCCGACGTCGACGCCGACGGCCTCGAGGACACGCCGCGCCGAATGGCGAATGCGTACGCCGAGCTCCTGACGCCGCAGCCGTTCCGGCCGACGACGTTCCCCAACGAAGGCGGCTACGACGAGCTGATCGTCGCGCGGGAAATCCCGTTTCACTCGCTGTGCATGCATCACCTGCTGCCGTTCCACGGGGTGGCCCACGTCGGCTACCTCCCCGGAGAGCGGATCATCGGGCTGAGCAAGCTCGGCCGCGTCGTCGAGCGCTTCGCCCGCGACCTGCAGATCCAGGAGCGCATGACGAGCCAGATCGCCGACTGGCTCCAGCGTGAGCTTCAGCCGCGGGGCGTCGGCGTGGTGCTCGAGGCCGAGCATCTGTGCATGTCGCTGCGCGGGGTGCAGAAGCGCGGTGCTCGCACGGTGACCTCCGCCCTGCACGGCCTGGTGCGCGACGACGCTCGAACGCGCCAGGAGTTCCTGGCCCTGACCTCGAGGATGAGCCATGACCGCTGAACGACAGAGCTTCGTCATCGTCGGTGCCGGGCTCGCCGGCGCGAAGGCCGCCGAGACGCTGCGCGGCGAGGGCTTCGACGGGCGCCTCGTGCTCGTCGGCGCCGAAGCTGAGCGGCCCTACGAACGGCCGCCGCTCTCGAAGGACTACCTTCGCGGCGAAGCCGGCCGCGACGCGATCTACGTCCACGACCACGGCTACTACGGCGAGCACGACATCGAGCTGCGCCTCGGCCGCCACGCCGTGACCCTCGACGTCGCCGGCCGCGAGGTGGCGCTCGACGACGGCGAGCGCATCCCCTACGACCGCCTGCTGCTCGCGACCGGCGCGGAGCCGCGGCGCCTCTCGCTGCCCGGAAGCGACCTCGACGGGGTGCACTACCTTCGCACCGTCGAGGATTCGGATGCGCTGCGCGGGCGGCTGGACCAGGGCGGCTCGCTCGTCGTCATCGGCGCGGGCTGGATCGGCGCGGAGGTCGCCGCTTCCGCCCGCCAGCGCGGCCTCGACGTGACGGTGATCGAGCCCCTCAGCGTTCCGCTCGAGCGGGTGCTGGGCCCCGAGCTCGGCGCGGTCTACCGCGACATCCATCTCGACCACGGCGTGCGGATGCTGCTCGGCACCGGGGTCGAGGCCTTCGAGGGAGTGACGTCGGTCGAGCGTGTCCGCACGACTGACGGCCACAGGCTGGAGTGCGACGTGGTCGTCGTCGGCGTCGGCGTGCAGCCGCGGGCCCGGCTGGCGGCGATGGCCGGGCTCGCGGTCGACGACGGCATCCTCGTCGACGAGCATCTCCAGAGCAGCTGGCCGGGCGTCTTCGCCGCCGGTGACGTCGCCAACGCCTGGCATCCGATCTATGACGAACGGATCCGGGTCGAGCACTGGGACAACGCGCTCCACCAGGCGCCGGTCGCCGCGCGTGGCATGCTCGGGCAGCCGGCCGTCCACGACCACGTGCCGTACTTCTTCTCGGACCAGTACGACGTGGGCATGGAGTACTCCGGACACGCGCCCGCGTGGGAGCGCGTCGTTGTCCGCGGCGATCCGGCCACGCGCGAGTTCATCGCCTTCTGGCTGGAGGGAAGCCGCGTCGTCGCGGGGATGAACGTCAACGTCTGGGACGTGTCTGACCCGATCCGGCGCCTCATCCGCGAACGGACCCCGGTCGACGACCGCCGGCTCGGCGATCCCGACGTGCCGCTCGACGCGCTCGCGCCCGAGGAGCCGAGCGCCGCGGCCTGAGCCGCGTACGCGCCGGTTGAGACAATCGTGCGCCATGCCCTTCGATCCCCCGCCGGCATTCGCCGCATGGCGACACTGCGACGCGCGCGAGGGATTCGAGGTCGTGTTCATCCGAGCGGGCCTCGATGGCCACACGATCGCCGGGCAGACGAGCGCGGTCGAGGACGGGCACGCGTGGTCGGTGAGCTACTCCGTGCGGGTCGACCGCAGCTGGGCGACGCAGCGGGCTGAGATCACCGGGCACTCGTCCGCGGGCCGGCGCCGGCTCGTCATCGAGCGGCAGGCGAGTGGTCCGTGGCTCGTGAACGGCGTCGCCATGCCCGCGCTCCAGGGTTGCCAGGACGTCGATCTGGAGTCTTCGGCACTGACCAACGCGCTGCCCGTGCATCGCCTCGGACTGGCGGTGGGGGAGGCGGCGCAGTCACCCGCGGTCTACGTGCGCGCCCTCGACCTGGCGGTCGAGCGACTCGAGCAGCGCTATGCGCGTGAGGCCGACGAGGCCGGCGGCCAGCGCTACGAGTACGAGGCTCCGCGCTTCGAGCTCCGCTGCGAGCTCGTCTACGACCGCCATGGCCTGCTGCTCGACTACCCGGGCCTGGCGCGACGCTGGGTGGATCCCGATCGTCGGGCTACGGGTGGCTGAGGATGTTGAGGACCTTGCCGTTGGGATCGCGCACGAAGAAGCGGCGAACACCCCAGGGCTCGTCGGTCAGCGGGTGCACGATCTCGCATCCCAGCCGCTGCGCTGCAGCGTGGGCGGCGTCGACGTCGTCGACCTCGATCGAGGCGTCCGGCTGGACCGACGCGCTCGCGTCCCGTCGCATCAGGCTGATCTGCGCCGCCGAGTTCCCCTGGGCCGCGAGCGTGACGATCCAGCCCAGATCCATCGCGACCTCCAGGCCGAGCACCTCCGCATAGAAGCCCGTGCTGGCGCTGGGCTCGGAGGAGTGGAAGTCGGGCACGATCCGGCGGACGAGCATTCGGCAAGGATCGCGAGTCACCCGGCGGATCCGTCCCGGAATTGCGTCAGCCGCGCTACCGATAGACGGCGACCGGGGGAACGATGTGTCCCCGTGGACCAGCCGTTTCCGTCCCAGCGGCCAGTCCGTGCACCTGCATACGGCACAACACCATGGGGGTGAGCTAGATCCGGCCGGCAATCACGCGGCCCACGATGCGACAGGAAGCGACATCATGTTCAAACGCACCCACCTCCTTGTGATGGCGACCGTCGTGAGCGCGCTCGCCATCGCCGCTCCGGTCGGCACAGCGAGCGCCGCGACGATCCCGACGCCCCCTCCCGTGGGGCTGCCCGGCTTCTTCAACCCGGGACCGACCGGACCCCTCGGACCCCTCGGCCCGAGCGGACCGGGTGGCGGAGCCGCCGGCGTCCCCACGGGCTTGTCTGCGTTCAACTTCGGTCCGACCGGTCCGCTGGGTCCGGGCGGCGCGCTCGGCCCGTCGGCGGCCGGCGTCGGCGCGGCTGCCCCAGCTGCCCCCGCTGCGCCCGCTCCCGCCGCACCGGCGCCGTCCGCACCGGCTCCCCGCGCGAGCGGGAAGCACCACACGCGGACCAAGTCGCACGCATCGCGTCACCACCGCCGGCACCGGTCCTCCAAGCACTCCCGGCACACCGCCAAGCGGCACCGCAGCAAGTCCTCGCGCCGCCGCTGACGCGGCCCCGGCTCGCCGGGCGGCTGCATCTGCTGCCCGGCGCGCCGCGCCCGGTGACCTAGATTCGCGGCGTGTCGTCGCACCTCACGGCGCACGCAAGGCGCTCTATCGCGACCCGGACGGCAACGAACTCGGCTTCGGCGGCGCGCCGCTCGACGCCGGTTCACAGCGCGAACCACGCGCCTGAGGCGATGATGAGGGAACGCGGAATTGGCGTGCGAATGGGCTCGCGAGCGGTCATCATCCTTGGGCTATGCGGTTTCGGGTGAAGGGTCGGCGGGAGCGCCGATGAGCGGATATCGGCGGCGGCTGTCGCGGCGGCGCGGCCACGGCCATCCGCTCCGCACCGGCGTGCTCACGCTGGGCGTGGTGCTCGCCGTCGCGGTGGTCGGCGCCAGCGCGGTCGCCGCGAACTGGGTGGTGGGCGTCCTGCATCACACGCCCGACATCACGCGGATCCGGCCCAAGCCGCAGGGGACGATCTCGACGGTCTACGCGGGCGACGGTACGCGGCTCGGTTTCATCTCCTCCGACGTCCTGCGCCGCCGGCTGCCGAGCAGCGCGATCTCGCGGAGGGTGAAGCGCGCGACCGTGGACATCGAGGACCGGCGGTTCTACCAGCACGGCGGTGTCGACTACCTCGGCGTCCTGCGCGCGGCGGTCAAGAACCTGAGCGCCAATCGAGCCGAGCAGGGCGGATCGACGCTGACGATGCAGCTCGTGCGCAACCTCTACACGCCGCGGATGCGCTTTCGCAAGACGCTCCGCCGCAAGCTGGCCGAGGCCAAGCTCGCCGACGAGCTCGACAAGCGCCATTCGAAGCAATGGATCCTCACCTCCTACCTCAACAACGTGCCCTATGGAACGGTCGGCGGGCAGACGGCGGTCGGGATCGCAGCGGCGGCGCGGGTCTTCTTCGACACGACGCCGTCGCGGCTGACGCTTCCCCAGGCGGCGTTGCTGGCCGGGCTCCCGCAGGCGCCCTCGACCTACAACCCGTTCCTGGACCCGCAGGCCGCGAAGCAGCGCCGCAACGAGGTGCTGCAGGCCATGGTCAGGGCCGGTCACCTGTCACCGGCTCGCGCGCGCCGCGCGAGCGCCGCTCGGCTCGGCGTCCGTCGCAACACCTACTACCAGCAGCGTCGCGAGCGGTTCTTCTTCGACTACGTCAAGCAGCAGCTCGTCAACCGCTACGGCGCCAACGCCGTCCGCCGCGGCGGGATGAAGGTCTACACGACGATCAACCTGAGGCTGCAGAACCTGGCGCGCAAGGCGATCGCCGACCACCTCAACCAGCCTGGGCAGCCATCGGCCGCGCTCGTGACGATCGATCCCAGCAACGGCCGCATCCTGGCCATGGCCTCCTCGGCGGCGTATGGCAAGACGGTCTTCAACTACGCCACGCAAGCCTTCCGCCAGCCGGGGTCGACGTTCAAGGCGATCGACCTGATGGCCGCGGTGCGGCTGGGCATCAACCCCACCTCGACCTACTACAGCTCGCACGAGTTGATGCCGGGCTGGGATCCGCTCGCGCCGAGCTGGCACGTGCAGACCGACGACCACAGCTACCACGGCACGATCAGCCTGTCGGAAGCGATCGCGCTCTCGGACAACACCGTCTACGCACAGCTCGGAGCCGACCTCACGCCTGCGCGCGTCCGCCAGGCGGCCTACGACATGGGCGTCACCTCGCACCTGGATGCCTATCCGGCCGAGGCGATCGGCGGGCTCACCCGCGGCGTGTCGCCGCTGGAGATGGCGAACGCGTACGCGACGATCGCCGACGGCGGTGTCCGCAACAAGGCAACCGCGATCGAGCGGGTCGTCATGCCCGACGGGAAGGTCGACCACCCCGGAAGCAACCACCGGCGTCGCACCTTCACCGACGGCCAGGCCGCCGAGGTGACCACCGCGCTCAAGGGCGTGCTCACCCACGGCACCGCGACCGGCATGGGCATCGGCTGTCCGGCCGCCGGCAAGACGGGGACGACGAGCAGCTTCACGGACGCCTGGTTCGTCGGCTACACCCCGCACCTGTCGACGGCGGTATGGGTGGGCTATCCGAAGGAGACCACGTCGATGACCGCGGTGCCCGGCTACGGCGAGGTCTTCGGCGCGACGATCCCGGCGCCGATCTGGCAGGAGTTCATGCTGACGGCGCACGGCTCGCAGTGCGATGACTTCCCGGCGCCGAAGACGCCGTTCATCGCCCAGCCGTTCTCCGGCCAGCACCAGGCCAGCCGCGGTTCCTCGACCGCGACCCAGCAAAGCCGCGGGCCGTTCTGAGCTCGTCGTTGCGCGAATCCGCGCGCTATTCCGGCAGCGTGCGCGGCAGTCCGAAGTACGGCAGCACACCGGTGTCCCCGAAGCGTGTGATGGCGGCGATCGCGTCGCCGTCGACGGTGAGCACGAACAGCCCCCCGGCCCGCATGACACCCGCGTGCGGGTCGCTGAGGTAGTACCCGAACGCGGGCTGGCAGTTGGCCCGGGTGGGCACGAGCCGGATGGCGCGCCCGCTGCTCCAGAGTCCTCGGCTCCGGAGGAACTCGTTGATCGCGGGCCTGCCCTGGTACTCGTGCGGCGCCGGAGGCATCCTGAGCCACGCGTCGCCGGTCAGCAGCGCGACGACGGCGTCGATGTCGCCGCGCTCGAAGGCGTCGCTGAAGCGGCTGAGGAGCGCGCGCTCGGCGGGTGAACCGGGAAGCGTGCCCCCGCCCGGGCGCTGCGGTGTGGCATCGATCGCCGCCCGCGCTCGCTGCAGCGCGCTGTTCACCGACGCCTCGGTGCTCCCCAGCATGCTCGCGACCTCGGCGGCCCGGTATCCGAGCACGTCGCGCAGCACCAGCACCGCCCGCTGCTGCGGCGCCATCCGCTGCAGGCCCGAGACGAACGCGAGCCCGACGGCCTCCTTGGTCTCGTAGCGGGCGTCCGGGCCGTCGGCGCGGTCGGGCAGGCCCTCGAGCAGCGCGTCGGGATAGGGCTGAAGCCAAGTCGGCTCGCCCAAGCGGCTGGGCTCGGGCGCGCCCACGGGAGGATCAGCTCCGTACATGCCCGGGGATCGCCTGCCGCTGTCGCGCAGCGCGTTGAGGCAGCGGTTGGTGGCGATCCGGTACAGCCACGAGCGCAGCGATGCCCGCTCCTCGAAGGCGGCCAGCCCGCGCCAGGCGGCCAGCAGGGTCTCCTGGACCATGTCCTCGGCGTCCTGCACCGAGCCCAGGATCCGGTAGCAGTGCACGTGCAGTTCGCGGCGGTGCGGGTCGGTCAGCGCGCGGAACGCGTCCTCGTCGCCGGTGCGGGCGCGCTCGAGCGCATCCTGGATCATCGTCGGCTCCTCGTGACATCTGAGACCTCCTCGCGCATGCAGAGGTAGGGACACCAGCGCAGGCCCGAACTCATCGCTGAATTCCACCTCGTGCCCGGTGTCTGCATCGGCATGACCTCCAAGCAGAGATGGATCCTCGTCCTGGCCGCGCTGGCGGCGTTCATGACCTCGCTCGACACCCTTGTGGTGACGACCGCGCTGAGCACCATCAAGCGCGATCTCGGGGCTTCTGTCGAAGCGCTCGAGTGGACCGTGAACGCCTACAACCTGAGCTTCGCCGTGTTCCTGATGACGGCGGCGGCCCTCGGCGACCGCTTCGGCCGCCGCCGCCTCTTCGCGGCCGGCATCGGCGTGTTCGTCCTCGCCTCCGCCGCGTGCGCGCTGGCTCCATCGGTGCCCGCGCTGGTCGCCGCGCGAGCCCTTCAGGGCGTGGGGGCGGCGACGGTCACCACGCTGGCGCTGGCACTCGTGGGCGCCGCGTTCCCGCCCGAGCGGCGCGGCTCGGCGCTCGGCATCTTCTTCGCCGTGAACGGGCTCGCCGTCGCCGGCGGCCCCCTGGTCGGCGGCGCGGTGACCCAGGGCATCGCCTGGGAGTGGATCTTCTGGCTCAACGTCCCGATCGGCATCGCCCTGATCCCGTTGGCGCTGGCGCGGATCCCGGAGAGCTGGGGCCCGGCCTCGAGCGTCGACCTTCCCGGTCTCGCGCTGGTGAGCGGCGGCGTGCTCGGCGTGGTCTGGGCGCTCGTGCGCGGGAACACTGCGGGGTGGGCCGGCGCAGAGGTGCTCGGCGCGCTGTTCGGAGGCCTTGCGCTCGTGGCCGCGTTCGTGGCCTGGGAGCTTCGCGCGGCGGCGCCGATGCTGCCCATGCGGTTCTTCCGCTCGCGCGCCTTCTCCGCCGGCAACGCGGCGATCTTCTGCGCCGTGGGATCGTTGTTCGGCGCGGTGTTCTTCATGTCCCAGTTCCTCCAGGCCGGCCTGGGGTATGGGCCGCTCGGCGCCGGGCTGCGGATGCTGCCCTGGACGGCGACGCTGTTCTTCGTCGCGCCCGTGGCGGGGAAGCTGGTGGACCGCTTCGGCGAACGTCCGTTCCTGGTGGTCGGGCCGCTGCTGCAGGCGGCAGGACTGGCTTGGATAGCCCTGATCGCGGACGCCGGCATGGACTATGCGCAGATGATCGCGCCGCTGGTGGTGGCCGGCGTGGGGATCTCGATGTCCTTCCCGGCGGCTCAGAACTCCGTCGTGGGGTCGGTGCCGCCGGAGGCGATCGGCAAGGCGGCGGGCACGAACAGCACGATGCGCGAGCTCGGCGGCGTGCTCGGCATCGCGCTCGGCGTGGCCGCCTTCGCGGGAGCCGGCAGCTACGCGTCGCCCGTGCACTTCACCGACGGCTTCGTGGCCGCGATCGGCGTCGCGTCCGGCCTGTCACTGCTCGCCGCGCTGGCCGCGGCGGCGCTGCCCGGCCGCGCGACGGCCGGTGCGCTGACGCCGGCACCGGCGCCGGAAGGCGGCCGATGACGATGGGGCGCACGGTCGTGCGGTACACGGTCAAGGCGGGAATGGAGCAGCACAACGCGGAGCTCGTCCGCGCCGTCTACGGCGAGCTCGCCGAGCTTCGACCCGACGGCTTCAGCTACGCCACCCACCGCCTGGACGACGGGCGCACGTTCATCCACGTCGCCGAGCAGGAGGGAGACGGAGCCAGCCCCCTGCGATCCGAATTGACGTTGCATGACGACGTCAACTCGGATCACGCCGTCTCACGACGTGGTCAGCACCATCCGGAAGCGGGCGTCGCCGGCCGTCATCTTGTCGTAGGCCGCCTGCGCCTCGGACAGCGGCCGCGTCTCGATCCGAGGGCGCACGCCGGTCAGCACGGAGAAGCGCAGCGTGTCCTCGGAATCCTGCGAGGTGCCGGACGCGTGCCCCTGGATTGCCGTCGAGCCGGGGATGATCGCGAAGGCGGGAACCTGCAACGGGTCAGGCGAGGCGCCGACGACGATCAGCTGGCCGCGCGGCTTGAGCCCGGCGAGGGTGGGCGTCATCGCGCCGGCGGCGGTGACGGTCGCGAGCACGACGGTCGCGCCGCCGAGCTCGGTCAGCGCCTGCCCGACGTCGACGGCGGTCGAGTCGAGGTAGTGGTGCGCTCCGAGCTCGCGCGCCAGCGGCTCCTTCTCGGTGCCGCGGGCGATGGCGACCACCTCGAAGCCCATCTTGGCTGCGTACTGGATCCCGAGGTGGCCGAGACCGCCGACGCCAAGGATGGCCACACGGTCGCCAGGGCGGGCGACCGACTCCCGCAGCGCGTTGAAGGTCGTGATGCCGGCGCACAGCAGCGGCGCCGCGTCCGCGTCGGCGAGCTCCTCCGGGATCCTGGCGAGCGCCTCCGCCGGCGCCACCATCGCCTCCGCGTAGCCGCCGTCGTACGCGATGCCGGGCACGCGGCCGTTCTCGCAGGCGATGAAGTCGCCGCGCCGGCACGGCTCGCAGACGAAGCAGCACCCGCCGAACCAGCCGACGCCGACGCGGTCGCCCACCGCCCACGCCTCCACGCCCTCCCCGAGGGCGTCGACGACGCCCGCGATCTCGTGGCCGGGAATGCGCGGGAACGCGTTGCCCATCGCGCCGAGGACGGTCAGTGAATCGGAGTGGCAGATCCCGCAGGCGAGGACCTTCACGCGCACCTCGCCCCGCGCCGGCTCGGGCAGATCGACGTCGACGAGCTCGAACTTCGCACCCGCCTCGGGAACGCGCGCGGCTTTCATCGTGGTCATGTATTGACCCTACCCAGGTCGGCAGGAGTGCCGGGCGGGCGTCCGGCGCCAGCCGCTCGACTTCGCTCTGCGCCGGAGACCTGAACGGCGTGGAGCTGCAGGGCGACTTCGGCATGGTCGCCTCGACACATCGCCTTGCTTCGCGCGCGGGCCTGCGAATCCTCGAACGCGGCGGCAACGCCGCCGATGCGGCGTGGAGGGCATGGCGGCCTCCGGATCGCGCGAGGGCAGGATCGATCGCGCCCGCGACGCCTTCCGCCGCGGCTTCGTCGCCGAGCGGATCTCGGCCTTCGTCGGGGCCCGCCCCGGTCGCCGACGTGGCGGGCGTCGTGCAGCGAGGACTCCTCAACGCCGATGATCTCGCCGGGTGGTCGGCCGGCTGGGAGGAATGCGTGTCGGGACGCTGGGCGGGCGCCACGGTGCACGAGAGCGGCCCGTGGGGCCAGGGCGCGGTGCTGCTCCAGATGGCTGCGCTCCTGCAACGCTGCGCGGTGGACGGCGACGAGCCGTTCGGCGGACGGTCCATCCACACGGTAGGTCGAGTGCTTCAACCTCGCGCCCTGCGCGCATCTGCTCCATGGGCGCGACCTGGCAGGCGATCGACGCGGTGGAGTCCCCACGCTGCACGTGTCGAGCTCGTTCGCTCCCCACGAGCGGACGCCGCGCGGCGTCGTCGTCGAAGACCGCCTCGCGCCGGCGGCGCTCGCGGACCTGCGCCGCAGAGGCCACGTCGTGACCCTCGAGGAGGCCTTCACGCTCGGTCAGGTCTGCGCCGTCTCGCGCGACGTGTACGGCCGCATGCGGGCCGCTGCGGACTCGCGCGGGCTCGGGGAGGCTGCGGGGCGCTGAGGCGCCCGGGCGCGCTATCGCTGCAGGCCGGTCCTCAGGGTTCGCAGTTCGCGTCCCGCGTCCGGCCTGTGCGTCTGCTCACGTTTTCGCCGACGTGCGCGTCACATCATCGTGACCACTCACCCGGAATCCGAGTCATGCGCCGTCCACGACCGCTCGCTGACCAGGCGCGTCGATCGCCTCGACTGGCGTGCGTTGCGCGAGCGGCTCGATCGCGACGGCTTCGCGGTCACCGCGAAGGTGCTCCGCGACGACGAGGCCGGGGAGCTCGCCGATCTGTTCGAGGGCGGCCGCTTCCGATCGACGGTCGAGATGGCGCGCCATCGCTTCGGCGATGGCCGCTACCGCTACTTCGACCACCCGTTGCCCGAGCCGATCGCGGTTCTGCGCAGCGCGTTCTACGAGCACCTGGCGCCGGTCGCCAACGCCTGGTGGGAACGGCTCGGCGACGGCGCTGATCCGTTCCCTCCGACGCACGAGCAGCTGCTGGATCGTTGCCGCGCCGCCGGGCAGTCGCGCCCGACTCCGTTGATCCTCCGCTACGGCCCAGGCGACTGGAACGCCCTCCACAAGGACCTCTACGGGGAGGTGTACTTCCCCTTTCAGGTGCTCACGATCCTGTCACGTCCGGGTGTTGACTTCGACGGCGGCCAGTTCGTCTTGATGGAGCAGCGCCCGCGCGCGCAGAGCCGGGCGCACGTGCTCGAGCCCGACCGCGGCGCGTTCGTGATCTTCCCGACCGACCGCCGGCCTGCGCGAGGCAGCCGCGGCTTCTACCGCGTCGGGATGCGCCACGGCGTCAGCACGATCACCCGCGGCTCGCGCACGGCCCTGGGGATCATCTTCCACGACGCCGCCTGAGCGCCGGACCGGCGACGGCCAGTTCGGCCACCGCCGAGTCGGCCGACCGCCGCGCGCGACGCGGACGGCCGCGCTGGGTGAGCCGGGCGCAACATCGTCGCCGCGATGCATCGAGCCGTCTCCTCGACGACGTGCTGACCGCAGCCGCAGTTCGATCGCACACGTCCGGCGATGTGCGCGGCGGCCGCCTGGGTATGCGAACCGTCCACTCGCACCTCCGACAAGGGCCGCCGCATGAGCCACGACCAGCACACCACCCAGGATCCGACCCGGCAGCACCCGGACTCGCTGCCCGCCGACCAGCTCGAGCACCCAGGGCTTCAGAGCGAGATGAGCCACGCGCCCGATTTCGGCGAGCAGAGCTACCGCGGCACGGGCAAGCTCGAGGGTCGCAAGGCGATCGTCACGGGCGGCGACTCCGGCATCGGCCGGGCGGTCGCCCTGGCCTTTGCGCGCGAGGGCGCGGACGTCGCAATCTCCTACCTCGAGGCGGAGCAGAGCGACGCCGACGAGACGGCGCGCGTGGTGCGCGAGGCCGGCCGGACCGCGCTGCAGCTGCCGGGCGACCTGCAGGACAGTGGCTACTGCCGCACGCTGGTCGAGCAGTCGGTCCAAGGGCTCGGTGGCGTCGACATCCTCGTCAACAACGCGGCGTACCAGATGGCTCGCGAGGGCCTCGCCGACATCTCCGAGGATGAGCTCGAGCGGACCTTCCGCACCAACATCCTCGCCATGTTCCACACCTGCAAGGCAGCGCTCGAGCACATGCGCCCGGGCGCGGCGATCATCAACACCGCGTCGATCCAGGCCTACCAGCCGGACCCGATGCTGCTGGCCTACGCGGCGACCAAGGCCGCGATCGTCAACTTCACCAAGGGGCTGGCGCAGGAGGCGATCGAGCACGGCATCCGCGTCAACGCCGTCGCCCCGGGGCCGATCTGGACCCCGCTCATCCCGGCGACGATGCCGGAGGACAAGGTCGAGGACTTCGGCGCCGACGAATCGCCGATGAAGCGAGCCGGGCAGCCGGCCGAGCTCGCGCCCCTCTACGTCTTCCTCGCCTCCCAGGAGTCCAGCTATGTCACCGGCGAGGTCGTCGGGGCCACCGGTGGCACGCCGCTGTCGTAGATGCGCTCGCTGGCCGGCACACTGTCGAGGGGAGTTGCCGCCGGGCTGATCGGCGGTGTGGTCATGACCGCCGTCGAGAAGGCCGAGCAGGCGCTGACCGGGCGGCCGGACTCCTACGTGCCGGGGCGCACGCTCGCACATCTCGTCGGCCTCCCGGATCCCGACACCGACCGCGTCACGCGGAACCTGGTGATGCACTTCGGGACCGCCGCGACGGCCGGAGTGCTGCGCGCCGTGATGTCCGTCGCGAACCTGCGCGGGCCGACGGCCTCGTTCCTGCACACATGGATGCGGCTCGCCATCGACCAGACGCTGGAGAACCGGACCGGCGTCGGGGCCCCTCCGGCTTCCTGGCCGCGGGACGAGCTGGTCATCGACGTCGCGCACAAGGCGGTCTATGCGTTCGCCACGGGGGCGCTCGCCGACGCGCTGATCCGTCCGGCCGCGGGGACGTCGGCGGAGCGGCCGGCGCAACGCCTGCGGCGGCCGGGATTCGCGTAGGCGGCGGCGAGCACCCGAGCCGCGGGGCGACCGCGCCTCCGTTGCGTCGTCGCATGCGGCCCTCGAGATGCACCCGAAGCTGACGGGCGACGGGGTCCAGGCCTGATCGGCCCGCCACTCGCCGGCGGAGGGTGATGAACTCCTCCGCATGAACACGACCCAGCACGAGCGCGGTGAGCGATTCGTGGCCCTGCATGCCGGCGAGCCCTTCGTCATCCCCAACCCGTGGGACGCCGGGTCTGCGCGCATGCTCGAGGCGCTCGGCTTCGCCGCGCTGGCCACCACGAGCTCGGGGTTCGCCTTCACGCTCGGGCGCCGCGACGGCGACGTCACGCTCGAGGAGGTGGCCGCGCATACCGCCGCGATCGCCGCCGCCAGCGACCTGCCGCTCTCCGTCGATCTCGAGAACGGCTACGCCGACGACCCGGACGCTGTCGCGGCCGCGGTGGCGCGCGTCGCCGGAGCCGGCGCGGTCGGCGCGTCGATCGAGGACTTCAGGCCCGGCGCCGGCATCTACCCGCGCGAGCAGGCCGCCGAGCGTCTCGCCGGCGCCGTGGAGGCCGCCCGCGGTCTCGGCTTCCCGTTCGTGCTGACCGCGCGCGCGGAGAACCACATCCGCGGCAACCCCGACCTCGACGACACGATCGCGCGCCTGCAGGCCTACGAGCAGGCGGGCGCGGACGTGCTCTACGCCCCCGGACTGCGCACCGTGGAGGAGATCCGCGCCGTCTGCGGTGCTGTCTCGCGGCCAGTGAACGTCCTCGCGGTCGGCGAGCTCACGGGCGACGACATCGCAGCGGCGGGCGCGCGGCGCATCAGCCTCGGGGGCCGGCTGACGTGGGCCGCCGCCGAGGCCGCGACCGCCGCGGCGACGGCCATCCGCGACCGCGGCGACTTCTCGCTGCTGACGGCGGGCCCGCCCGGCTGGCTGCGCTGAGCGGCGCTCCGGCGGCCCGCCAGACAGGTGGATCGGGCCGCCGGGCCGCGTTCGCGCGACTCGGCTGAGACTCAGGATTTTCCCAGCTTCCGCACAGCCGGCCCAAAGGGCCGCCCAGCATCCTCGGCTGTGGGAGGTAGATCGAAGGAGATCCCAGATGCTAGGTCGGAGACTCAGCAAGCCCCTCGCCATCGGCGCCGCGGTCGTTGTGATCGCAGGCGGCGCCTACGGGGTCGTCAGCGCGACCTCCGGCAACGGCTCGGCCGGTGCCAGCACGGGACAGGTGGCCCCGAAGGCGGGATTCAGGGCAGCGGGCGGATCGAACGCAAGGTCCGGACCGGCCGCCGGAGGCGTCGTCGGTACGGTCAGCAGCGTGTCGACGTCGAGCTTCACGGTGTCGACATCAGCGGGTCAGAAGGTGACCGTCAAGAAGGCGTCCTCGACGACGTACCGCAAGGGGACGAGCTCCGCCTCGGCGCGTGCCATCACGAAGGGCAAACCGGTCCTCGTGCTCGGGACGACCAACGGAACGACGATCACGGCAACGCAGGTCGTCGTGCAACCGGCCAGTGGCGGCTCGACGACGTTCACGCCGTCGAAGGTGGTCCCCTTCAAGCGCGGAGCACCCACCACGTCGAAGCAGGACGGCCAGATCCCGGCGAACTACAGTGAGGGCTCGGGGAAGATCGTCGGCGGAACGACGGCGAACAAGGCGACCAAAGCGGCACTGGCGGCCTATCCGGGCGGCGTCGTCGACCGCGTCGTCAAGCTCAGCAACGGCGAGTACGAGGTCCACAACATCGGCGTGAACTGGCCGCACCACGTCTTCGTCAACGCGAGCTTCAAGGTCGTCGGCGCGAACTAGCGCCCTCGCCGCGCGGCGTACCGGGCACTGTTCGGAGTCTGCTCCGGGCTCCGAACAGGTTCCGGTCGGCTCGGGTGCGATCAAGCCGCACGCCGGCGAGCGCGGCGCCGTCTCAGCGACGTCGCGCCTACGACGCCCCCGACTCCCAGGAGCTGGACGAGCGGCGCACAGCGAGGCGCCTCGACCGTGAGCGCACCGCCGACGACCGCGCCGGCGATCAGCGCGGTGAGGATCTCGAGGCTGCGCGCGGCCGCGCGCACTGAGCCGTCCGAGGCGAGACGGATCACGACGCCGGTCAGCGTGCCGGTCAGATACGTCGTCGACAGGCCCGAGACTCCGAAACGCTGCGTCGTGCTGCTCTGGATGCCGAGCGCCACCGCGTCGAGCGCGAGCAGCGCCAGCTGAACCGAGTCCACGCGTGGATGGCCTCCGGCGGCCTCCCAGCCGATCGCGAAGAGCACGAGAACGGCCAGTTCGATCGCCAGCGCCCGCGTCACCGCGGCGGGCCAGATCGGATCGCCCGCTCGGGCGGTGCCGGCCGTCCGGGCGCCCACGACGCAACCGAAGACGAAGGCCGCGATGGCGAGGCCCGCATGGGTCACGAGCGACCAGTCGCCCGTCCCCGCGCCCACTCCGAGCAGGACCATGTTGCCGGTCATGACACTCGTGAACACGCCCCCGAGACCGAGGAACCCGATGGCGTCCGTCGCGCCGCTCACGACCGCCAGCACGATGACGAGGCGATGCCGCTGGCCGGGCGTCAGATCGCTGGCTGCAGCTGTCGTCGGCACCCCGTCGCGGCCATCAGGGCTTGCGGTGGACCGGGAAGCGGGCGGGGCCGAGTCCCGTGAACGGCTCCCGGTCCCCTCCGCCCCAGCGGTGCTCGAGGCGCATTCCCGCGACCCGCTCGCCGAAGTACGCGTCGGCTCCCACGCGTGCAGTCTCGCAGGCAGCTTCCGCGCGCGCACCGATCGAGGCGCTGAGCAGGCTTCGCGGTCAGGAGCGGGCGGTCCAATTGGAAGAGGTTGCCGGGTGCGGCGTCCTGGCGACCGCGGCGAGAGCGGCGGCCGCGGCGAGCAGACACAGCGGGACGAGCGCGAGCGCGGCGGTGAGGCCGATGGCGTCGGCGAGCGGCCCGACGCTGAGCGGGAGCGCGACGACGGCGACGGCGGCGACGCTGACCGCGCGTCCACCTGCGAGTGTCGGCCGGTCGGGCGCGGTGGCGACCGCGAGCGCGAGCGCCATCGGGAACACGTTGCCGTTGCCGAATCCCGCCAATGCGAGGCCGGCGGCGGCAACGGCCGGCGAGCCGGCGACCCACAGGATCGCGAATCCCGCGAGCGCGCATGCGATGCCGACGGCGAGCACCCGCTGGGGGCTCGCGCGGCGGGCCAGCGCGCTGCCGGCGCCGCGGCCGGCCACCATGCCGGCGAAATAGGCCGCCATGACGCCGACCGCCGTGTCGATGCTCGTCCCCGTGGTGGCGTGTACGAAGCTCGCGCCCCACGAGCTCAGGCACCAGTCGGCGGCGGCGCCGAAGAAGATCAACGTGGCGGGGACCCGGAACGCCGGCGGCAACCCCCCGCCCGGCTCCGCCCCGGCAGCCGTCGCGCCGCCGCCGATCGGCTGCCCGCGGCCGGCCAGGAAGGCGAGGGGCAGGACGGCGACCGGCGCCAGCAGCGCCGCGCGCCAGCCGAGTGCGAGCGCTCCGGCGAGCGTCAGCGTCCCCGCCACGACGAGGTAGCCGAGGCCGGCGATCACGTTGCTCTCGGCGAAGGCGATCGCGCGCGCCTCGCCGTGGTGGTCGGCGAGCGTCGACTGGACGCTCACGAGCAGCAGGCCGCCGAACGAGCCCATCACCGCCATGGCGCCCACCGTCACCACTGCGCTGCGGCCGAGCGTCAGCGCGACCGTGCCCACGGCCATCCCGGCGGCACCCAGCCAGAACACGCTGCGCCGCCCGAGCCGCCGCTCGAGCGTCGCCGTCACCACCCCGGCGATCGCCCCGCCGAGCGAGAAGGCGGCGACGTGCAGGCCGGCGACGGTGTAACGGAGGTGGAGCTCGTCGCGCAGGTGGGGCACGATCAGGCCGGGCGAGCCTTGAAGGAAGGCAAACCAGCCGAGCATGCCGTAGGCCAGCCAGGTGAGGCGATCCCGGCGGAACTCCATCGCAGTGGTATATCGATATACCAACCGCGGATCAAGGTGGTGGCGCCGTCGACGCGCGGACCACCAGCTGCCACGGCTCCAAGCGCCGCTCGGGCCGGTCGGCGCCGGACACCAGCAGCTCAGCGACCGCCGCGCCCTGCTCTCGAAGCGACTGGCGGATCGTCGTGAGCGGTGGATCGGCACGTGCGGCCTCCGGCCTGTCGTCCCACCCGGTGACCGAGACGTCGCCGGGGACGCTCAGGCCGCGCGCGCGGAGGGCTGTCAGCGCACCCAGCGCGAGCTCGTCGCTCATGCACAGCAGCGCGGTCGGCGGCGCCGGGCCGTCGAGGAGCGCGCCCGCGGCCGCCTCACCCGCCCCGCGCTCGTTGAGCGAGACCTCGAACGCGGTCGTCGCCGTGCCGGCGAACCCGCGCAGGCGTTCCCGCGTCACGCGGTGCGACGCCGGCGCGTCGAGCGCCACGGCGCCATCGCGCCGGGGGTAGCCCAGCGGGAACGAGATCGCGGCAACGCGCCGGTGCCCCAGGTCACGGAGATGATCCGCCACGGCCCTGGCCGCCGCCGCATCGTCGATCCCCACGAACGGGCGCCCCGCGAGCACGGGGCTCCCGTGGGTGACCACCGGCAGACCGCGCCCCTCGACCGCGGCGACGAGCGAGTGACCCTCGGGCAGCGCGAAGATGGCGAAGCCGTCGACGACTGCGGCCAGCACGTGGGCGGCATCCTGCGCGTCGCCGGTGACCGGCAGCAGCTCGAGCGCGACGCCCGCGCCGGCGCTGCCACGCGCGAAGCCGCGCAGGAACTCCACCGCGCCCAGATCCTCGAACGCGTATGGAAGCGCCTCGCCGAGGACCACGCCGAGCGCGCCGGAGCGGCCCCGTCGCAGCGAGCGTGCCGTGGCGTGCGGGCCGGGATAACCGAGCTCGGCGGCCGTCGCGAGGATGTGCCGGCGCAACTCCGCGGACAGCTTCTCCGGCCGGTTGTAGGCGTTCGACACCGTCATCGGCGACACGCCGAGCGCCTCTGCGACGGTGGCGAGCGTGACCCGGCGGCTCACGCCGCCAGACGGTACCGACGCGCAGCCGCGCGCGCCGGTTCCCCAGTCGAAGATGGCGGGTTGTTCCCGGCGGGATTCCGCGAGCGCGGCGATTCTCCAGCTCAGCCGAAGGAGTAGTCGACGATGACTTTGCTCAGAGCGCGCTCGAGGAGCGCGAGCTCCTGATCATCGAGCGGGGCGACGAACAGCTTCGAGGCGGCGCCCGGCGGGAAGCCGACGCCGCGGCGCGCCGGCTCCGCCGCCTGGGACGACGCGTCGCCAGGCCGGCGCAGGCGGCGCACGCCAGGGAGGACCAACCGCGCGGTCGGACCGCGGGGCGCCCTGAGCTCGAAAAACCGCCCGGCAAGCGCGAGTACGCTCGCCGCGCCGGCACGCGAAACGCGTCAGGTCTGCGGTCAGCCGCTGCCGGAAGCTTGGTCTTTCCGTCTCGGTCGGTAATCCTCGGACGCCATGAGCACCGCCGCGTCGGCTCCGACAGCCATCGAGAGACTCGCCGCCCAGTGCGCTGCGCCGCCGGGCTATCTCGACACCGCGACCGTCGGTGTGCCGCCGGCCCCTGCGGTGCGAGCGCTCGGAGAGGCGACGCGCCGGTGGGCGACGGGGACCCTCGCGATGGACGAGATCGACCGCGACGTCGCCCGGGCGCGTGCGGCGTTCGGGCGCCTCGTCGGTGTGCCGGCGGCATCGGTCGCGATCGGGGCGCAGGTCTCGACGCTGCTCGCGCCGGTCGCCGCCTCGCTGCGTCCCGGCACGCGCGTCCTGGTCGCCGAGGGCGACTTCACCTCGCTGCTGTGGCCGTTCGCGGTCCAGCAGGCGCGCGGCGTCCGGCTGCGCGTCGTCGAGCACGGAGATCTGATCGACGCCATCGACGCGACGACGGACGTCGTCGCCGTCAGCGCGGTCCAGTCGGCGACGGGGACGCCGGTGGATCTCGATCGCCTGGCCGGTGCGGCGGATGCCCATGGCGCTCGCGTGGTGCTCGACGCGACGCAGGCCGCCGGGTGGGCGGAGCTCGACGCCGGCCGCTTCTCCCACGTCGTGGTCAGCGCCTACAAGTGGCTGCTATGCCCGCGGGGCGTCGCCTTCCTCACCGTCCGCGATGCCGACGTCGATCCCGACCTGCTGGCGCATGGCGCGGGGTGGTACGCGGGTGAGGACCCCTGGGCCACCTGCTACGGGACCGAGCTGCGGCTGGCCGCCGACGCCCGGCGCTTCGACGCCTCGCCGGCCTGGGCGCTCTGGGGCGCCGCGGCGGAGTCGCTCGAGGCGATCGCGGCCGTCGGCGTCGCGCCGATCGCCGCGCATGACCTCGCCCTCGCGGCGCGCCTGCGCGACGCGGCCGGCCTGCCGCCGATGACGTCGCCGATCGTGCGCGTCGAGCGCCCCAATGTGGCCGCCCGGCTGGCGCAGGCGGGCATCGCCGCCGCGGTTCGCGGCGGCGCGTCCCGGCTCGCTGTGCACCTGTACACGACCGGCGACGACATCGACCGCGCGCTCGCGGCGCTGGCCGCCGGCTGAGCTACGGCCGGGCGTGGCGCTCGTAGCGCCAGGCCTTCTCGTACATGGGTCGCAGGAACCCGAGGTGCTCGTGCATGAGCTGGGCCGCGCCGTCCTCGTCGCCCTCACCGACGATCGCGGCCAGCGCGCGATGGTCCTCGTTGATGCGCTGATGGAAACGACGGCCCAGCGTCGAGCGCTTGAGATGGGTCTGGAGCACGGAGAACACCGGCTGGGCCGCGATCGAGAGCAGCGTGTTGCCGGAGGCGATCACCATCGCGGAGTGGAAGTCCTTGTTGTGGATGAACTGCTCGTCCGTGCCGAGCTCGAAGGGGTGAGCGGGGATCGCCGCCGCCAGCGCGGCCAGCACGGTCTCGTCGTGCCGGCGGGCGGCGAGTCGGGCCGCGGGCACTTCGAGCAGCTCGCGCGCCTCGAGGAACTCGTCGAGGGAGATGTCTTCGGAACGGCTCAGCAGGTTGATGTTCGAGCTCAGGAACTCGGAGATGTGATCGACCGTGGGAAGCGTGACGAAACTGCCGCCGCTCGCACCCTTGGTCGTGCTGATCAGCGCCTGCGCCGAGAGCACGCGCAGCGCCTCCCGGATCGTGGGGCGGCTGACTCCGAACTGGACCGCGAGCGCGGCCTCGTTCGGCAGGCGCTGCGCCGGTCCCATCTCGCCGGCCATGATCAGCTCGCGCAGCTGGTCGGCCACCTGCTCGTAGGCTTTGCGCACCCGGCGGACGGGCACGATGCCGGTCGTGTCGGCCACCGTGCGGCCGACTGTACCACCGCTTTGGCCTGGCATTCGCATCCACCGTGCCAGCCTGATGTCCGACATTCGACTCCTTCCCGGGTGACACCGGGTTTGCGGGTAGCGTGCCGCCGTTGTCGGACATCGACGGGCCCTCCGCCGGATGCTGGTCCGGCATGCGAAGATCGCGGCGTGCCCACGCCGCTCGCCTCCGCCACGCACGATCGCTGCGAGCCCGGCGACGAGCTCGTCGCCTTCCTCTATCCCGACGTCTCGGGCCTCAACCGGGGCCGCGCGGTTCCCGCGCGTGACCTCGAGCGGCGGCTGGCCACCGGCGTCGGATGGGTCCCGGCCGATCAGGCCATCACGGTCCTCGGCCCGCTCGCGGAGCCCAACCCCTGGGGCACGATCGGCGATCTGCGGCTCGTCCCGGCACCTGCGACGCGCACGCGCGTGGACCTCTGGCCCGACCGCGCCCCGCTGCACTTCTACCTGTGCGAGGCCCGCACGCTGGACGGCGAGCCATGGGATGCCTGCCCCCGAGCGCTCCTGCGCAGGATGCTGCAGCAGTTCGCCGAGGAGACCGGCCTGTCGCTGTGGGCGGCCTTCGAGCACGAGTTCGTCCTGCAAGGCCACATCCCGGCTCCGGCTCCGCCGTTCAGCATGGAGTCGCTGCGGCTCGCGGAGCCCTTCGGGACGCAGCTGTCGGCCGCGCTGCGGCTCGCCGGCCAGGAGCTCGAGACCTTCCTGCCCGAGTACGGCGACGACCAGTTCGAGGTCACGTGCACGCCGCGCGAGGGGCTGGAAGCGGCGGATTCGGCGTCCATCGTCCGCGAGCTCGTGCGCGACGTGGCACGCCGACAGGGCTGGCGCGCGAGCTTCGCGCCGATCGTCCGGCCGGAGGGATCGGGCAACGGCCTGCACGTCCACATGAGCTTCCGGGAGGCCGACGGTGCACCCGCGATGCACGACGACTCGCGACCGGGAGGCCTCGCCCTCGTCGGCGCCCGCTTCGCCGCCGGCATCCTGCGCCACCTGCCCGCGCTGTGCGCCGTCGCCGCGCCCACCACCGTCTCCTACCTACGCCTCCGGCCACATCGTTGGAGCGCGGCGACGTCGGGACTGGCCGAGGCCAACCGGGAGGCCGTCTTGCGCATCCCCACGGCGGTCGCCTTCGGCGGGGCCACCGCGGCCGAGGGCACTCGCCTCGAGCTGCGCGTCGCCGACGGCGCGGCGTCGCCGCACCTGGTGCTCGCGCTGGCCGTCGCGGCGGGGCTCGAGGGGATACGCGAGGCGCTCGAGCCGCCGCCCGTGCTGTCGGGCAACCTCGACGAGCTTGCGCCCGACGAGCGTGCGCGCCTGGGTCTCGACGCCGTCCCGCGGTCGCTCGGGCAGGCCCTCGACGCCTTCCTCGCAGACGAGCTGTTCCGCGCCGTCGTCTCCGACGACCTCCGCAGCGCCTTCGCGTCGATGAAGCGCGCCGAGCTCGCCCTGCTCGATGACGTCTCCGACGAGGACGCCTGCGCGCGCTATGCGGCCCGTTACTGAGGCGCGCTCCCCGGCCGGGGCGCCCGGCGCGTAACGGCTCCCGGCAGCCCGTCGCTACGCCGCGTCGGCGCTCCCGTTGTCCCAGTCCTCGAGCGCGAACCCCGCGTCGCCGAGGGCCTCGACGACCGCGGCCTCGCGCTCGCTCGCGCAGACGCAGAGCACGCCGCCGCCGTGGCCGTCGTCGCGGCGCAGCGCCGCCGCCACGGCCACCGGCGGCTGGAGGTGGTTGCCCTGGTGGCCCAGCGAGGGATAGGTGTCGCGCACGCCGACGAGCGAGCCGCCCGCGCTGCGGATCAGCATCGAGAGCGAGACGAAGTGTCCCTCGTCCCAGTCGGGCTCGGGTCCGTCGGCGGCGGCGCCGGCGAGCTGGCCGAGCACGAGCGCGGGGGAGGGGCGCGACCCCCACAGCCGGCCGGTCCGGAGGTTGGCGACGAGCACCGCGTCGGGGGCCGCCGCGGCGACGCGCTCGAGCAGCGTCACCACCGACTCGGCCGTCCAGGGCCCGGCGACGGGCACGACCGCGAGCCGGCCATCCGACAGCGTGCGGACGGCGCGCGCGACCGCTCCCGACGCGGTGCCCGAGGTCGCGGCGTCGGGGGCGATCGGCAGCTCGAGCCGGTAGTCCAGCCGCGACGCCTCCGAGGGCGGGAGTCCCGGATCGTGGCCGGGGCCGACGAGCGTGCTTCGCGCCTCGCGGGCCACGTGATCCTGGTCGACGGGCTCGCCCGCCCGCTCGCGGATGCCGAACGCGCGCAGCGCGACGCACCCCCAGAACGCCCCGCACAGCTGGTCCTTCTGGGGCATCTCGGCCTCGTGGACCGCGGCGAGCGAGTCCGGTCCGAACAGGGTGATCTGGGCGCTCATCGCGTGTGAGCCTCCGTGCGGTTCAGGATCGGGGCGTAGAGCTCGGGACGGCGGTCGTCGAAGAGGCTGACGGAGTAGCCGCCGTCGCCCGGCCGGCGGGTCTTGGCACGAGCCAGCCCGAGCTCGAGGTCGCAGGACACGAGCGCCTCGGCGGCGCCGGCCTCGGCGATCCGCCGGCCACCCGGATCGACGATCTGGCTCCAGCCGAAGAACGACGTTCCGGCCTCGTCGCCGCACCGGTTGGCGGTGAGGAAGAACACGGCGTTCTCGCACGCCCGCGCGCGCGTCATGAACTCGGCGACCTCGCGCGCCTGCAGGGGCGAGTTCGTCGGGTGGGCGATGATGTCCGCCCCCTCGAGCGCGAGCACGCGGGATATCTCCGGGAAGCGCCAGTCGTAGCAGATCTCGAGCCCGATCCGGCCGACCGCGGTGTCGAAGACCTCATACGGCTCCTCGCCCGGGACGGTGAAGCGATCGACCCCGATGCAGGCGATGTGGGACTTGCGGTAGCGGCCGATGAGACCGTCGGGCCCGAGCAGCACCGCCGTGTTGCGCAGCGCGTCCCCGTCGGCCTCGAGCATGCCCACGACGCAGTGGAGTCCGGTCCGGGCGCAGGCCGCGGCGAGCGCGTCGGTCGACGGCCCGGGGATCGTCTCGGCGCAGCGGCCCGCCGACTCGGCGTCCTCGAACATGTAGCCCGTCAGCGCGCACTCGGGGAAGACGACGAGATCGCATCCGGCGGACGCGGCCTCCTCGAGCCGCGCGAGGCAGCCGGCGAGGTTGCCCGCGACGTCCGCGAGCTGCGGGTCGGTCTGCGCGACGGCCGCACGCACGACGGCGGGTGACGCTAGCGGACGCACGGGGCGCGCTCCTTCCTGCCGGTGGGGGCGCCGGCGGTCCTGATCGCGTGCTGGAGCGCCTGGTACTCGGCACCGGTGAGGCGGACGTCGACGACGGCGGGTCCAGGGGCCTGCAGCGCCGCCGCCACAGCCTCGCGGACCTCGGCGACGTTCTCGGCGACGACTCCGGAGGCGCCCAGCGAGCGCGCGTAGCCTGCGGCGTCGACCGCGCCGAAGTCGACGGCGGCCGGGGGGTAGCCGCGGTCGGCCTGCTTGATGCGGATGAGGCTCAGGCTCGCGTCGTTGAGGACGACGACGACCACGCGCGCTCCCGTTCGCACTGCGGTCTCGAGCTCCGCGCCGTGCATGAGGAACCCGCCGTCGCCGGTGAACGCGATCACCGGCTCGGCAGGGCGGGCGAGCGCGGCGGCGACCGCCGCGGGCACGGCGAAGCCCATGCTGGCCAGGCCGTTTGAGATCAGGAAGCGCCGCGGCCGCTGGACGCGCCAGCCCCAGGTGACAGCGAACATGTGCGCCCCCGCGTCGACCGTGACGGTCGCCGGCTCCGGCGCGGCGGAGCGGACGGCGGCGACGACGTCGAGCGCGCTCAGCGTCCCCGGCTCGGCGACTCGCAGGGCGCCGAGCATGGCCTCGCGGAGCGCGCCGATCTCGACGGCGTCCCACGACGCCGTCACGTGGTCGAGGCGCTCCGCGAGCGCGTGCACGAGCGCCGCGACGTCGCCGGTCGCGGTCCGCTCGGCGCGCAGGCCCGGCACGTCCTCGCCGTGCCGGCGCAGCGCCACGACGCGGCCGGGGAAGCTCCAGGGGCGGGGCAGGAGCTCGACCGGATCGACGCCCAGTGAGATCAGCACGTCCGCCGCCTCGAGCACCTCGGCCTCGACTGCCGCGTTGGTGACGATGCCGCACCACAGCGGATGGCGCTCGGGGAAGGCGCCCTTCGCCTTGTAGGTGCTCAGCACCGGAGCGCCGAGGCGCTCCACCAGCGCGACGAGCTCCTCCTGCGCGGCGTCGAGCGCCTCGTCGCCCACCAGCACGACGGGACGCCGGGCGCCGGCGACGGCTTCCGCGATCGCCGAGAGCTCCGGCTCGGCCCGCGGCTCCGGAGCGGCCGGCGCCGCCCTCGCGGCGGCGGGCGCGGCGGGCGCGAGCGCGACCTCGCGTGGCAGCGACAGGTGCACCGGACCGGGCGCGGCGGCCGCTGCGATCGAGAGCGCCTGGTGCACCGCCGACGCGGCGGTGTCCGGGGTCAGCAGGGCCTGCCACTTGACGACGGGCGCGAGCAGCGCGGCGTGGTCGAGGACCTGGTGGCCCGACGTCCCGAGCTCGTCCTCGGCGAAGCGGTCGCTGATGACGATCACCGCGCTCTGGTCGAGCCACGCGTGCGCGATGCCGTTGACGGCGTTCGCGACGCCCGGCCCGAGGCCGACGAGCAGCGTCGCCGGCCGGCCCGTGAGATCCGCGTAGGTCGCCGCCATGAACGCGGCCCCGCCTTCCGAGCGTGCGAGGACCACCGCGACCGAGCGGCGCGCGAGCGCGTCGATCAGCTCGAGGTTGCTCCCGCCCCCCGGGAAGGCGAAGACGCGACCGGCGCCGCGCTCGCCGATCGCGTCGGCGATGACCTCCGCGACGGTGGCCGCGCGCGTCATCGCCGAGGCGTGCCCCCGCCGCTCACACCCACCGGCTCGCCGGCTGCTGCTCGATGAACGTGTTGGCGATGTCGATCCGGCGCGCGAACCAGACGTCGCCGAGCGACTGGGCGTAGTCGATGAAGCGGGCGAGCGCGTCCGAGCGTGCCGGGTTGCCGGTGATCCGCGGGTGCAGGCCGATCGACATCATCCGCCGGACGTCATCGCCGTCGTCGCGCAGCCGGTCCAGGTGCGCCTTGGCCATCTCGAAGAAGTGCTCCGGGCTGCCGAAGCCCTGCGGCACGACGTAGCGCGCGTCGTTGACGACAAGCCCGTAGGGGACGACGAGGTGGGGCTTGTCCTTGACGACCGTCCAGTAGGGCAGGTCGTCGTTGTAGCAATCGGAGTCGTAGACGAACCCGCCCTCCTCGACGACGAGCTCGCGGGTGTTGACGCTCATCTCGCGGCAGTACCAGCCGAGCGGCCGGCTGCCTGTCGTCTGCTCGATCGACTCGATCGCGCGGCGGATCGCCTCGCGCTCGGTGTCGCGGTCCATCTCGAAGTGGTTGCTCCAGCGATACCCGTGCCCCGCCGCCTCGTCGCCGCGGCGGGCGAGCTTCTCGGCGACGGCCGGGTTGCGCTCGAGCGCAACCGCCGCGGCGAAGAACGTCACCGGGATCCCGGCGGCGTCGAAGACGCGCAGCATCCGCCAGATGCCTGCGCGCGTCCCGTACTCGTACATCGACTCGACCGCCAGGTCGCGCTGGCCCTCGAGCGCGAACGGCAGCTCGTAGAGGATGTCGTTCTCGCCGTCTCCCATCGCGAACGTCTTCTCCGAGCCCTCCTCGTAGTTGATGACGATCTGCACCGCGACCTTGGCGTCATCCTCCCAGCGGACCTGCGGGGGGTGTTCGCCATAGCCGACGAGCTCGCGCGCGGGCCCCTCGACGGGCTGGTCGCGGGACTGGAGGAACTGCTGGTCGATGGTCATCGAGCTCCTTTGCTGGGGATCAGTCGAGGCCGGCGAGCGATCGGGCGCCGTCCGCGACGATGAGCTGGCCGGTCACGTACGCCGACTGCTCGCTGGCGAGAAACTGGTAGAGGTAGGCGATGTCCTCCGGGGTCCCCACGCGGCGGAGCGGGACCTTGGCGGCGACGGCCGCGACGCCCTCGGGCCCGAGCGAGTTGACGGGATCGAGCGACTGCGGCGTCTCGATCACGCCCGGGGCCACGGCGTTGGCGGTGATGCCGTCTGGCCCATAGTCGACGGCGAGGTTGTGCACGAGCCCGACGAGCCCCGCCTTCGCGGCCGCGTACTGGGGGTGCAGCGGCCACGCCGAGACCGTCCCCGCCACCGAGGAGGTGGCGATCAGGCGCCCGTAGCCGGCCTGACGCATGTGCGGGAGCACGGCGCGGAAGACGCGCCAGACGCCCGTGAGGTCGACGTCGATCGTCTCGTACCAGGCGTCGTCGTCGAGCTGCTCGAGCGGCACGGTCCGCGCGATGCCGGCGTTGGCGACGGCAATGTCGACGCGGCCGAGCTCGGATACGCAGCGCTCGACGAGCGCGCCGACCTGCCCGCTGTCGCGCACGTCCACGTCGCAGACGATCGCGCGCCGGCCCGCGGCCTCGACCGCCTCACGCACCGGCTCGACGTCGTGGGGATCGCCCGGATACCAGGCGATGCCGATGTCGGCGCCGGCCTCGGCGAACACGCGCGCGGTGGCCGCACCGATCCCCGACGCGGCCCCGGTGATGATCGCCACCCGGTTCGTGAGTTCGAACATCCATCTGCCTCCTTAGAGCATCACGTCGCCGCCGTTGGGACAGAGGGTCTGCCCGACGTAGTACGACGACTCGTCCGAGGCCAGGAACACCGCGGTGGGGGCGACCTCCTCCACCTCGCCGAAGCGGCCGATCGGCAGCTCGGAGAGCTTCTGGGCCGCCCACTCGTCGGTCTCCTGGGCCATCATCTCGGTCAGGATCGGGCCGGGGGCGATGGCGTTGACCTGGATGCCCTTGGTCGACACCTCGCGCGCCAGCGCCTTGGTGAGCCCGATCACCCCCGCCTTGCTCGCGCTGTAGTGCACCATCTCGGTACCGCCGATCTGGCCCAGCTGCGAGGCGACGTTGATCACCTTGCCGCGCCCGCGCGCGAGCATGCGCGGCAGGACCGCGCGCGTGCACAGAAAGCAGCCGCGCAGGTTGACGCCCATCACCCGGTCCCACTCGGCCGCGCTCAGCTCGTGGAAGAAGACCTGGCTGAACGTGCCGGCGTTGTTGACGAGGACGTCGACCTCGCCGAGCTCGTGGTAGGCGCGGTCGACCATGCGCGCGACCTGCGCCTCGTCGCTCACGTCGGTCGGCACGAGCAGCGCGCGGCGCCCGGCGGCGGCGATCGCCTCGAGCACCGGCGCGGCGGCATCCTCCCCGAGGAGGTCGGCGATGACGACGTCGGCGCCCTCGGCAGCGAACGCGGTGGCGATGGCGCCGCCGATCCCGCGGGCGCCTCCGGTGACGATCGCGACGCGGTCGCGGAGCTTGTCCATGCGTATCCCTTCCTCTGGTCCTCGCGCGATGCGCGGCTAGTCGGTCACGGGCGGGGGTCGGCCGGCCGGGTCGCGAGCGACCACTCGGAGAGGATCTCCTCCGACGTGGCGATGTCGAAGCGATGGCGCATGAGCAGCAGCGACGCGTCGTGCTGGCTGCGGTCGTCGCTGGCCACGCAGTCCTCGGCGATGACGACGTAGTAGTCGTTGAACAGGGCGTCGCGGGCCGTCGACTCCACGCAGCCCTCGGTCGTGCACCCCGCCATCACGACCGACTGGATGCCGTTGCTGCGCAGCAGCATGTCGAGGTTCGTCCCCCAGAAGCCGCTCGAGCGGTACTTCTTGACCATCAGGTCCCCGTCCGCGGGCTCGAGCTCCGGGATGATCTCCTGGCCCTCCGAGCCGTCGGCCGTGTAGCCGAGCGGCTCGCCGGTGCTGGCGAGGTGCAGGCGACGGTTGAAGCGGATCTGCGCCGGCGACTCGCTCCGGTGCCCCGGCAGCACCGTCATCTGCACGTAGATCACGAGGGTGCCCGCCGCGCGCGCGCCGTCGAGCAGCCGCGCGAGGCGCGGCACCATCGGCGGATACATCGAGATGTCGACCCCCAGGCGGTCGAAGGCGCCGCCCGGGGTGCAGAAATCGCGCTGCATGTCGACGACCACGAGGGCGCTGTGACCCGGGTCGACCAGCTCCGCGAGCTCGGTGAAGACCTGCTTGCCCTCGATCTCGATCATGCGCCCCGCGGCTCAGCTCGCGTGCACGGGCCCGGACGCGAGCCGGCCCTCCGACAGGTCGTCCTCCTCCTCGGCCAGGACCCGGCCGAGCGCCGTCAGCTTGGCCGGGTTGCGCGAGCGGAAGTAGGCGTAGACGACCGCCCCGATCACGATCCACGCCAGGACGAGGTAGGGGACCAGGTTGTACGGATGAGGCTGGCCGGGCTTGGCGACCGAATAGAGCGGATAGGCGAGCGCCACGATGCCGAGCACGGGGTACACGACGTGGCGCAGGACGTTGCGCTCCGGGTCCTTGGCGAAGAACCGGATCAGCGCGACGTTGGCCATCATGTAGACGATCACGATGGCGACCGTGCCGAGCGATCCCGTCCAGCCGTAGACGTCGGTCAGTCCCGACCCGAGCCACGCGGACAGCAGGATCCCGACGACGATCGAGAAGATGGTCAGCGCGTAGATGGCCACGTAGGGCGAGTGCCAGCTGCGGTGCACGCGGCCGAGGGCGGGCGGCAGGACGCCGTCGCGGCCCATCGCGAAGATGACGCGGACCGTCGAGTTCTGGACCGCGAGGAAGCACGAGAACAGCCCGAAGATCGCGGCGATCTCGATGATCTGCGTCATCCACGACGCATAGCGGTGCGCGAGCGTGGGGAACGGCGTCGAGTCGCCCATGAAGGCCTTCAGCTGCGCTGCGTCGTTGAGGTGGTAGCCGGCGCTCAGCGCGTACATCATGAAGATGTAGAAGACCCCGATGATGAGCATCGCGCCGAAGACTGCGCGCGGGATGCTCCTGCGAGCGTCCTTCGTCTCCTCGCCGAGCACGGCCGCCGACTCGAAGCCGATGAACGAGAGGATTCCGAACACCGCGCCAAGGCCGATGCCGCTCACCCCGTCGGGCGACGCGGATGGCGTGAAGTAGTGCAGCGTGTTGCCGTTGCCGGCCTTCACGACGGCGATCACCCCGAGCACGAGGAAGACGACCATCTCGATGCCGAGCAGCCCGAGGTCGACGCGCACGGAGGCCTTGATCGAGCGGATCGAGAGCAGCAGCACGAGACCCATGAGGATCAGCGAGAGGATCCACCAGGGGATGTTCGCGCTCCACTCGGTCTGCAGGTAGTCGTGGAGGAACGCGCCGTTGGCCGTGAACAGGCCGACCGCGAGCAGCACGAAGGCGGCGAAGTAGAGCCAGCCGGTGAAGAAGCCGGCGCCGCCGCCGAGCCCGTGCGAGCAGAAGGTGTAGAACGAGCCGCTCGACGGCAGCCGGCGCGAGAACTGGATGACGGTGTTGGCCACGAACGCAGTGGCGATGAAGGCGGCGAGGAACGACAGCGGCAGGCCGGCTCCGCCGCTCGACGCGGCGGCGGGCGCATTGAGGATCACGGCGATCACCGGCGCCATCACGGCCGCCGACAGGGCGACGCAGTTGACGACGGTCAGCTGGCCCTTCTGCAGGCGCTGGCCAGCCGTTGCGGCGGAGGCGGCTCCCGCAGGAGCGACCGGTGTATCAGCTGCCATCTCGTTGACCCCCTCGAACCGGAACCGACCGTCCAACCCCGGGCGAGCATACACATGTCTGACTTAAGTCTCCAACCCCGGTTCCGACGGGCGTGGAGCCGCCAGCGGGGCATAGAGTTCGGGACGGCGGTCGCTCAGCAGCGGGTAGGTCCGGCCGTCGCGTCGATCGCGCAGCCGGTCCACCAGCTCGAGGTCGAGCTCGGCCACCGCCAGCTCCTCTTCGGCGCCGAGCTCGAGCACCGTCGCGCCGAGCGCGTCCACGACGCAGCTCGCGCCCTGGAAGCGCAGGTCGCCGATCGCGCCGACCTGGTTGACGCAGACCAGGTGCGCGACGTTCTCGACCGCGCGCGCGGCCGCGACGCGCCGCATGACGAACCCGCGCTCGACCTCCCATGCCATCGGCACCAGGAGCACACGGGCCCCGCCGAGCGCGACGACGCGGATGGCCTCCGGGAAGGCGAGGTCGTAGCAGCAGGCGAGGCCGAAGCGACCCTCGGGGTCGGCGGCGAACTCCCGGCCCGGCGTGAACACGCGCCGCTCCTTGACATCCATGTGCGTCTTCGCGTAGACGAGCCGCTCACCGCCGGGGCGCTGGAGGACGACCGCGTTGGCCAGCCCCTCCGGACTGCGCAGCGGCGCGCCGTAGACGAGGTCGACGCCGAGCCGGCGGCCGTCGTCGGCGAGCGCGCGCTCGGCCTCGTGAACCGCGTCGAGCAGCGCGGCCGTGTAGTCCGCGCGCTCCAGCAGGTAGCCGCTCAGGCACAGCTCCGGGAAGCAGGCCAGGGCCGCGCCCTCCCCGGCCGCCTCAGCGAGCATGGCCCGCATGCGCTCGAGGTTCGTCCCGACGTCGCCGCGCACGGAGCCGAACTGCGCGAGCGCCACGCGCAGCGTCGCTGCCATCAGCGTCGCAGTGGTACCGCCACGGGGCGGATCGGCGAGCCCGTGGCCCCGCGGAGCTTGAGCGGGAACGCCAGCAGCGCGAACTCGTGCATCCGCTCGGCGGCGATCTCCTCGAGGTCGAGCACCTCGATGATCTGGGCCCCGGCCGTGGCGAACATGTAGCAGTGCACCGGCACGAAGGAGTCCGGCTCCTCGTGCGGTGCCACGTCCATGCTGACCGCGTCGGTGCCGATGCACATCGCGCCGACCTCCTCGCAGAGATAGCGGGCGCCGGCGAGCCCGAGTCCCGGGTTGTCGGTGATGTAGCTGTCGTGGTCGGGCCAGCAGGTCATACGGCCCGTCCGCAGCAGCACGACGTCGCGCCGGCGCAGCTCCGAGCCCTGCTCGCGCGCGGCCGCGCGCAGGTCGTCGGGCGTGATCACGTAGCCCGGCGGCAGGCAGTCGACGCCGTGCAGCCCGGCGATGTCGAGCATGACCGAGCGGGCGATCACCGGCGGGTACTTGTCGGCGCCGCCCTTCTGCCACATGCGGCTGCCGAGGTCCTTCTCCGCGGTCCACCCGTTCCAGAACATCCCGAAGTAGCCCAGGTGGTTGAGCGTGTCGAGGTGCGTGCCGGTGTGGATGTACATGTGGATCGAGTCGCCGCAGTAGCTGTACTTCTCGTGCACGTCGGGCCCGGCGCCCGAGAGGTTGTCGTTGATCGACCCCTGCGGGGTGTGCGTCATCCAGATCTCGTACTTCGGATCGTGGGCCGCGGCCCACGACGGCATGCCGAAGAAGTACTCGATGCCGAGGTCGAACACGGCCGACCCGTCGAGGTGCTCGAGCACCGCGCGCTGCGACTCGGCGGTGATCCAGTTCATCCGGCCGATCTCGTCGTCCGGGCCCCATGGACTCCTCGAGACCTGGACGCCGTCGCGCTCGAGCAGCGCCTCGAACTGGATCGGTGGCTCATTCGGCTCGTTGCACACGCTTGCGGTCTCCGGGTCGCGGACGAGGCGGACCGATGACTGGCATCGGCTCCATCGCGGGACCATAGGCGTCCCAAACCGCTCGCGCAAACGGCACGTCGCGATGTCTGACGTTCGGCGGGGACTGCGACCGATCGGCACACGCTAGGCTCGCGCCAGGTGTCGACCGTCGATCGCTCGCCGCAACTCTTCGCCCTTGACGAGGCGCGCGATCTGGCGCGCGAGCTCTGGGGAATCGATGGCGTCGAGGTGCTCGAGGCGCTGCCGAGCGAGCGCGACCAGAACCTGCTCCTCGCAGGCCCGTCCGAGCGCTACGTTTTCAAGCTCGCGGGCCCCGGCGACTCGCGGCAGCTGCTCGACGCGCAGGACGCGGCGATCGCGCGGGTGGCCGCGACCGCGCGGGGGTTCGCCGTGCCGTCGCCGCTGCCGTCCGCGCGGGGCAGGACGATCGAGCGGGTCGCGGGGCGCGACGGCGAGCTCAGGCTCGCCCGGCTCTTGCGCTTCGTCCCGGGGACGCCGCTGGCCGCCGCCGACAAGGACGCGCTGGCGTCCGAGCTCGGCACGGTGCTCGGCGAGCTGACGGCCGCGCTCGTCGGCTTCCGCCATCCCGGGGCGGTGCGCACGCTGCAGTGGGACCTGCGGCAGTCGGCCGCCGTGCTCGCGACCCATGCCGGCGAGATCGCCGACGCCGGCCGGCGCGCACTGCTCGAGCGGCGCGTGGCGTCGCTGCGGCCCGCGCTGGACGCGCTGCCCGGCTTGCGCACGAGCGTCGTCCACAACGATGCGAACGACTACAACGTCCTCGTCGACGACGGGCGCGTCTGCGCGCTGATCGACTTCGGCGACCTCGTCGAATCGGTGACGATCGCCGAGCCGGCCGTCGGTCTCGCGTACGCGATGCTCGGCGCGCGCGAGCCCGTGAGCGTCGCGCGGCGCCTCGCCGCCGCCTTCCACCAGCGCTTCCCGCTCGACCCCGCCGAGGCGGCGGTGCTGCTCCCGCTCGCGCTCGCGCGCCTGTGCGTCAGCGTGACGCTGGCCGCCCACCAGCGCCGGCTCGCGCCCGACAACGCGTACCTGTCGATCTCCGAGCGCGACGCCTGGGCGCTGCTCGAGCGCTTCGACGCGATCGCGCTCGACGACGCTGCCGCACGCGTCGCCGCCGCCTGCTCGCCGCCCCCGAGGGCACCCGCGCCCGGCGCGCGGCTGCTCGAGCGCCGGCGCCGGGCGATCGGCCCGTCGCTCTCACTCTCCTACCGGCGGCCGCTGCACATCGTGCGCGGCGCGGGCGCCTACCTCTACGACGAGACGGGGCGCGCGTACCTCGACTGCGTGAACAACGTCTGCCACGTCGGTCACGCGCACCCGCGGGTCGTCGAGGCCGCCGCGCGCCAGATGGCGGTGCTCAACACGAACACGCGCTACCTGCACGAGCACCTCGTGGCGTACGCCGAGCGGCTTGCGGCGACGCTGCCCGACCCGCTCGAGGTCTGCTTCTTCGCCTGCTCGGGCAGCGAGGCGAACGAGCTCGCCCTGCGCATGGCCCGCGCGGCCACCGGGCGCCGTGACGTCGTCGTGCTCGACGCGGCCTATCACGGGAACACCTCGTCGCTGGTGGGGATGAGCCCGTACAAGTTCGCCGGGCCCGGCGGCCGGGGCCCGGGGGAGGGGGTCCACGTCGCACCACTCCCCGATCCGTACCGCGGCCCGCATCGAGGGCCCGCGAGCGGCGGGCGCTATGCCGAAGACGCCCGCGCGGTCCTCGCGGAGGCGCCGGCGGCCGCGTTCTTCGCCGAGTCGCTGCCGGGCTGCGGCGGGCAGATCCTGCCGCCGGCCGGCTTCCTGCGGACGGCGTTCGAGGACGCGCGCGCCGCCGGCGCGGTGGCCGTCGCCGATGAGGTCCAGGTCGGCCTGGGACGCGTCGGGTCGCGCTTCTGGGGCTTCGAGCTCGACGACGCGGCGCCGGACATCGTGACCATGGGCAAGCCGCTGGGCAACGGGCACCCACTGGCGGCGGTGGTCACCACGCGGGCGATCGCGGAGGCCTTCGACGACGGCATGGAGTACTTCAACACGTTCGGCGGCAACCCCGTCTCCTGCGCCGCCGGACTCGCCGTCCTCGACGTGATCCGCGACGAGCAGCTCGACGCCCGGGCGCTCGCGGTCGGCGAGCGGCTGCTCGGCGCCCTGCGCGAGCTCGCGGCCCGGCACGCCCTCGTGGGCGACGTCCGCGGCGCCGGCCTGTACCTCGGCATCGAGCTCGTGCGCGAACGCGGGACGCTCGAGCCGGCTGCCGCCGAGGCTGCCGGCGTCGTGAACTTCGCCCGCGAGCACGGTGTCCTCCTGAGCACGGATGGACCGCTGCACAACGTGATCAAGATCAAGCCGCCGCTGGTCTTCGGACACGATGACGCCGACCGCCTGGCGCAGACGCTCGACGACGCGCTCGCGACGCTGGGGACGGCATGAGCGCGGGTGGCCCGCTGGGGGGAGTGGTGGCGGCCACCGTGACTCCGCTGCGCGACGGCGGGCAGGCGCTGGACCGGCCCGCGGTCGCCCGGCTGACGGAGTTCCTGCGCGAGGCCGGAGCCACCGGCGTGTTCGTCGCGGGCACGACGGGCGAAGGCCTGCTGCTCGACCTGCACGAGCGCATGGCGCTCGCCGAGCAGTTCCTCGAGGACGCCGGGGGGCTGCGCGTCGCGATCCACGCCGGCGCGCAGACCACGGCCGACGCGGTACGGCTCGCCGAGCATGCCCGCGACGCGGGCGCTGCTGCGGTTGCCGCGGTCGCTCCGCCGTTCTACCGCCTCGACGACGCGGAGCTCGCCGTCCACTTCGCAGCGGTCGCCGGCGCGTGCGCGCCCGTCCCGTTCTACCTCTACGAGTTCGCGGCGCGGGCGGGATACGCGATCCCGCCTCGCGTCGTCCGCGAGCTCCAGGACCGTGTGGGAAACCTCGCCGGCATGAAGGTCTCCGACCCCCAGCTCCAGGACGTGGAGGCGTACCTGCTGCCGGGGCTCGATCTCCTCGTCGGCTCGGAGGCGCTGATCCCGGACGCGCTCGCGCTCGGCGCGGTCGGCGCCGTCTCGGGGCTCGCCGCGGCGTTCCCTCGCACGGTCGTACGGGTGCTCGAGGGTGCCGAGCCGCCCCGCACGGTCGCGTCGCTGCGCGCCGCCCTCGCGCGCCATCCCTTCCAGGCCGCGCTCAAGACGGCGCTCGTGGACCAGGGTGTGCTGAGCGACGCGTCGGTGCGCGCCCCGCTGCGAGGGCTCACGGCTTCCGAGCGGAGCGCGCTCGCCGCGGACGATCTCGTGCGCAGCGCGCTGCGGTAGGCTCGGCGAGCGGTCGCGAATCGCGCCACCGCCGGCCTCGAGATGCCCCTTCGCGCTGACCCGACCCCCTCCGCCGCGCCGTTCCGGCGGGTGCGCAAGGCCTACGAGCAGGTGGCCGACCAGCTGCGCGAGCTGATCCTCACCGGGGAGCTCGAGCCGGGGGCGCGGCTGCCGACCGAGCAGAACCTCGCCCACGACTTCGGCGTCAGCCGGGCCACGGTACGCGAGGCCCTGCGGGTCCTGACGTCGCAGAACCTCGTGCGCACGGCCAAGGGCGCAGACGGTGGCAGCTACGTGAGTCGGCCGACCGTCGACCACGTCTCCGAGTTCCTGCGCGCGAACGTCGGACTGCTGAGCCGGACGAGCGCGCTCAGCCTGGAGGAATTCCTCGAGGCGCGCGAGCTGCTGGAGATCCCCGCGGCGCGGCTGGCGGCGAGCCGGCGCAGCGACGCCGACGTCGGTCAGCTCGCCGAGTCGATCCCCGCGGCGGCGGGCCGGCTGCGCGACGCCGAGCAGTTCTCCTACAACCGTGACTTCCACTCGGCGCTCGTGCACGTCAGCGGTAACGCGCTGCTGACCATCGCCACCCAGCCGATCTTCTCGGTGCTGCAGACCAGCCTCGCACGCTCGCCGCTACGGCCGGCGGTGCACCGGCGGATCGCCGACGATCACCACCGGATCCTGCACGCGGTCCGGGCCGGTGATCCGGCGGCCGCCGGGGAGGAGATGCGTCGGCACCTCGACTACCTGCGCCCGCAGTACGAGCAGTCCTGGCGCTACACGCTGGAGCGCGCGAGCTAGGTCGGAACTTCGCCGGGGTCGCGCATCGCATGGGCGGCGAAGCGCCGGCGCACCAGCGGCGGGTCGACGAACGGGCTCGGGCCTGGCCACGCCGGCTCGTCGATGCGCGCGAGGACCACGCCGGGCCGCTCGATCGTCCGGACCGCCTCGGTGACCGCCGCGGGCGTGGCGGCCTCGATCGCGGCGACGCCGGGGAGCGCGGCCACGACCGGCGCGAACGCCTCGGCGGCGACGAGATCCTGACCGCCGGTGATCGAATAGCGTCCATCGTCGAGCACGAGCACCGTCAGGTTCGCGGGGCGCAGCCCGCTCAGCGTCCACAGCGAGCCGACGCCCATGAGCAGGTCGCCGTCGCCGATCACGGCCACCACGTCGCGATCGGGTCGGGCGTCGGCGACGCCCAGCGCTGCGGCGAGCCCGCAGCCCATGGCACCGCCGAGGTAGAGATGTGGACCGTCGTCGGTGGCGAGTCGCAGCGCGGAGGTCGCGGTGCCCAGCGACGACACGAAGAGCGCGTCTGGCGCCGCCGCCACCGCGCTCGCCACGGCCTCAGACGGCTTCACGGCCACCTCCCAGCTCGGGCTCGAGGATGACGGCGGCGCCCGTCCCGGTGCCGAAGCCCAGCTCGAGCGCCCCAGCGGTCGTCGCGCCTGCGCGATCCGGGTCGCTCACGGAGAAGGCCTGGATCCCGAGGGCGGCGAGCAGCGCCGGGGTGGCGCGTCCCATCGGCACCTGCGACGGATTGGTCTCGCCGAGCGTCCCGCGCATGGAGACGACCATCGGCACCCCGATCCCGTAGGGGAGGGCGAACGAGCCGAGCGCGTTGAGCGCGTTGCCGAGCCCGGAGCACTGCATGAGGACGACGGCGCGCCGTCCCGCCGCGCCGTGGCCGGCGGCGTAGGCGATGCACTCCTCCTCGCGGGTGAGCGCGCGGGTGCGCGGCCCATCGTCGCCGAGCGCGCCGACGATCCCGCGCAGCCGCGCGTCGGGCACGTAGGCGATCGTGTCGACGCCGGCCTCGCGCAGGGCGCCGGCGACGGCGCGCTGCCAGTCCAGCGCCGGGGGGGCGGCGGGCGCGGCGGCACGCCTGGTGGTCGTGGTGGTGGTCATTGTGGCTCCATGGCGTGAGTCGGCGCTCGCGCCCCTCAGAGCTTGAGCACGAACGGATCCTGAATCTCCTCGCCGAGCTCGCACCAGACGCTCTTGGTCTGGAGGTACTCCGCGATGGCCTCGGCGCCGTTGGCGCGGCCGACGCCGCTGTCCTTGTAGCCGCCGAAGGGCGAGTTGAACGCCAGCGCCCGGTAGACGTTGATCCAGACCGTGCCGGCGTCGAGGCCGCGGGCCATCCGGTGCGCGCGCTTGACATCGCGCGTCCACACGCCCGCGGCCAGGCCGTACCGGGAGTCGTTGGCGAGTTCGATCGCCTCCGCCTCGCCCGTGAACGGCACGACGGCGAGGACGGGCCCGAAGATCTCGTCCTGGCAGACGGCGGCGCCGTTGCCGACGCCGGTGAGGATGGTCGGCTCGTAGAAGAGCCCCTCCGGCAGGCTCGGCACCGAGCCGCGGCGCCCCCCGGTCAGGACGCGGGCGCCGCCCTCGCGCGCGGCCTCGACCGTCGCCTCGATCCGCTGCAGCTGGGCCTGCGTGGCGACGGGTCCCATCTGCGTCTCGGGATCCATCGGGTCGCCTAGGCGGATCGCGGCGGCGCGCCGCGCGAGCCGCTCAAGGAGCTCATCGTGGATTTCGCGCTCGACGAGCAGCCGCGAGCCCGCGATGCAGGTCTGGCCGCCGGCAGCGAAGATGCCCGCCAGGATGCCGGCCTCCGCGGCGTCGAGCTCGGCGTCGGCGAACACGATGTTCGGGCTCTTGCCTCCCAGCTCGAGCGTGTAGCGGCCGAGGCGCGCGCCGACCGCCTGGGCGATGGCGCGACCCGCGCGGTCGCCGCCGGTGAAGGCGAGCTTGGCCACGTCCGGGTGCGCGGCGAGCGCCTCCCCGGCCTCGCGTCCGCCCGTGACGACGTTGATCACCCCGCGAGGGATGCCGGCCTCCTCGGCGAGGAGCGCGACGTCGAGCAGCGACGCCGGCGTGAACTCCGACGGCTTGACGACGACGGTGTTGCCGGCCGCGAGGGCGGGCGCGATCGCCATCGTGGTCAGGAGCAGCGGGGAGTTCCAGGGCGTGATCGCGCCGACAACGCCGAGGGGCTCACGGACGGTGTAGTTGAGGACGCTCTGCCGGTCCAGCGGGACCACGCGGCCCTCGACCTTGTCCGCGAGGCCGCCGAAGTAGTACAGCCACTCGGGGACCATGCGCATCTGGGCGAGCATCTCGCGCAGCAGCTTGCCGTTCTGGGTGCTCTCGACCGCCGCGAGCTCGTCCGCGTGCTCGGCGATCCGATCGGCGAAGCGCATGAGCAGCCGCCCGCGCCGCGTCGGCGACAACCCGCGCCAGGAGCGGTCCTCGAACGCCGCGCGCGCCGCGGCGACCGCGTCGCCGACGTCGGTGGCGCCGGCCTCGGCGAACTCGGCCCACGCCTCGCCCGTGGTCGGGTTGCGCGACTCGAAGGTCAGTCCCGAACGCGCCTCCAGTCGCGCTCCCGCGATGTGCAGTCCGAACCGCCGCGGGCTCCCGTCGGGCGTCCGGGCCCAGCTCGGCTCGGGCCGTGACCCGGTGCGTGTCGACGGCGTCGTCATGGCGCGGAGGATAGATGTCAGGCATTGGCGGCGTCAACGAGTTGCGCAACGGCCGGCGTGTCGCCCGCTGTTGCGCTTGCGGATACGCTGAGCCCCAGAAACTGTGCGTGGCCACAGGGCTCGGGGACGGAGGAGGCAGCGATGTCAGACGTTTGCAACGCGACGGGAGGGGCGGCATGACGCTGCCGTTCGAGGACATCCGCGTGATCTCGGTCGAGCAGTTCGGGGCGGGCCCCTGGGCCACGATGCAGCTCGCCGATCTGGGCGCGGAGGTGATCAAGATCGAGGACCCGAGCGTCCGCGGCGACGTCGGCCGCTACGTGCCGCCGTTCCAGGAGCAGGAGGACTCGTTGTTCTTCGAGACCTTCAACCGCGGCAAGCGCAGCGTGTCGCTCGACCTGCGCCGGCCCGAGGCCCGCGAGGTGCTCGAGGACCTGGTGCGCGGGTCGGACGCGCTCTATTCCAACCTGCGTGGCGACCAGCCCGCCAAGCTGCGGCTGCGCTTCGACGACCTCAAGGCGGTCAACCCCCGGATCGTCTGCTGCTCGCTGTCCGGCTTCGGGATGACCGGCCCGCGGGCCGCCGAGGGCGGCTACGACTACGTGATGCAGGGGCTGGCGGGCTGGATGAGCCTGACCGGCGAGCCCGGCGGGCCGCCCACCAAGAGCGGGCTCTCGCTCGTCGACCTCTCCGCGGGCTACGTGTCGGCGCTGGCGATCGTGGCCGGCATCTGGCGCGCGCGCCGCGACGGCGTGGGCTGCGACTGCGACATCTCGCTGTTCGAGACCGCGCTGGCGGAGCTCATGTACGTCGGCACGTGGGCGGCGACGGCGCGCTACCAGCCGCCGCGCCGGAGCAACTCCGGCCATCCGTCGATCGTGCCCTTCCAGAACTTCGCCACCGCCGACGGCTGGATCGTCGTCGCCTGCCCGAAGGAGCGCTTCTGGCGGCAGCTATGCGGCGTGCTCGGGCGGCCCGACCTCGCCGGCGACGAGCGCTACCGCGACTTCGCGGCCCGCGACCGCAACCGCGGCGAGCTGCTCGATGTCCTCGACGAGGCGTTCGCCTCGCAGCCCACGGGCCACTGGATCGCGACGCTCGGAGCGGCAGGGGTGCCGTGCGCACCCGTCAACGACGTCCTCGACGCGCTCGACGACCCGCAGGCCAAGGCGCGTGGAGCAGTGGTCGAGGCGGCGCACGAGCGCTTCGGCGTCGTGCGCACGATCGCCTCGCCGCTGCGCGTGGGCCCGGACCGGCGCGAGCCGGTGCGGGCGCCCCGGCGCGGCGAGCACACCGCGACCTCCCTGGCCGAGATCTGCGGCTACTCCCCCGAGCGGATCGCGGAGCTCGCCCGCGCCGGCGCCTTCGGCGACGCGGAGGTCGCGGTGTCGGCCTAGCTTGGCCGGCCAGGTTCCCGCCGATTGTCTGACTTATCACGTAGACTCGATCCCGCCGCCGTCATGCTCGAGCCGGACGCCATTCCCAAGCTGCCAGTCGCCGAGGACATCGCGGCCGTGCGTGCCGCCGTCCGCGAGCTGTGCGCGGGCTTCGACGGCGCCTACTGGCGTGGTCTGGAGCCCGACCGCTATCCGCACGAGTTCGTCGACGCGCTGACACGCCACGGCTGGCTGGCGGCGCTGATCCCGGAGCAGTACGGAGGCGCTGGGCTCGGGCTCTCGATGGCGAGCGTCGTGCTCGAGGAGATCAACGCCTCCGGCGGCAATGCGGCGGCCTGCCACGCGCAGATGTACACCATGGGAACGCTGCTGCGCCATGGCAGCGAGGAGCAGAAGGCGCGCTACCTGCCGGCGATCGCCGCCGGCGAGCTGCGCCTGCAGGCCTTCGCCGTCACGGAGCCGGAGGCGGGCTCGGACACCACCAGGATCTCGACCTCGGCCCGGCGGACCGCCGGCGGCTACGTGCTGCGGGGCCAGAAGGTGTTCACCTCCAGGGCGCTGCACTCGGACCTGATGATCCTGCTGGCCCGCACGACGCCGCTGGACGAGGTGACGCGGCGCTCGGACGGGCTCTCGATCTTCCTGATCGACATGCGCGACGCCGGCGAGGCGCTGAGCATCCGGCCGATCAGCACGATGATGAACCACGGGACCACGGAGGTCTTCCTCGACGATCTCGAGGTGCCGGCGGACGCGCTCGTGGGCGACGAGGGGAGGGGCTTCCGCTACATCCTGGACGGCCTCAACGCCGAGCGGGTGCTGATCGCGGCGGAGTGCGTCGGCGACGGCCGCTGGTTCGTCGCCAAGGCGAGCGCCTACGCGACCGGCCGCACCGTCTTCGATCGGCCGATCGGCGCCAACCAGGCGGTCCAGTTCCCGATCGCCCGCGCCCACGTCGCCGTCGAGGCCGCCGATCTCATGCGCCAGAAGGCCGCTGCGCTCTTCGATGCCGGCGCGCCCTGCGGCGCCGAGGCGAACATGGCCAAGCTGCTCGCCTCGGAGGCGTCGTGGCAGGCGGCGAACGCGTGCCTTGACGCGCACGGCGGCTGGGGCTTCGCCACCGAGTACGACGTGGAGCGCAAGTTCCGCGAAACGCGCCTCTACCAGACCGCGCCCGTCGCCAACCCACTGGTCCTGGGCTACGTCGGCCACCACGTCCTGGGGATGCCGCGGTCCTACTGACCGCGGTCGACGGCGAGTTCCCATGACGTCCGCCAGCGAGCCTGAGACCGATGGCGCGGCCGAGCAGGCCGCGTGGCTCGAGCGCGATCACGAGAGCGTCGGGCAGTCGCCCTACGCACCGCCGCTCGTGATCGAGCGGGGCCGCGGCTGCCAGCTCTGGGACCTGGCCGGCACGCGCTACCTCGACTTCGAGGCCGGCCAGTTCTGCATGAGCACGGGCCACTCGCACCCACGCGTCGCGGCCGCGATGCGGGCGCAGATGGCCGAGCTCATGCAGATCGGCAACCGCTTCACCAACCGGCCACGGATCCTCCTCGGCGAGCGGCTCGCCACCATCTCCGGCCTCGAGCGCGCGCGAACCTTCTTCTGCAGCACCGGGTCCGAGGCCAACGAGACGGCTCTGCGGATCGCCAAGCTGACGACGGGCCGCTTCGAGGTGGTCGCGGTGGCGCGCGGCTACCACGGCCGAACTGCCAGCGCGTTCGGGCTGTCCTCGTCGGCGCGGCGGATGCGGCGCGGCTACGGGCCGGCCGCTCCCGGCCTGGCCTACGCGGCGCCGCCGTACGCCTACCGCTGCGCCTTCGCCTGCGACGGCGAGTGCGACGCCGCCTGCTGGCGCCACTCGGTCGAGATGCTGGATCGAGCCACGTCGGGCGAGCCGGCGGCCGTGGTCGTCGAGTTCGTCATGGGCGCCGGCGGCATCATCCCGGTCTCTCGCACGTGGGCCCGGGCGGTCCGGGCCTGGTGCGACGAGCGCGGCGCGCTCCTGATCGCGGACGAGGCGCTCACCGGCATCGGCAGGACGGGAACCTGGTTCGCCTTCGAGCACACCGGGGTGCGCCCCGACCTCGTCGTCACGTCGAAGGCGCTCGGCGGCGGGGTGCCCGCCGCGGCGGTCATCGCCTCCAGCGCCGTGGCCGAGGAGGCGATCAGGCGAGGCTTCGTCCAGGCCGCCTCGCACCAGGGCGACCCCTTCCAGTGCGCCACCGCCCTGGCCAACATCGACGTCATCGAGGTCGAGGACCTGCTCGGCAACGCGGCGACCCAGGGCCGGCTGCTCGGGACCCGGCTGCAGGAGCTCGTGCAGCGCCATCCGATCGCCGGGGAGGCCCGCGGTATCGGGCTGATCCACGGTCTCGAGATCATCGACTCAGACGCCGGCGAGGCGCCCGAGCTTGCCGCGGAGGTGTGCATCGAGTGCCTGGAGCGCGGCCTGATCGTGGGCGGCCTGCGCCCCGGCATCCGTGAGGGCAACGTGCTGCGGCTCGCGCCGCCGCTCGTGGTGACCACCGAGGAGATGCTCGAGGCCCTGGCGATCCTCGACGCGGCCCTGGATGCCGTCGGCTCCCGCCGCGCGGAGGCGTCGCGCCCGTGAGCGGCATCACGATCACGGACGTCATCGCCACGCCCGGCGTCGGGGCCTTCTTCTTCGACGACCAGGCGGCGATCCGGCAGGGCGCCCGCCACGACGGTTTCGCGATCGTCGGCGACCCCGTGACAGCGGGCTTCGAAGCGATCCGCCAACCCGCCGCCGCAGTGTTGGTGACACTGCGGCTGAGCGACGGCCACATGGCGCACGGCGACTGCGTCGCCGTCCAGTACAGCGGCGTCGGCGGCCGCGACCCCGTCCTGCGCCCGTCCGAGCTCGTCCCGCTGCTCGAGGGCGCGGTGGCCAGCGCGCTCCGCGGCCGGGATGTCGAGGAGTTCCGGGGGCTCTCCGAGACGGTCGACGAGCTCGCCGCCACGCTCGGCGGCTTCGGGACCGCCGCCGCCTACGGGGTCTCGCAAGCGTTGCTCGACGCCGCCGCCCACGCGTCCGGGCGGACGATGACGGCCACGATCCGCGCCGAGTGGGGGCTTGATGGGCCGCTGCGGCGCGTGCCCGTCTACGCCCAGTGCGGCGAGGACCGGCGCGCGAACGTCGACAAGATGATCCTGCGAGGGGTCGACTCGCTGCCGCACGGGCTGATCAACACGCCGGAGCTCGTCGGCCGCGACGGTGGTGCGCTCGTCGACTACGTCGGCTGGGTGAGCCGGAGGGTGCGAGAGCTGCGCCGGCATGCCGGCTACGAGCCCGTGCTGCACTTCGACGTCTACGGGATCATCGGGCTGGTGGCCGAACAGCGGCTCGAGCGCGTCGCAGACGTGCTCGTCGGCATGGAGGAAGCGGCGCGGCCGTTCGCGCTGCGCGTCGAGCACCCGCTCGACGGCGGCAGCCGCGCCGCGCAGATCCAGCAGATGGCCGCGCTGCGGGGCCTGCTCCGCGAGCGCGGCAGCCGCGTCGCGCTCGTCGCCGACGAGTGGGCCAACACCGTCGGCGACATCCAGGCGTTCAACCGGGCCGGGGCGGCCGACATGATCCAGATCAAGACCCCGGACCTCGGCGGGCTCCACCATTCCGTCGACGCGGTGCTCGACTGTCGCCGGCACGGGGTGCTCGCGCACATCGGCGGCTCCTGCTGCGAGAGCGACCGCTCCGCGCGGGCCTGCGTGCACGTCGCGCTCGCGACGCAGGCCGACCAGATCCTCGCCAAGCCGGGGATGGGGGTCGACGAGGGCCTGTCCATCGTCACCAACGAGATGGCGCGCACGCTGCGGCTCGAGCGCGACGCGGCCGCGTGAGCGCGAACCGCGTCAGCCCCGGCGCGCTCGCCGGCGGCCCGTGGTTCGAGGATCTCGAGGTGGGCCAGGTGGAGCTCGGCGCGCCCGGCCTCACGCTGACGGACGGCCACGCGGCGGCGCATCAGGCCATCACGGGCGATCGCCTCGCGCTGGCGCTGGATGCGCACCTGAGCCGGGACGTGGTCGGGGACGGGGATGCGCGGCTCGCGCATCCTGCGCTGGTCTGGGACGTCGCCATCGGCCAGTCCACGCTCTTGACCCAGCGGGTCATCGCCAACCTGTTCTACCGCGGCCTCGCCTTCCGGCGGCTGCCGGCGATCGGCGACACGCTGCGGACGCGCACGGAGGTCGTCGGCCTGCGTCAGACCTCTCGCCGCGACGGTCGCGCCGCGCGCGGGCTCGCCGCCCTGCGCATCACGACGGTCGACCAGCAGAGCCGCGGCGTGCTGGACTTCTGGCGCTGCGCGATGCTGCCCCTCCGCGACCCGACGGCCGAGACGGGCCGCGACGACGACCTCGAGCGGCTCGCCGGCTCGGCGGCCACAGGACCGCTCGACGCGGCGGTGGCCGGGTGGCGCCTCGGGGCGCTGCGGGAGGCGATCGACGCGCCCGGGTTCGAGGCGCTGGTCTCCGGAGCAAGCTGGGCGGTCGAGGGCGGGGACGTCGTGAGCGCCGCGCCGGAGCTGGCTCGCCTGACGCTCAACGTCGCCGTCGCGCATCATGATCGTGCCCGGGCCGGCGGTGACGGGCGGCGGCTCGTCTACGGCGGTCACACGATCGCGATCGCCGCCGCCCAGGCGGCTCGCACGCTGCCCACCCTCGCGACGATCGTCGCCTGGCACGACTGCACGCACCTCGCGCCCGTGTTCGAGGGCGACACGCTCCGCAGCCGGCTCGAGCTCGAAGGCCGCGAGCCGCTGTCGAGCGGCGGTGGCCTCGCACATCTGCGCTCCCGCGTCCGCGCCATCGGGGAGGACGGTGACGAGCGTGACGTGCTCGATTGGCGGTTCGTGGCCGTCCTCGCCTGAGGCGGAGTCGGCGAGCCGGGCTGCGCGCCTGGCGCTTCGCCCGGCGAGCGTCACGGCCGAGCCTCCACGCGAGCGGTGTGGATCCCGGCGCGCTGCGTCCCGGCGACGCTGGCGAGGACGGCGCGCGTGACCGCCAGCCGTCGTCACGCCGATGTGTTCGCCGAGCACGAGTGCGCTCCAGCCGAGCGTGAGCGGCGTTTGCGCGAGCTGCAGCTGACTGATGCGCGCGACGCCGCCGCGCGCGAGGCCGCCGTACCAGGCGAAGAAGCCCAGGAACATCGAGCCAGTTGCGCGAGTCAGATGCCCGTCGGATCGGCTCACTCCGGGAAGACGACGCCCTTGACGAGGAGCATGCAGCCGTAGGGCCGCTCCTCTCCCGTGGCCACCGTGGCGAACGCCTCGGCGGCTCGCGTGTAGAAGGCGCTGCGCTCGAGGGCACCGATCTTCAGCGGCCGGCCCTCGACCCGCTCGGCCAACGCAACGGCGTCGCGTTGCACCTGTGGGATGGTGGCCGGGTCGTCGACGATCTTCATCCGGACGATCGGCTCGGGGACGAAGCCGTCGAGCGGGAGAACCGTGAGTACCGCGCGCAGGATGGCCTGCGTGTCCACGCCGTCGAAGCGGATGAGCCGCCGGCTCGTCGATGCCGCGGGGAAGTTGCGATCGACGATGGCCAGTTCGTCGCCGTGTCCCATCGCGGCCAAGGCGTAGAGGAGGTCTGCGTTGAGCAGCGGATCGAGCAGCTTGAGCAATGCCGGCTCCTTCGGTCGGGGTCATCTCATACCAGCGACCGAGCGTCGCGAGGGGGATCGGCGGATCGTGATCGTCACCGGTCGCGAACTCGGGAGCTGCAGGCCGGCCTGCAGGCGTAAGTCGATGCCGACCGAAGCCGTGAGCGTGCTGACGACTTCAGGATCGATTACGGCGGCGAGCGCGAGCGGATCGTGCAGCGGGCAGCCATCGCGTCCCGAGCGCTGTGACAGCAAGGTGACCCAGGGCCGGACGGTGCGCGCGAGATAGCCGGCGAGTGGAGAGATAGCCGGCGAGTGGAGCGGCGGCGGCGGGCCGCTCACCAACGTCGCCCTCCGCGGGTTGACAGATAACCTCTGACTTCATAGCTTTACCCTCCGCGGACTTCCCAGGAGGACGAGCGATGGCGGCAGGGCAGCGGACGGAGGGGCAGGCGAGCGGCCGGCAGGAGGCGTTCGTCGACGAGTGGCGCAACGCGGCGTACAACTGCTACAGCTCGGGGCACAAGTTCTGCCGCGAGGTGTGCCCGGTCATGCAGGTCGAGCGCAACGAATCGTGGACGCCGACCGCCTTCCACGCGAACGTCGTCGCGATGGAGAAGGGGGAGCTGACAGTGGAGGACGTCGCCTCCGACTACGTCAACTGCACCCAGTGCGGCGCCTGCGAGCTGCGCTGCCCGAACACGCTGTTCACCGGCGACTTCTACCGCTTCCGCACCCGCACCGTCGACCTGGTCAAGTCGATGCGCGCGCTCGCCGTCGACCACGGCGTCCACCAGCCCGGCTACCAGCGCTGGAACCTGCTGACGGACGCGCGCCGCCACGAGCCGGTGCTCGGCGAGTTCACCTGCAGCGGCGCGCCCGTCGACCAGGCGCAGGTCGCCGACTGGGCGGCGGGGCTCGACATCCCCGTCGGCGGCGAGACGATCCTGTTCGTCGACTGCGAGGCGGCCTTCTACCGGACCTCGGTGCCCCGCGCCGTCGCGCAGATCCTGCAGCAGGCCGGCGTCGAGTTCGGTCTGATGGCCGAGCAGTGGTGCTGCGGCGGCCCGGCGGCCGAGATGGGCTACGTCGACCAGGCCAAGCGCTTCGCGCGCCACAACCTCGACGACTGGAAGGCGGCCGGCGTCAAGCGGGTCATCGTGCTCGACCCGCACGACTACATCACCTTCACCGAGGACTACCCCGCGTACTTCGGCGAGGAGTTCGACGTCGAGATCGTCCTCGCCGTGGAGCTCTTCGCCGGCCTCATCGCTGACCGCCGCCTGCAGCCGAGCGTCGCGATCGACCGGGTGATCACCTACCACGACCCGTGCCGCCTGAACAAGCGCAAGGGCGTCTGGAAGGAGCCGCGCGAGATCCTGCGCTCGATCCCTGGGCTGCAGTTCAAGGACGTCGACCGCGTCACGCAGTGGTCCTACTGCTCGGGCGGCGGCGCGGGACTGCCCGTGGAGAAGCCGGAGCTGACCGCGAAGATCAGCGCCCGGCGCGTCGACCAGGCGGCCGAGCTCGAGGTCGACACGCTGGTGAGCGCCTGCCCGTGGTCGGAGCGGCCTCTCGCGGAGGCCGGCCAGGCGCGGGCGATCGACGTGGTCGACATCCACGAGCTGCTCGCCGAGTCGCTCGGGATCGAGGTCGGCGGCAGCCGGGGCGGCGCATGAGCGCCGTCGCGTCCGCCGGCATCGACGATCGCGCGCTCGGGGAGCTCGTCGGGGCGGTGGGCGGCGACCACGTCCTGACCTCCAAGCCGGCGCGCCTGCACCGCGCTCGGGTGCCCGCGCCATTCCCGGTCCACCGCTGGGCAGCGCACATGCCCGACGTCGTGGTGCTGCCCGGGTCCACGGAGGAGGTCGCCGAGGTCGTGCGCGTGGCGAACCGCTTCAGCATCCCGGTGGTGCCGCGATCGGGCGGCACCGGCCTGACCGACGGGGCGGTCCCGCTACGGCACGGTATCTCGCTCGACCTCAAGCGGCTCGACGCCATCCACGAGATCGACCTCGAGGACCGCACGTGCAAGGTGGGCGCGGGGGTGAACATGCTCAAGCTCAACGAGGTGCTCGGCCCGCACGGGCTCATCTACCCCGACGATCCGGCGTCGTACCCGTGCTCGCTGGTGGGCGGGCGGATCGGGACGAGCGGGTGGTCGCTCGTCGGCTCGCGCTACGGGCACACGCGCGACCTCGTGCTTTCCTTCACGCACGTGCTGCCCACCGGCGAGGTCGTCCAGATCGGCGACGGCGGCGGGCGCAAGATCTCGAAGAGCTCGACCGGCTACCACTTGAAGACCCTGCTCATGGGCCACCAGGGGACTCTCGGCGTGGCCACCGAGGCGACCCTGAAGCTCTACCCCAAGCCGGAGGCCGAGCTTTCGCCGTTCTGGGCCTTCGACGACTACGACGTGGCCTACCGGGCACTGCGCGGGCTGGCCCGCTGCGACGTCGCGACGTTTGCCGGTGCGGTGCTCTTCGACGAGGAGAAGGTCGCCTACCTACGGCGCGACGACGAGGCGTACATCCCGCAGCCCGAGAACGTCCGCGCGCTGGTCTGCGCCGTCCTCTACGGCAATGAGGACGAGGTCCGCACGGGCGGCCGGCGGCTGATGCGCACCGCCCGCGACATGGGCGCCCGCTACCTCGGCGACGAGATCTCCGAGGGCGACTGGGCGGCGCGCCACGACCGCTACGCCACGCCGCTGCACGGCCGCACGAAGGGCGGCCAGGTGGTGCCGATGAGCTGGCACTGCGAGGACGCCGCCATCAACTGGTCCCAGCTCCCTGCGGTGCGCGGCGAGTGGCACGCCATCGTGGACCGCCTGCGCGCGCGCTCGGACGTCTTCGACGACTGGGGCATGTTCGCTTACACGAGCACCCGCACCGGCGTGGACTACCTCGCCGAGATCGACGTCGGCATCTGGGAGCAGGAGCTCGACGACGAGGCGTGGGCGATGTGGGTCCAGGCCAAGCGCGACATCGCCGCGGTGGCGGTTGCCCACGGCGGCTCGATCAGCGCGTGTCACGGCGCCTGCCGCGAGGGCGAGGTCGACCTCGTGCCCGAGGAGCTCGGCGGCGCGTACGAGCTGATGCGCACGGTCAAGCGCGCGCTGGACCCCAACAACGTAATGAACCCCGGCAAGTATGGGCTCGACGGTGCCTTCGAGGAGGATCTCAAGTGAGCCCGTTCCGCCCGCGCGACGAGCGCGTACCGCCCGCGGCCGTGCGCGTGACGGATGTCGCGGTCCTGCGCTTCGAGGGCATCTACGAGGTCGATCCCGCCCTGATGCAGGAGCACGTGGCCCAGCAGGACTTCCCGAACTGGGACACGCTGCGCATAGCCCGCAGCCGCCACGACCACCTCGAGTGGATGCATCGCCACTGGACGGACACCGTCGTCTCTGGCGAGGCGCTCCTGGCCGACGTCGAGCACGACCCGAACCCCGGAGGAACCCCATGACCGCCACCATGGCGAACCTCGGGTCCTGACGCCATGGCGATCGACGAGACGCGGGCGACAGCGTACCTGAGCCGGCTGTTCGGGCTCGACGGCAAGCGGGCGGTCGTGACGGGCGCGAGCAGCGGGATCGGCGCCGCCGCCGCGATGTCGCTCGCGCGCGCGGGCGCCCACGTCGTCGTCGGGGGCCGCGACGAGGAGCGCGCGTCCCGGGTCGCCGGCGCGATCGAGGCGGCCGGTGGATCGGCGGTGCCGGTAGTGGGCGACCTCGGCGATCCCGCGGCGGCTCGCGCCTTCGCCGAAGGCGTGCTCGCGGAGCACGGCCCGATGGACATCCTCGTCAACTCGGCGGGGGTCTTCCGCCGGGGCGCCGGCGAGGACACCCCGCTCGAGGTGTGGCGCGAGGCGATCGACGTCAACGCGACTGCGACGTTCGTCACGTGCCAGGTCTTCGGGCGGGCGATGATCGAGGCCGGTCGGGGCAAGATCGTCAACATCGCGTCGACCGACGGGATCGTCGGCGTGCCCGACCAGGCGGCCTACTGTGCGAGCAAGGGCGCCGTCGTGCTGCTCACCCGCACGCTCGGCGCCGAGTGGATCAAGCACGGCGTCAACGTGAACGCGATCGGGCCCTGCGACTTCGACACGCCGATGATCGCCGACGCGCTCGGCGAGCAGGAGTACCGCGACTGGATCCTGGACGCGATCCCGGCCGGCAGGGTCGGCCAGCCCGACGAGATCGCGGGTGCGGTGCTCTACCTGGCCTCTGCCGCGTCGGACATGGTCGTCGGGCACGTCCTCATGGTCGACGGCGGCCGCGTCGTGATCTGAGGCCGCGGCGCCGCTCGGGCGCCGTCAGCGCCCGAGCGCGATCGCCAGCGGGATGGCCTCGTCGCCGACGAGGCGCTCCACGCGCGGATCGGCGTCCGGCACGCCGTCCGGCCGGGGCGTGTCCGCGGTCGCCGACTCCTTGAGCAGCGTGCCTGGCATCCACGTCGCTGCGTTGGAGACGAGGACCCGCCCGAAGGCGTTGACGAGAGCGGCCGGGCGCCCCAGCGAGCGCAACCCCGGCCCGGCGATCGATTCCAGCGCGTCGACGCCCACGTCGGCCGCCGCCACGCCGAGGAACCCGCCGTCGCGGACGATCGGCAGCGAGAGCGTGAACACGTGCTGGTCCGTGGCGCTGTAGTCGACCACCGGGCCGGCCATCGCGCGCTCGCCGGTGGCCCGCGGCGCGGCGAACCATTCCGCGCGCTCGTACGCGTAGGCGTTGGGGTCGGCGGGGTCGAGGTTGGGATACAGGGGCACCGGAGTGCCGTCCTCCGCGGCGCTCCACCACTCCAGCCAGCGCGACGCGTCGGACAGCACGCCCGGCTCGAAGATCACGCCCGTGCCGAGGATGAGGCCGTGGCGCTCACGCAGCTGGGAGAAGACGAGCGGGCGTAGTCCTTCGGCGTCCCCGCGCGAGAGTGGGCCGCGCCGGGGGGCGGCCGCGATCTCGAGGAGCCGCGCACGCACCTGGTCGACGCCGTCGAAGACCGTCTCGATGGCGGCGGTCACGTCGTCGAGGATGGCGCGGGGCGACGTCGCCTGGCCGGCCCCGCCGCCGGGCCCCAGGCGCAGCTCGAACAGCAGCGCGGTGTCGCGCGCGGCGTGCTCGGCGGCCGCGCGCCGGGCGCGCGCGCCCTGGCCGGCCATCACCGCGGCCACGATGCGCCGATGGTCGGCCCGCGCGCGCTCGGCCGTCGACGGGCGCTCGTCGACCCAGACGAGGTCGCCGACCTCGTCCTCGGCGCCGATCACCGCGAGTGTGAGGCGCGACGAGCGGCTGATCGCGGCCAGCTCCACGTGGAAGCGCCGATCGGCGAGGTAGAGCTCGTGCGTCCCGCTGGCCGACTCCATGCTGGCCAGGAAGCCATCGAGCCGCTCCCGATCGGCCCCGGACATGCGCGCCGCCGCCAGCTCGGCCACCCCGCCGGCGAGGACGGCGCGGTGATCGCACGCGTCGCGCAGCGCGTCCGCGCCCCAGCGCTCGAGCCGCGCGCGCAGCAGGTCTCTGGTCCCCGCCCGGGGGGCGAGGACGAATGTGCCACCGGCGCGGCCGCGGCGCGTCGTCACGAGCCCTCGCCGCCGCAGTGCCTCGAGCGCCTCGCGTAGCGTCACGGTCGCGACCCGCAGCCGGCTCGCGAGGTCGAGCTCGCTCGGGAGCTGCTCACCGTCGGCGAGCGCGCCGGTGAGGATGGCGTCGGCGAGCCGCTGCTCGACCGCCTCGACGCGATCGGTCAGCGTGAGCGGCGCAAAGACCTGGCGGTGCGCCGCCGGGTTGACGTAGATCGGGGACATGGAATCTGGCTTGGCGAGGACCGCGTAGCGGACTTGACACTAAACGTATGCCCTCATAGTTTATGCCCCGAGACGGAGGGTCCGCGCTTTCCGGAGCGCGGTCGGTCCTGGCTTGTCCACCGCAGTGCAACAAAGGACGTGTCGCGTGAGCACCGCCACCCAAGCGGAAGTTCCGACCGCGGACGAGCAGGAGGCCAAGGATGCCGCGCAGCTCGCGTCGCTGGGATATCGACAGCAGCTCACTCGCGCGGTGGGCCTCTGGCAGAACTTCACGGTCGGGTTCACCTACCTCTCGCCGATCGCCGGCGTGTACCCACTGTTCGCCTACGGCCTCGCGACCGCCGGGCCTGCATTCTTCTGGACGATGCCGATCGTCGTCGTCGGCCAGCTCGTCGTCCTGTTGACCTTCTCGGAGATCGCGTCGCAGTACCCGATTGCCGGCGGCATCTTCCAGTGGACCAAGCGCCTGGTCGGTCCTCGCTACGCCTGGCTCTCGGGCTGGCTGTATACGTGGGCGCTGCTCGTGACGGTCGCCTCGATCGCGTTCTCGTCGAGCGGCTATGCCTCGCAGCTCTTCGGCTATACCAACACGCACTTGGCCACGGTCATCTGCGCGGCAGCGGTGATCCTGATCTGCTCCGCGGTGAACCTCGCCGGCATCCGGCGGCTCGCCTTCGTCTCGTCGATCGGTACCGTCGCGGAGCTCATCGCCACGGTCGGGCTGGGCATCTACCTGCTCATCGCCGTCAGTCATCGGGGGATCGGCGCCATCTTCCACTCCTACGGCGCTGGGAGCGGCGGCTACACCGGCGCGTTCCTCGCCGCCGCGCTGTTCAGCGTGTGGATCTTCTACGGGTTCGAGGCTTGCGGCGACATCGCCGAGGAGGTCAAGAATCCCTCCCAGAAGATTCCGCGCGCCATGCGCATGACGCTCGGCGTCGGCAGCGTCGCATCGGCGATCATCACGATCGCGTTCATCCTCGCCGTACCCAGCATCACCGCCGTGATCTCGGGCAAGGACGCCGATCCCATCGGGACGATCCTGACGAACGCGTTCGGCAGCGGCGGCTCGAAGGTCGTCCTCGCGGTCATCGTGTTCGCCTTCATCTCGGCGTGCATGTCCGTGCAGGCGGCCGCCACGCGGCTGGTGTTCTCCTACGCGCGTGACGGCATGATCGTCGGCTCGCGGCCGCTGTCCAACGTGCACCCGCGCTTTCACATGCCTCCGGGCGCCGTCGCGGTGACCGCCGTGATCCCGATCGTCATCACCCTGCTGCCGACGGCCACCGTCGCCCGCATCATCACGTTCGCCGTCGTGGGCATCTACGTCGGGTTCCAGAGCGTCGTCCTCGCGTCGCTGATCGCACGCCGCCGCGGCTGGCGCCCGGCGGGCGCGTTCACGCTGGGCAAGTGGGGCCCGGCGGTGAACCTCGTCGCGCTCGTCTACGGCGTCAGCGCGATCGTCGTCCTGTGCATCAAGACGCCCGCGGTCGGCAGCGGCTTCTTCGACCGCTGGCTCGTGCCGATCTCACTCGTCATCGTGGCGGGCATCGGCCTGCTCTACCTGCTCATCGCGAGGCCGCGGGAGAGCATTCGCGAGGACGCACGGGTGGAGTCGAGCAGCACGGAGAGCCCCCTCGTCAGGGCCGGGGAGGTGCAGCAGGGGTGAGGTGGACATCCCGCGGACCGGCTCGAGCGTCTGAGCCTCACCTGACTCCTGACATACTGCGTTGGTGCGCTCGGATGTCCGTCAGCGAGATCGCGCGCAACCCGGCAGTTCATCCGTAAGCGACGTGCGCGCCGACATCAGGGCGAGGAGAGTATGAGCACCATCGAGTATGCGGTCATCGATCCGGCCACGGGCGAGACGCTGAAGACCTACGAGACGATCAGCGACGACGACCTGAAGGTCGCCGTCGGTCGCGCCTCCGCTGCGCACCGAGACTGGGGGCGGGGCACGAAGGTTGCGGACCGCGCGCGGGTCGTCGCCCGTGTCGCCGAGCTGCATACCGAGCGCCGGCAGGCGCTGGCGGAGATCATCGTCCGCGAGATGGGCAAGCCGATCGAGCAGGCGCTCGGGGAGGTGGACTTCAGCGCGGCGATCTATCAGTACTACGCCGATCATGCCGCCGAGTTGCTCCAAGACGAGCCGATCGAGCTGCTGGACGGCGAGGGTTCCGCGTTCATCCGGCGCTCCTCCGTGGGGCTGCTGCTCGGCATCATGCCTTGGAACTACCCCTACTACCAGGTGGCGCGTTTCGCCGGCCCGAACCTGGTCGTGGGCAACACGATCCTGCTCAAGCACGCTCCGCAGTGCCCGGAGTCGGCGGCCGCGATGGAGCAGATCTTCCACGAGGCCGGCGTCCCCGAGGACGCCTACATCAACATCTACGCGTCCAACGAGCAGATCGCGTGGGTCATCGGCGACCCGCGCCTGCAGGGCGTGTCGCTGACGGGTTCCGGCCGCGCGGGCGCCGCGGTGGCCGAGATCGCCGGGCGCCATCTCAAGAAGGTCGTGCTCGAGCTCGGCGGGTCGGACCCGTTCATCCTGTTGAAGGCCGACGACCTGGACACGGTCGTCGAGGCCGCGGTCGGCGGACGCTTGGAGAACACGGGGCAGGCGTGCAATGCGGCCAAGCGCTTCATCGTGCTTGACGAGTACTACGACGCCTTCGTGGAGAAGTTCACGCAGGCGCTGACGCAGGTGGAGCCTGGCGACCCCTCGTCGCCGGCCACGACGATCGGCCCGCTGTCCTCGACCGCGGCGGCCGACCGCCTGGAGGGTCAGGTGAAGGAGGCGCTCGAGCAGGGAGCAAGGCTCCTCGCCGGCGGCGGGCGGGACGGTAACTTCTTCAAGACGGCGGTGCTCACGGACATCACGCCCGAGAATCCCGCCTACACCGAGGAGTTCTTCGGGCCGGTCGCGCAGGTCTACAAGGTCGCCTCCGAAGAGGAGGCGGTCCGTCTGGCGAACGACACGCCCTACGGTCTGGGCTCGTACGTCTTCACGACGGACGACGAGCAGGCCCTGCGCGTCGCCGATCAGATCGAGGCGGGCATGGTGTTCATCAACGCCGTCGGCGCCGAGGGGGTCGAGCTGCCCTTCGGCGGCGTCAAGAACTCCGGCTTCGGGCGCGAGCTCGGCCGATTCGGAGCCGACGAGTTCGTCAACAAGAAGCTCATCCGCGTCGGCGGCTGACCTGGGCAGGCCCTTCTGGGGCCTGACCGGTCACGCGGCGAGATGCTGACCGGAGCGGGCGCCCCAGTCGGCCCAGTCGCCGCCGAGGCCGGTGCTCTTGAGGCCTGAGCCGTCCGCATCGATCGTGTAGATCGCCTCGGAGCCGTTACGTGGCCGGTCGGCGGCGAACCGCGAGAAGATCAGCTTCCTGCCGTCGGGCGACCAGCTCGGCTCGAACGCGTACGAGAATCGGCCGGCGCCGACCGGTATCGCGTGGCGGTCGCTGCCATCGGGGCGCGTACGTGGATCCCGCCTCCGGCCGTCGGGAGTAGTCGGAGGGCGCATCGTGGCCGCCGTACGGATTCGTGCTCAGCCGCTCGAGGCCACCCAAGTCCGAGCTGCGGACGCCGAGTTCCCCTGGACCCAACCGCTCTCGGGTCAGATCTGCGTCGTGGGCCGTGGCTTCCTCGAGTCGAATTCACGCGGATGGCGGGCGGCTCGAGCGCTCACGCGCTGCCGCGCCCGGCACCTCCACGCGATCGCCCCTGCCCCGAGCGCCACCGCGGCCCCTGCTTGGTGTCGTAGCGATCGACGCCGTCGCCGAGCGAACCGCTGCGGATAGCGCCGACGCCTCAGTCTGCCCTCGGCCGTCGGACACGCGCGGCGGACCGATCCGAGAAGAACTCGAGTGCTTCGGCCTCGTTGCCGAAACGACGCGTTCGACGGCGGCCGTCATGCATCCAGCGGACGACATACCTGTGTCGAGCGGGGTCGAAGTGAACGCCCAAGGGAGCTCCTCGGGATGGGGCAAACCTGGGGACGACTGCCCCCAAGTGTCACAGGGCGGTGCCTCGAAAAGTCGC
>JAXDHR010000137.1:0-7669 GCA_034664425.1 Solirubrobacteraceae bacterium
ATCCATAGGGAGGCACGCAACCCTAGCCCAAACGCGCCTCCCGCCCGGTCAGCGAGGCCTCGCCGTTGTCGTGCCCCACAGCGCGCATCGCGCCCTGGATCACATCGAGCGGCAGCGGCAGCAGGACGGTCGATCCCTCGCCGCGCCCGATCTCCGAGAGCGTCTGCAGGTAGCGCAGCTGCAGCGCCGCCGGGTTGCGCGAGAGCAGATCCGCCGCCTCGGCCAGCCGTGCCGCCGCCTGGAACTCCGCCTCGGCGTTGATGACCTTCGCTCGGCGCTCGCGCTCGGCCTCGGCCTGGCGCGCCATCGCGCGCTGCATGCCCTGGGGGATGCCGACGTCCTTGATCTCGACCGCCGTGACCTTGATGCCCCACGGCTCGGTCTGCTCGTCGATCATGCGCTGGAGGTCTTCGTTGAGCCGCTCACGCTCGGCCAGCAGCGTGTCGAGGTCGGCGCGCCCGAGCACCGAGCGCAGCGTGGTCTGGGCGATCTGGGAGGTCGCGCGCAGGAAGTCCTCGATGTCGATCACCGAGGCGTCGGCGTCGATCACGCGGAAGTAGGCGACGGCGTCGACGCGGGCCGGCACGTTGTCGCGCGTGATCACGTCCTGCGGCGGGATCGTGAGCGTGACGGTCCGCAGCGAGACGCGAACCATGCGATCGAGGACCGGCATCAGCAGCACCAGTCCCGGCCCCTTCTGGCCGATCAGCCGGCCGAGCCGGAAGACGACGGCGCGCTCGTACTCGCGCAGGACCCGCACGGATGCGCCCGCGGCCATCGCCGCGATCGCAGCGAGGATCACCAGCACGATGAGCACGGCGGTCATGGCAGCATCTCCCATTCCTCGGCGGGCCGGACCGTCAGCGTCAGCCCGTCGACCCGGTCCACGACGACCGCGTCGCCCTCGGCGACGGGCGCGTCCTCTTCGAGTCCCCACAGGCGCGCGCGCCACAGGGCGCCGTCCACGAGCACCTGGCCGAGCGGTGCCGGCACCGCCCGCACCGTCCCAACGCGGCCGATCAGTGCCGGCGCGCCCGAGCGCACCCGCCGCCGGCGCACGCTCAGCGACGCCCGCACGATGGCCGAGGCCAGCGCCAGCCCTGCGAGCCCGGTGACGAGGCCGGCGGCGGCCACGGCCGCGACCGGAACTCCCGCGCCGGAGAGCGCGAGCACGATGCCGGCGGCGAGCACGGCGGTCGCCGCGGTCGCGAGAAGGCCGTGCGACGGCACGTGCGCCTCCGCCACCATGAGCGCGGCGCCCACGAGCACCAGCACGACGCCGAACGTGGACATGTGAGCCTCTCCTCGCTGATCGTACTCCCGTCTGGAGGCCGGTTGCAGGCGGGGATGCCACAATGCACGGCCGCATGCCGTTGCCCAAGGAAGTCACCTTCGCCACCTTCGACGTGTACGGCACCCTGATCGACTGGGAGACGGGTGTCTTCGATGCGTTCTCCAAGGAAGCCGCGCGGGACGGCTACACGCTCTCGCGCGACGAGCTGATCCCGCTGTTCCACCAGACCCAGAAGGAGATCAAGTCGGGGTCCTACGAGCTCTACGCCGAGGTCCTGCGCCGGACCGCGGTGCAGATCTCGCGCGAGCTGGGCTGGCCGCTGGAACCCTCACGGTCCGGCTTCCTTCCCGCCTCCATCCCGCGCTGGCCGCCGTTCAAGGAGACCAACACCCAGCTCGACCGCTTCGCCAAGAAGTTCGAGATCGGGCTGATCTCGAACGTCGACGACAAGCTGCTCGGCGAGACCCGGCGCCACTTCAAGGTCGACTTCGACCTCGTCGTCACCGCGCAGCAGGTGCGCTCCTACAAGCCGGATCCCGCGCACTTCAAGGAGGCCGAGCGCCGGATCGGCGGCAAGAAGGGCTGGGTGCACATCGCGTCGAGCTACTACTACGACGTCGAGCCGTGCCTGAAGGCGAAGGTCCCGGTCATCTGGGTCAACCGCTCGGGCGAGACGCTCGATCCTGGTGCCAAGAAGCCGACGGCCGAGGTCAAGAGCCTGCTCGAGGCCGCCCGCCTGCTGGGCGCCGCGAACTAGCGCCCGCCCGTGCGCGCCGTCGGGCTCCACGAGGACGTCGTCGTCGTGATCTCGCGGGCGTTCCAGACCACGTGCACGCTCGTACGCTCGAAGGGTGAGGCGATGTGCATCGACTCGCCGGTCTTCCCGGACGAGCTCGAGATCGTCCCGGCGGTCGCGCAGCAGGCGGGCTTCGGCGTCGTCGGCCTGCTGGCCACCCACGGCGACTGGGACCATCTGCTGGGCGGCTACGCGTTCCCGGAGGCGCCGCTCGGCGCCGCCGAGACGACCGCCGCGCGGCTGCGCAACGAGATCGGCGCCGCCCAGCGGGAGCTGCGCGACTTCGACGACGAGCTCTATGTCGAGCGCCCGAAGCCGCTGCAGCTGGGATCCCCGCCCACCCAGCAGCTGCCCGTACCGGGGCACGTCGGCATCGGCGAACGCGAGCTCGAGCTGCACCCGGCCGACGGCCACACCGCCGACGGGATGGCGGTCTGGATCCCGTGGGCGCGCGTGCTCGTGGCCGGCGACTACCTCTCCCCGGTCGAGATCCCGATGCTCTCGCCGGGCGGATCGGCAACGGCCTACCTCGCGACGCTGCGGCGGCTGGAGGCACTCGTCGCCCAGGCCGACCACGTCGTCCCAGGCCACGGCGAGCCGCTCGAAGGTGCGCGCGCCGCGGCGATCCTGCGCGAGGATCGTGCGTACGTCGACGCGCTGCTCGACGATCCGGAGCACGCGGCGCTGCCGCTCGCCCGCCGGTCGGGGCAGCAGAAGCGCATCCACGCGGAGAACGTCGAGCGCGTGCGCAGCTGATGGCGCTGCGGGCCGTCGTCTTCGACGTGGGCGACACGCTCTTCTCCGCGGAGCGGGCGTGGGCGGCGTGCGCCGACTCGCTCGAGCGCACTGCCGAGCGGCTGCTCGCGCCGGTATGAGGCGGACGATCCACGACGTGCTGGCGGATGCCCGCGCGCGGCTCGACCGGCTCGAGCCGGCGGAGGCGCAACGCGCCGTCGCCGAGGAGGACGCGCTGATCGTCGACCTCCGCTCGGAGCTCCAGCGCGAGCGCGACGGCGTCGTGCCGGGGGCGATCCACGTGCCGCGCAATGTGCTCGAGTGGCGCCTGGACCCGGACTCGGGCGCCGCGGACCCACGGATCGGCGGGCTCGGGCGGCGCGTCGTCGTCATGTGCGACGAGGGCTATCAGTCCTCGCTCGCGGCGGCGGCCCTGCACGACCTCGGCTTCGAGCGCGCGACCGACCTCGCGGGCGGCTTCCAGGCGTGGCGGGCGGCGGGCCTGCCGGTCGAGCCGGCAGGACCCGCCGCCCCCTAGATCAGCCGGAGGCTGCCGCCAGCGCGGGCAGCAGGGTCGCCGCGTTCGGCGTCCCGAGCCCGGTCACCGGATCCCAGCCTGTGCCGGCGTTGTAGCCGGGGATGCTGGGATCGGTCTGGTTGTTGCCGGTGGTGACATCGAAGAAGTCACTGGCGTAGGTGGCCGCGTTGGCGGCCAGGTCGTAGAGCTTCTGGTTCATGAAGCCGACGTTCGAGCCCTTGATCTGGTCGGCGATCGCCACGAGGCCCGCCCACTCGGGGGAGGACAGCGAGGTGCCCCCGATGTCGTACCAGCCGGTCGAGCATGGCGTGGAGCCGCAGATCAGGCCGCTGTTGCCGTCGGGCGGGAGCGTCAGGTAGACCAGCGCGCCCGTCGTGGCCGACGCCTGCAGCGCGATGTCCGGGACGCCGCGCTGCGACGCCGGGATCGGCGTGCTGCCCGCGGGCAGCGTGTTCTGGAAGCTCGGACGGCTGAACACGTGGCTGAAGCCGCCGCCGGAGCCGACCCAGCCCACCTCGGCCTTTCCGGCGTTGCAGCGCGATGTCGGCGGTCCGGCCAGGTACGTCCGCGACTGCGTCTGCGGCGCGTTCGGATCGGTGCACAGGTATGTGCCCCCGACGCTCGTCACGAGCGGATCCGAGGCCGGCCAGCCGACCGACGGGAACGGGATCGTGCGCGGGTTCTTGACGGGCTCCTTGTAGGAGTTCGCCGTGCCGCCGTCGCCCGAGGAGGCCAGCACGGTGATCCCGGCCTGCTGAGCCGAGACGAACGCGTGGCGCAGGTTGCGCAGGGACTGCTGGCTGCCGAACGCCTCCTCACCGGTGCCGAAGCTCTGCGAGATGACGTCGGCCAGGTGGTTGTCGACCACGTACTGCTCGGCGTTCATCATCTGCTGCAGGCCCTGGACGCCGAGCGTCTCCGCGGTCGGCGTCGCGACGAGCAGGATGTTCGCCCCCGGTGCGATGGCATGCGCGGCCTCGACGTCGAGCGCGACCTCGAGCGCCCAGGCGGACTTGTCCTCCTGGCCGGTGCCGTTGTTGCTGGGCGGCGCCTTGGTGGCGGGTGAGCCCTGGAGGTGCAGGACGCTGAACTTCGGCGCGCCGGCGGCGCAGTTGCTCGTGTATCCCTCCTCGCCGCACATCTTCGGCAGGCCCCAGGCCTTGTCGTAGACGGCGAGGTCGTGCGCCATCGTGTCGCTGCCGTAGGAGTCGACGACGGCGATCGTCTTCCCGCGACCATCCTCGCCGTGTCCGACCAGGCTGTCCAGGTTGTAGGCCGAGCGCGTCGAGTACGGGTTGAAGCAGCGGCGGCCGACCGAGGCGCACTGCTCCTGTGTGGGTGGAACCTCGGATCGGCTGATCTGCTGGTAGTCGCTGACCGCCGGCACGACCGCCCCGGTCGTGGTCGTCGACGCCGACGCGTTCGCGCCGGCGTGCCCGGCGAGCGCCAGCGCGACGATCGCCGCCAGCCCGAGCGCTGCGAGCAGCATCGCGACGGCCCCCCGCGTGAGGGTGAGTCTCATCCCTGCCTCCATTGTGCGTGGCCGAGCCCCTGTTCCCGGCCTATTGGCGGCGACTCTATGCCAACTCGGGGCCTAGCGCAGGCCGGCGAGCTCCTCGTAGAGCGCGCGGGCCGCCTTGCGACCCATCTCGAGCGACTCGATCCGGTAGGACTCGTCCGGGGCGTGGATGCTGTCGGTGGGCAGCCCGAAGCCCGACACGATCGCGGGGATGCCGCGCTCCATGAACGACGCGAGGATCGGCAGGGAGCCACCGCTGCGCACGACCGCCGGCGCGCTGCCGAGGGCGCGCTCGATCGCGGCGATCGCGAGCGCCAGCGCGGGCGCGGCGGGGTCGAAGCGCGACGGTGAGGCGAGCTCGGCCTCGAGGGTCAGCTCCGCCCCGGGCGGCAGCGCCTCGCGCAGCAGCCGCTCGAGCGCGGCGGCGATCGCCGGCGGATCCTGGCCGGGCGCGAGCCGCACGGAGAGGTCGGCGCGCGCGACCGGCGGGACGATCGTGCGGATCTCACCGCCGGCGACGTGGTGGACGTCGAGCGAGGCGTCGGCCGTCGTGCGTTCGTTGAACTCCTGCGCGGCGCGCTCGTCCGCCGGGCGCGCGCCGACCTCGGCCAGCTGCTCGGCGCCGGGCGGAAGCGCCTGCCAGCCGGCGAGCTCGGCCTCTGTCGGCGCGACGACGCCCTCGCGCAGCGGCGCCGGCAGGCGGCCGTCGGGACCGGGGAGCACCGCGCCGAGGACGCGGTGCAGCGCGTGGAACGCGTTCAGCGCCGCGCCGCCGTACATCCCCGAGTGGGCGTTGCGCTCGCCCGTGCGCACCTCGAGATGGGCGAAGACCATGCCGCGTGTGGCGACGGTCAGCGCGGGCGTCTGCGCGTCGACCATGCCTGAGTCGAAGACGATCGCCGCGTCGGCGCCGCGCTCGTCGGCGAGCACCCAGGCGTTGACGTCGTCGGAGCCGCTCTCCTCCGCGCCCTCGATCAGCACGCGCACGTGGACGGGCAGCTCGCCCGCGTCGGCCATCGCGCACGCGACGTGCAGCAGCGGCAGGAAGTTGCCCTTGTCGTCGGCCGCGCCGCGGGCGTAGAGGCGCCCGTCGCGGATGTCCGGCTCGAACGGGGAGGAGCTCCACAGCGACTCGTCGCCCGGATCCTGCACGTCGTAGTGCCCGTAGATCAGGACCGTCGGCGCGTCGTCGCGCACCGCCCGCAGGGCGCCGACGACGAGCGGTGCACCGCCCGCCGTGGGGACCAGCTCGCAGGTGCCGCCGGCGGCGAGGACGCGCTGCTGCGCCCATACCGCCGCAGCCTCGAGCGCCTCCGGGTTGCGCGCGCCGGCCGAGATCGACGGGATCCGCAGCCAGTCGGCCGTCTCGTGCAGCAGCGCGTCGAGCTCGTCGGGCGGGACGTTGCTGATCACGAGGTGATGACGGCGAGGGTGTCGCCGGTCGTGACGGAGCCGCCCTCGGAGATCGGCAGCTCGGAGATCGTGCCGGCCTTGTGCGCGGTGATCTCGTTCTCCATCTTCATCGCCTCGATGATGCAGATCAGCGCGCCCTCCTCGACCTGAGCGCCCTGCTCGACCAGCACCTTGAAGACGTTGCCCTGCAGCGGTGAGGCAAGCGTGTCGCCGCCGCCTCCGCCCCCGCCGCCCTTGGCGCGCTCGCGGCGCGGTCGCGGTGCGGCCGCCGCTCCGCCGTTCGAGGGGGAGGTCAGGACGGGCGCCGCCTCGCCCCGGACCTTCACGTCGAAGCGCTTGCCGGAGACCTCGACGACGTAGTCGCGCTCGACGATCTCGGTCGAGTCCTCGCCGTCGTCCGACGCGGCGGGATCCGGCTTCGGCGGCGCCAGCGTCTTGAGCCACGTGCGGTCCTCGATCAGGTCGCGGCAGGTCTCAGCGCCGGCCCACTGGTCGGAGGCCATGATCGCCTTGTGGAAGGGGATCAGGGTCGTCACGCCCTCGATCTCGAACTCCTTCAGCGCGCGCAGCATGCGCTGCGTCGCGCGCTCGCGGTCGGCGTCCCAGACGATCAGCTTCGCCACCATCGGGTCGTACAGCGGCGTGATCTCCGAGCCGCTGAGGACGCCGGAGTCGACCCGCACGCCAGGCCCGGACGGCTCCCGGTAATGGGTGATCGTGCCCGGCGCCGGGGCGAAGTTCTTCGCCGCCGACTCGGCGTTGATGCGGCACTCGATCGCGTGGCCGTTCCAGCTGATGTCCTCCTGGCCGAAGGACAGCTCCTCGCCGGCGGCGATCAGGATCTGCTCGCGCACGATGTCGACGCCCGTGACCTCCTCGGTGACGCAGTGCTCGACCTGCACGCGCGTGTTCATCTCCAGGAAGAAGTACTCGCCGTCCTGCAGCAGGCCCTCGATCGTCCCCGCTGAGTGGTAGCCGACGGCCCTCGCCGCGTCGACGGCGATCTTGCCGATTCTCGCGCGCAGCTGCTCGTCGACGAGCGGCGCCGGGGACTCCTCGATCAGCTTCTGGTGGCGGCGCTGGATCGAGCAGTCGCGCTCGCCCAGGTGCACCGTGTTGCCCTGCTTGTCGGCGAGTATCTGGACCTCGACGTGGCGCGGGTCGGGCAGGTAGCGCTCGAGGTAGACGGTCGCATCGGAGAAGAACTTCTCGCCCTCGCGCGCGGCGCCCTCGAACGCGTCGGCGATCTTGTCCGGCTCGAGCGCGACACGGAAGCCCTTGCCGCCGCCGCCGCCCGCCGCCTTGACGGCGATCGGGTAGCCGATCTCCTCGGCGATCTTCGCGGCCTCCTCGACCGTGCCGACCGCCTCGGTC
>JAXDHR010000138.1:0-18027 GCA_034664425.1 Solirubrobacteraceae bacterium
GCGTCGTCGTCGTCTTCGCCACGCCGCCCTTCTGGTTGGCGAAGGCGATGACCTTGGCCTTGCCGGTCACGTGGTGCTCCGTTCACGGTCGGGGGAACCCATCGGGCGATTGGGTTCGCGCCCGCGGCACGTTCTCCTGCGTAGCATCCACGCGAACATGCGCGATCCTCGCACGGCCCGCCGGCTCAACCGGGCGCATTGGGACTCGCTCGCGGGCCTGCACGGACAGGGCGACGGCTACTACGACGTAGACGCGCTCGTCGCGGGAGCCGACTCGCTGAGCGAGCACGAGGCCGCGGGCGTGCGCGAGGCGGTGGGCGCGGTTGCCGGCCTCGACGTCGTGCACCTGCAGTGCCACATCGGGTTCGACACGATCTCGCTCGCGCGCCGCGGCGCTCGCGCGGTCGGCGTCGACTTCTCGCGCGCCTCCCTAGAGAAGGCGCGGGCGCTCGCGCGCCACTGCGAGCAGGACATCGAGTTCGTCGAGGGCGACGCGACCGCGCTCGGCCCCGAGCTGCACGGCCGCTTCGATCTGGCCTACGCGACGATCGGGGTGATCTGCTGGATCGACGACATGGCGGCGTGGATGAGCTCCGTCGCCGCGGTGCTCAAACCGGGCGGGCGGCTGCTGCTCGTCGACATACACCCGCTGTCGATGATGGTCGGCTCGGTGGATCCGCTCGTGCTCGACTTCCCCTATGGCGACGAGGGCGGGCGCGTCTACGACGAGGACGGCTCCTACGCGGTGCCCGACGCCTCGGTCGGGGCGACGCAGACCGTCCAGTACGGCCACTCGCTGGGCGAGATCGTGACCGCCGCGATCGGCGCCGGCCTCAGGATCGAGCGGCTCGAGGAGCACCTCGACTCCGACTTCGATCCGCGCGGGCGATTGCTGACCCGCGAGGAGGACGGTCGCTTCCGGCTGCGGCTGAGCGGCGAGGCGCTGCCCGTCGCCTTCACGCTGATCGCGCGCCGGTCGTAGTGCAAGGCGATCGCGCCGTCCCGCGCGGGTAGGGTCGCGGCATGCACGTCGACGAGCTGGTCCGCGACAAGCGGATCGTGATCTGCGCCGGGTCGGGCGGCGTCGGCAAGACGACGACCGCCGCCGCGCTCGCGATGGGGCTCGCCGAGCGCGGCGCCAAGGTCGCGGTGGTCACGATCGACCCCGCCAAGCGCCTCGCGGACTCGCTCGGGCTCGAGGAGCTCGGCAACGAGCCGCGACTGGTCGACCCGCGGCGCTTTGCCGCCCACGGCGTCGAGATGACCGGCGAGCTGTGGGCGCTGATGCTCGACGCCAAGCGCACGTTCGACGAGCTGATCGACCACCTCGCCCCGGACGAGCGCACGCGCGACGAGGTGTTCGCGAACCGCATCTACCAGCAGCTGTCGGGTGCGGTCGCCGGCTCGCAGGAGTTCACGGCGATCGCCAAGCTCTACGAGCTCGACCAGGAGGGCGACTACGACGTGCTCGTGCTCGACACGCCGCCGTCGCGCAACGCGCTCGACTTCCTCGACGCGCCGCAGCGGCTCGCGCACTTCTTCCAGGGCCGCGCGATCCGGCTGTTCCTGCGCCCGGCCGGAATCGGCGGCAAGCTGATCGGCCGCGGCACGGGCGTCGTCTTCTCGCTGATGCAGCGCGTGACCGGCGTCGACCTGCTGCGCGACCTGTCGGTGTTCTTCCGCACCCTCGGCGGGATGATCGACGGCTTCACGGAGCGGGCGCGGCGCGTCGGCGCGCTGCTCGAGGATCCCGCGACCACGTTCCTGATCGTCACCGCGCCGCGCCACGATCCCGTCGAGGAGGCGATCTACTTCCACTCCAAGCTGCGCGACGCCGCGATGCCCTTCGGCGGACTGGTGGTCAACCGCGTGCACGCCGCGCCCGCCGTCGACGGGAGGCTCTCCGAGGCGCTCGCCGGATCGATCGACGGTGCGCTCGCCGGACGCGTCGAGACCTCCGCGCGCGAGCTCGCCGCGCTCGCCGCGCGCGACGAGGCCAGCATCGAGCACCTGCTCGAGCGCCTCGGCGACCCGCCCGCGATCGTGGTGCCCGAGCTCGACGACGACGTCCATGACGTCGCCGGCCTGGCGCTGATGCGCGCGTATCTGTTCGACGAGGTCTAGCGCGCCGGCTCGGGCGATTCGGCGAGCAGCTCGTCGGCGACGCGGCGCAGGTCGGGGTCGAGATGGCCGCAGAGGACGTCGCGCAGCACCGCGCGCACGCAGCCGCCGAAGTCCGCGATCAGCGCGTCGACCTCTGGCTGCGAGCGGACGCGCCCCGAGATCGCGGCGCGCTCGAGCGCGACCGCCGCCCACAACCGCCGGTCGAGGGCCTCGCGCTCGTCCGGCGTGGCGCAGATCGCGGCGAGCCGCTCGACCATGCGCTCGTAGCCGACCGCATCGGGTTGCGCGAGCAGCGCCTTCGCGGCCAGCAGCCAGTCGCTCAGCGCCTCCAGTGCACTCGCGCGCTCGCAGCCCAGCTCGAAGCGCCGCAACGCCCAGGCCAGCTCCCCCGCACGCGGGGTGCGGCGGGCGACGAGCGAGCAGAACGCGCGCAGCGGATCCTCCTCCTCGGCGGCGAGCAGGCAGTCGCCCTGCGCGCGGCGCAGGCCGGTGGCGAGCGGCACCGCCATCCACGGGCCGCCATCCGTGCGCGCCCAGGCGGTCGGGCCGAGCGAGGGCTCGGCGTCGTCCCACAGCCGCAGGGCGCTCTGCAGGCGCCGCAGCCTGCGGCCGGCGCCCTCGAGCGCGCGCCCGTCCTCCTCGGCGCTCTCGAGCGCAAGCACCGCGACGGTCGCGTGGTCGTCGCCGAGCAGGTCGCCGGGGACCTCCTGCAGCGTCACGGCCCGCACCAGGCTCAGCCCGTCGCCGAGCGCGACCTCGTCGGACTCGATCACGAGCCCCTCGACGCGCGCCAGCACGACCGACAGCGAGCAGTCGCCGTAGGCCGCCGCCTCGAGCTCACCGTATGCCGCGGCGAAGCGCGGCGCGTCCCACGTGAAGTCGGTCGCCTCCGCCCACATCGCGGTCAGGAAGGTCTGCAACGTGGCGTCGGCCTGCGACCGCGCATCCGGTCCTGGCACCCGCTGCCCGCGCGCCACGAGGTAGCTCGCGAGATCGGGGAGCGCCGCGAGGCCCTGGGCGGCGGCGGGGTAGCTCGGCAGGCGTCCGAGCACGCCGATGCGCTCGGCGATGAACCGGCCCGTGAGCGGCTTGTAGCAGTACAGCGGGGTCGCGCTGCGGCTCGGCGGAGCGCTCGTGACGAGCTCGAACGGAACCTCGGCTCCACCGGACACCTCTTCGGCGAGCTGCCAGGCCGCCTCCTCGACGAAGGCTGCAAGCGTGTCATGCAGCGCGCGGTTGTGCATGCGCCGCCGATTCGCCGCGCGCAGCCGTCATCCTCCCGCGACGCAGGCACGCAGCGCGGATTGCAGCAGCGGCGTCGGACGGAAGCGGGCGGCTTACGCCGCGACGACGACCGGCTCGGGTGCCTCGGAGCAGGCGCCCGTCGCGCCCAGCCACTCGGACCCGTAGGTGCGCATCGACTCGATGATCGGGACGAGCGCACGGCCCTTGTCCGTGAGCGCGTACTCGACGCGAGGCGGGACCTCCGGGAAGGTCTGGCGCTCCACGATGCCCTCCTCCTCGAGCGCGCGCAGGCGCAGCGAGAGGGTCCGTGGGGAGATGCCCGCGAGCGAGCGCTCGAGCTCGCAGAAGCGCGACCGGCCCTCGGCGAGGTCGCGGATCACGAGCAGTGTCCACTTGCCGCAGACGATGTCCGCGGTCCGGCAGACGGGGCAATCGGAGTTGGGCACGAACGTGGATTCTACCGCAACACTTCACTTAGGAAAGCGGCGGCTCGGGTAGCGTGCCCCGGATGCCCGAGCTCCCCGACGTCCTCGTCTGCGGTGTCGGCGGCGCGCTCGGCGAGGCCTGGATGCGCGGCCTGCTCAACGGCCTCGCCGACGGCGCCGGGCTGGACTTCCGCCGCTGCGAGCACTTCGTCGGCTCCTCCGCCGGCTCGATCGTGACCGCAGTGCTCGCGGCCGGCGAGCGGCCCGACGCCGGCGCGCGCGCGGCGGCCGCCTGGGGTGAGGCCGCCGGCGAGGCACCGGAGCCGGTCCCTGCCGGCGCCGGCCGCGTGGCGGCGAAGGTCGCCGGCCGTGCCGGGGCGGCGATGCTCGCGCCGGTGATGCCGCTTGCCCTTGCGGCTGCAGCGCCCGGCGGCGCGCTCGTGCGCGCGGCCGCCCTGCGCGCGGTGCCGCGCGGGCGCCAGGAGCTCGACCGCCTCGGCGAGCTGATCGACCGGCTCGCCCCGCGCTTCGACGGCCGCCTGCGGATCGCGGCGGTCGACCGGGCGCGCGGGCGGCGCGTCCTCTTCGGCGCGCCCGGCGCGCCTGCGGCGCGGGTGCGCGACGCGGTGCTCGCGTCCTGCGCGGTGCCCGGGGTGTTCCCGCCGGTCGAGATCGGCGGACGCGAGTACGTCGACGGCGGCGTCTGGAGCCCGACCAACCTCGACGCCGCTCCCGCCGGTCGCGGCACCCGCGTGCTGTGCCTCGTTCCCACGGCTGCGAGCCGGGCCCTGCGTGCGGCCACGCTCGCCGCCGCGGCGACCGAGACGCTCGCCCTGCGCGCTCGCGGCGCCGAGGTCGAGCAGATCACACCCGACGCGGCGAGCGCGGCGGCGATGAGCGGCGGCCTGATGAACCCCCGGCATCGCGCCGCAGTCCTCGCGGCCGGCTACGCCCAGGGTCGCCGTGCTGGCTAGTACGCCGGCGGCGGCGCGGAGGGCGGCGGCGGGGCCGACGGCGCGCCGTGCGAGACGGGCGCGTAGGACGGCGCCGGTGCGACGCGCTCGACGGCCTGCGCCTCGCCGCCCTGCGGCTCGCCGCCCGGCGTCTCGTCGGGGTCCTTCGGCGGCGCGAGCTTGCCGTCGGCGCCGGAGTTCGCGGCGACCATCAGCTTGAAGTCGTGCGGCGAGGTGGCGACGCGCATCGCGTCCTCCATCTTGATGCGCCCGGTCTGCAGGTGGTGCAGGAGGTGCTGGTCGAAGGTCTGCATCCCGTAGTAGGCGCCCTCGGCGATGACCTCGGGGAGCTGGCCCGTGAGCTTCGGGTCGAGGATCATGTCGTGCACGCGGCCCGTCGAGACGAGGATCTCGCAGCAGGCGACGCGGCCGTTGCCGTCGGCGGTCGGCACCAGCCGCTGGGACACGATGCCCTTGAGCGTGCCGGCGATCATCGCGCGGGCCTGCTGCTGCTGATGCGGCGGGAAGAAGTCGATGATGCGGTTGATCGTCTCGGACGCGTCGACCGTGTGCAGCGTCGAGAGCACGAGGTGGCCGGTCTCGGCGGCGCTCAGCGCGGTGTGGACGGTCTCCTCGTCGCGCATCTCGCCGATCAGGATCGTGTCCGGATCCTGGCGCAGGACTCGCCGCAGCGCGCGCTTGAACGACGCGGTGTCGGCGCCGACCTCGCGCTGGTTGATGATCGAGGAGCGGTCGCGGTGCAGGAACTCGATCGGATCCTCGATCGTGACGATGTGCTTGGCCATCGTCCGGTTCATGTGGTCGATCATCGCGGCGAGCGTCGTCGACTTGCCGGAGCCGGTCGTGCCGGTGAGCAGGATGATCCCGCGCTCCTGCTCGGCGAGCTGGCTGACCGCATCGGGGAGGCCGAGCTCGTCGACCGACTTGATCATCACGGGGATGGCGCGCATGACGACCGAGACCGACCCGCGCTGGCGGAAGGCGTTTACGCGGAAGCGTCCGAGACCCTCGACGGCGTAGGAGAAGTCGACCTCGTTGTCGGCGTCGAACTCCTCGAGCTTCTCGTTGTCGGCGAGCATCTCGCCGAGCGCCTTCTCGGTGTCCTCGGGGAACAGCCGCTCCGTTCCGGGGATCGGCTCGAGGTGGCCGTGGAGGCGGATGAGCGGGTACGCCGGCACCTTGAGGTGCAGGTCGGAGCCCTCTGCGGCGATGAGGTAGCGCAGCGCGTGATCGAGATCGAAAGCCATGTCCTGTCTCTCATCGGCGCGGCTGCGAAGGCGCTTGAGATGGGACAGGTGTCCAAGCTGGCGCGCATCCCTCAAGCCCGGCGTCCTTTCATGAGGTCTCAGGACGGGCGCGTCACGATGGACGGGTGGCGCTCCCCGCGCATTCGCTGGCCCTGGCGGCAGGCGTGCAGCTCGCGCTGGCGCTCCACCACCACATCCGCGGGCCGCGGATCGGCTACATCGGGATCGCGATCGCGTCCTTCGTCAGCTGGATCGGGCTGCCCGGTCCAGGCGAGGCGGCACTGGTCACGGCCGGCGTGCTGTCCGATCGCGGGCATGTCGACCTCCTGGCCTCCGTCATCGCGGGGTGGGCGGGCGCCTCGGTGGGCGGGACCGCGGGCTGGCTGATCGGGCGCCACGTCGGCCGCCGCCTGCTCGAAGCGCCCGGGCCCCTGCTCAGCGCCCGAGCGGCGCTGATGGCGCGAGGCGACCGCGTCTACGACAAGCACGGTGCGCTCGCCGTGTTCTTCGCGCCGTCGTGGGCCGCCGGCATGGCGCACATGCGCGCGCTGCCGTTCGTCATCGCGAACACCCTCTCGGCACTGGTGTGGGCGGTCGCGCTTGGCGTGGGCTCGGAGCTCATCGGGCCGATCGTCCTCGACGTGGTCGGCGACGCGGGCACGATCGGCCTCGTCTTCCTCGGGGTGGTCGTCGTCGCCGGAGCGCTCGAGGAGACCGTGCGGCGCCGGCGGCGGCGAGCGGCTCGCCGGAGCGACGCCTGATCACGACGAAGGGCCCCATCCGGGGGCCCTTCGTCAAGTGGATGTTCGCCGTGTTGCTACGCGATCAACGATGCGGGTGACGCTTCGCGGTCACGCGACATCGCGGAGCTTCTGCGCCTCGGCGAGGCTCTGCAGCTTCTTCAGCGACTGGTTCTCGATCTGGCGGATGCGCTCGCGCGTGACGTTGAACGTGCGCCCGACCTCGTCAAGCGTGCGCGGGTGCTCGCCGCCGAGGCCGTAGCGCAGCTCGAGCACACGGCGCTCGCGGTAGGAGAGATTCTCCAGCGCCTCGCGCAGCGCCTCCTTCGTGAGGATCTCCGCGGCGCGCTCGTAGGGCGACTCGGCGCGCTCGTCGGCGATGAACTGGCCGAACTCCGACTCCTCCTCGTCGCCGACCGGCTTCTCGAGCGAGACCGGCGCCTGCGCCGAGCGCTTGATCGACTCGACCTCGTCGGGCTCGATGCCCGTGTGGTGAGCGATCTCCTCGGCAGTGGGCTCGCGACCGAGCTCGGTGACCAGCTTGCGCTCGGCGCGGCCGATCTTGTTGAGCTTCTCGACCACGTGGACCGGGATGCGGATGGTGCGCGCCTTGTCGGCGAGCGCGCGGGCGATCGCCTGGCGGATCCACCACGTCGCGTAGGTCGAGAACTTGAAGCCCTTGCGGTAGTCGAACTTCTCGGCCGCGCGCACGAGGCCGAGGGTCCCCTCCTGGATCAGGTCGAGGAAGGGCAGGCCCTGGTTGCGGTAGTTCTTCGCGATCGAGACGACGAGCCGCAGGTTGGACTCGACCATCTTCTGCTTCGCGTCAAGGTCGCCGCGCTCGATGCGGCGAGCGAGATCGACCTCCTCCTGCGCCGTGAGCAGCCGGACCTTGCCGATGTCCTTGAGGAACAGCTGCAGGGAGTCGGTGGTCATGTCCGGCTTGAGGTCGATCGTCGCCTTGCGACGTCGTCCTCGCTTGTCCGGCGCGCGCTCCACCTGCGCAGCGACGACAGCCGGGTCGACCTCCTCCACGAGCTCGATCTCCGACTTCTCGAGATAGCCGTGCAGCTCCTCGACGTCGGACTCGTCCAGATCGATCTCCGAGACGGCCGTGGCGATCTCGGCGAAGGTGAGGACCCCGACCTGCTGGCCCTTGAGGACCAGCCCCTTCACTTCCTCGAGTTCTTGCAGATCAACTACTGACATCGACGTCCCGTTCTCGGCGAGCGCCCCCTTGGGGAGCGCTGCGTTTTGACTCGGTACTACCGAAGCTCGGTACCCCTTCAGCCCGCATTTCAGCTGGGATCTCGAACTCGGACGATCAATCTAGACGCTATGTTTTCTGAAGTGCGGAGCCGGCGCGCCCATCCGGTCCGGATGACTGTACTGCGCAACGCGGGCATCACCAGAGAGTGGCGGCCAAGTCGTCGCTGCGAGCGTCCCACACGAGACCGATGAGCGACAAGGCCACCAAGACCAAGAAGCCCGCAAAGAAGACCGCGAAGCGCACCGCGAAGCCCGAGGCGTCCGTCCTCGGGTCCCTCCCGGCGACGCGCCCGAACCGGCTCGGCCGGCACGCGAGTCCGGCGAGCAGCCCCGCGCCGACGGCCGTCGCGAAGGCGGCTCCGAGGCCGAAGGCCGCCGCCGCGAAGGCCGCTCCGAAGCCGAAGGCCACCGCGGCGAAGCCGAAGACGCGCACGGCGGCGCCGAAGGCGGCGCGGGTGACCCCGCGACGGCCGCAGGCGCCGCCGCCGCCCCCGCCGCCGCGCAGCGGCCCGCCGTCCTCGGCGCCCGAGCTCGTCACCACCGCAGTGCAGGCCGCGGGCGAGATCGCGCAGATCGGCGTCGGGCTCGGCGTGCGCGCGCTCAAGCGCGCCGCCAAGCGGCTGCCCGGCCTCTAGGAGGCGGTCGCGTCGAGGTACGCGACGATCCGGTTCGTCAGCGCGGTCAGCGCCGGCGCCGGGGTCTCGACCGCGAGCGGGCGCGCCTCGAGCAGCTGCTCCATCGCCGCACCGACCTCGGGCGCGGCGCGGCGCGCGAGCGCGGCGCCGATCAGCGCCGCGCGGCGGACCGTGTTGGGGTCGAGCGTCCACAGCGCCTCGAAGCGCCGCGCGCGCTCGGGCAGCTGGACGTCGCGCTGGGACTCCGGCGTCTCGCACGCGAGCAGGCACGCCGCGTAGCCCGGCGCGTCCACCACGACCGCCCACTCGTTCCCGAGCGCGCCGCCGGGCTCGATCGGCAGCTCCCACGGCGCGCCGTCGCCGCCGGCGAGGTCGTCGAAGTCGGCGAAGGCGACGCAGACGTCCGCCGCCTGCGCGAGCCTGCGGTAGCGGTGCTCGACCGCGCGGAAGTGGCGGACATGCTGGAACGCGCCGACGACGACGGGCCCGGCCGCGCGCGCGAGCGTCTCGTCCTCGATCCCTCGCGAGATCGCGAGCAGCGTGCCCTTGGAGAGCAGCTGCGGCCGGCCCGCTCCGCCGGCGCCGACGATCGCGCCGTAGATCGACGGCCGGTCGGTCGGGCCGCCGGCGGCGCGCGCGCGGTCGAGCGCGGCCGGGACGGACAGGCCGCCCTCGCGGTAGGCGAGGACGCGCCGCAGCGTCTCGACATCATGCGGCGTGTAGATGCGGTAGCCGGACGCCGTCCGCCCGGGTTCGGGGAACCCGTAGCGCTGCTCCCACATGCGGATCGTCGCGGCGCCGATGCCGGTCTGCTCCGCGACGTCCTTTATGGCCAGACCCTTCACGATGTGATCACGAAGCCTTCCACGAGATGTTCAAGGCCACGCCGCCTCTCCCTGCATCCCGGTACGAGACACCGTTCCCCGGGGATTCCCCTGCCGCAAGGCTGGCGCGGGCGCGACGGGAGATCGGGTAGCAGGGCGCCATGGAGCGCGACCCCGCACCCCTGCTCGTCACCGGCGCCTCAGGTTACGTCGGCTCGCGGCTGCTGGCGGAGCTGCGCGGCCGCGGCCATGCGGTGCGCGCCCTCGCCCGCGACCCCTCGAGCAAGCGCTTCGCCGCCGGGGTCGACGCCCGCCAGGGCGACGCGGTCTCCGGCGCCGGGCTGCCCGCGGCGCTCAAGGGCTGCCGCACGGCGTACTACCTGATCCACTCGATGGAGGGCGCGGGAGGCGACTTCGCGGCACGCGACCGGCAGGCGGCCGTCAACTTCGGCGAGGCGGCCGGCGCCGCCGGCGTCGAGCGCGTGATCTACCTCGGCGGTCTCGAGCCCGCCGGCCCGGGGGCGTCCGAGCACCTGCGCTCGCGCCACGAGGTCGCCGAGCTGCTGCGCCAGCGGGTGCCGCAGCTCGTCTATGTCCGCGCGGCGATGATCATCGGCGCGGGCAGCTCCTCGTTCGTGATGCTGCGCGACCTCGTCTCCAAGCTGCCGGTGATGATCACGCCGCGCTGGGTCGACACGCGCACGCAGCCGATTGCCGAGCGCGACCTGGTCCGGGCGCTCGCCGACCTGGCCGAGCGGGGCGAGACGCCCGGCGAGGTGCAGCTCGGGGGCGCCGAGGTCCTGACCTACCGTGAGATGATGCGCCGGGCGGCGCGCGCCATGGGGCGTCGGCCGCCCCACATCGTCACCACGCCGGTGCTCTCCCCCCGCCTGTCCTCCTACTGGGTCTCGCTCTTCACCCCCTACGAGCCGGGGCTCGTGCGGCCGCTGGTCGACGGGCTCAGCAGCGAGATGGTCGTCGACACCTTGCCGCCGAGCGGCATCAACGACGCGCCGCTGGGCTTCGACGCCGCCGTCCGCGAGGCGCTGCGGTGAAGCTGCTCAACCGCGTCTCGGAGCAGCACGTCGCCAACTCCGTGATCGCCGACCCGGAGGAGCACACGATGATGGACGCGAACGGCTCGGTCCGTTCGATCCAGGCGGCGAACATCACGATGCCCGCGGCCGAGCTCGAGCAGCTGTGGACGCCGATGAACCTCGAGCGGCTCGCGCGCACGTACTGGAAGTACCTCTCGCGCGTCTCGCTCGGCCTGATCCGCGTGCGCTACACCGACGAGGAGCGCGCGGTGGTGCTGCTCGGCCGGCCCTTCGTGCTGCTGCGCTTCCACCCGCCCGAATACGAGATGGGGGCCGACCGAGGGCTCGTGCGCTGGCGCATCCGCGACGGCGTGCTCGTCGCTGAGCGCGACCACGGATACCTCGAGATCGAGGTCGAGCGCCGCCCGGCCGACGAGCCGAGCTACGTGCGCATCCACGTCGAGGTCGAGGTCTCGAACTTCTACCCCGCGCTGTCCGTGTGGGTCGCGCGCTGGTTCTACGCCCAGACGCAGTCGCGCATCCACGTGCTCGTCACTCACGGCTTCCTGCGCTCACTCGCCAGGCTCGAGCTGGAGGAGTCCGCGGTCGGCCGCTTCGCGGTGCCCGAGGGCGCCAACGGCAGCCGGCCCGAGGTCGAGTCCCAGCCGCCGGTCACGGTCGGAGACACCCCGTGGCCGCTGGTGCTCGCGCTGGCCGTCTCGGCCGGCGCAGCGACGGCCGTGCTGCTGCGCCGCTACGGGGTGCCGCGCCGGCCCGGCTAGGAGAAGCGCGCGCCGCCGAGGTCGCGCAGCTTGTAGCGATCGTGATGGGACTGGATCCGCCGCACGGTTCCCGACCGGCTGCGCATCACGAGCGATTCCGTGCTCGCCCCGGACGCGCCGTAGTAGCGCACGCCCTGAAGCACGTCGCCGTCGGTCACGCCGGTCGCGGAGAAGAAGACGTCCTTGCCCTTGACGAGCTCGTCATGGGTGAGTAGGCGCGTGACGTCGTAGCCGGCGTCGGCGGCCCGCTCGCGCTCGTCGTCGTCACGCGGCCACAGCCGGCCGATCATCGCGCCGCCGTAGCACTTCAGCGCCGCGGCCGAGATCACGCCCTCCGGCGTGCCGCCGATCCCCCACAGCAGGTCCACGGGACGATCGGGCGCGACGGCGAGCAGCGCGCCGGCGACGTCGCCGTCGGTCAGCAGCCGCACGCGCGCGCCGGCCGCGCGGATCGCCTCAATGCCCTCCAGATGGCGCGGGCGGTCGAGCACGACGACCATCACGTCCCGCACGTCCGTGCCCTTGCGTTCGGCGACCAGCCGGACCGTCTCGCCGAGCGGGCGGTCGAGGTCGAGCAGGTCGGCCAGGTGCTCGCCGCCGGCCATCTTCTCCATGTAGAAGACCGGCCCGGGGTCGAACATCGTGCCGCGCTCGGACAGGGCGATCACCGAGAGCGCGTTGGGGCGGCCGTGGGCGGCGAGCCGCGTGCCTTCGAGCGGGTCGACGGCGATGTCGACCCGCGGCGGCGATCCGTCACCGACCTCCTCGCCGTTGGCCAGCATCGGCGCCTCGTCCTTCTCGCCCTCGCCGATCACCACGACGCCGTCCATGTGGATCGTGTCCAGGACGGCGTGCATGCCGTCGACCGCAGCCTGGTCGGCCGCCTCCTTGTCGCCCATCCCGACGAGCCGTGAGCACGCGAGCGCGGCGGCTTCGGTGACCCGTACCAGCTCGAGGGCGAGGTTGCGATCGGGCGGCGACGTGTCCCGTGTCATCTACAGCACTCCTGGGGGCTTTCGTGGTCGTTCGGTGCCGGAGGCGCGCGAGGCGCCCCCGAAGAGGATCAGCAGCGCGCCGAGCAGCGCCACGAACCAGCCGAGCCGGAGCGAGATCTCGCCGGACGGCTCGCCGGGCCGGCTGAGCACGCCGAAGTACAGGATCAGCGCGGCGGCCACGAGGCCGACGACCGCGGTCAGCTCGCCGCGCGGCCACGACAGCTCGTGCTCGCGGATGATGATCCAGGCGAGGATCAGCGGGGCGAGAGCCGCAGCGAGCAGCGGCCAGCGCAGGGTCGGGTGGGCCTCCCAGGCGCTGAAGCTGCCGCGTGCCCCGTCGATCTGCGCGTTCGGGTTCGAGCTGGTGGCGTACCACGGCAGGAACACGCCAAGGGCCAGGAGCAGGCCGCCGGCGACGGCGATCGCTTCGCTCGCTCCGAGTCGGCCGCGCATCCGTCGCGAGCCTATAGGGTCGCCGGGTGAGCGCACCCCATCACTCGGGCCTGACGGCGGGCCCGGACGGCAGGCCGCGCTGCGCGTGGGCGACCTCGGCTCCGGACTACGTCGCCTACCACGACGAAGAGTGGGGGCGACCGGTCCACGACGACACCGCGCTCTACGAGAAGCTCTGCCTGGAGGCGTTCCAGTCCGGGCTCTCATGGCTGACGATCCTGCGCAAGCGGGAGGGCTTCCGCGCAGCCTTCGCCGGCTTCGACCCCGAGCGGGTCGCCGCGTTCGGCGACGAGGATGTCGCGCGGCTGATGGGCGACGCGTCGATCGTCCGCAACCGGGCGAAGATCCTCGCGGCCATCACCAACGCGCGCGCCGTGCTCGCGCTCGACGTCGGGCTGTCGGAGCTGCTGTGGCGCTTCGCGCCCGACCGCGGCGGCCGGGCGCCGCAGACGCTCGGCGACGTACCGGCCACGACGCCGGAGTCGACGGCGATGGCCAAGGAGCTCAAGCGCCGCGGCTTCGCATGGGTCGGGCCGACCACCGCCTACGCCCTCATGCAGGCGTGCGGCCTGGTCAACGACCACCTCGCCGGATGCGCGTTGCGGTGAGCGCGAGCCGCGCGGCGGCATGGCCGGGCACGCCGTGCACCGCGCCGCCCGGGAAGGTCGACGCGCTGCCGACGTAGAGGCCGCGCACCGGGGTGCGGTAGGGCGCGAGGCTGGGCACCGGCCGCAGGACGAGCTGGTCCAGCGCGTAGGAGCCCGCGCCGACGTCGCCGTGGACGAGGTTGGCGTTGCGGCGTTCGAGGTCGGCCGGCGTCTGCACGTGGCGCGCGAGGATGCGGCCGCGGAAGCCGGGCGCGAAGGTTTCGATGCGCGCCTCCATGCGCTCGACCAGCTCGTCGCGGCGGCCCTCCCAGTCGACCTCGTGCGGGCCGTGCGTGTACGCCCAGGCCGTGTGCTTGCCGGCCGGCGCGCGCGTCGGGTCGGCGAGCGACTGCTGGCCGAGCAACATGAACGGCTGCTCGGCGAGCTCCTGCAAGCCGGTGCGCGCGGTGGCCCGCAGGACCTCCTCGTCGCTGCCGCCGACGTGCACGGTGCCGGCCTCGCGCGCGAGCGGCGCGGTCCACGGGATCGCGCCCGAGAGCGCCCAGTCGACCTTCAGCGTGGACGGTCCGAAGCGGTAGCGCTGCAGCGCGCGGCGGTAGCGCTCGCCGAGCGTGTCGCCGGCGAGCGCGAGCAGGCCGCGCGGGGTCAGGTCGCCGATCACCAGCGGCGCCGAGATCCGCGCGCCGCCCGCGAGCACCGCGCCGTGGACCCGTCCCTTGCGGATGTCGATGCGCTCGACGGCGGCGTCCAGGCGGACCTCGCCGCCATGCGCCCGCAGGCAGTCGACGAGCGCATCGGCGAGCCGGCCGGCGCCGCCGCGCGGGCTCGGCCAGCCGACGCGATGGCCCATGAGGTTCAGGTAGGCGGCGGCGACGGCGCTGCCGGCGCCCGTCGGCGGGACGTCGCCGTGCATCGCCGCGCCGTAGAGCCAGGCCCGCGCCACGCCGGACCGGAACAGGTCCTCGCCGAGGGCGGATGCGGGCATCAGCACCAGGCGCGCGAAGTCGAGCAGGCCGGAGTAGCCCAGGCGCGTGAGGCCGAGCGCGCCGCGCACGGGCGGGAAGCCGCCGAGGAAGGTGCGGCGCACGGCTTCCCAGTGCTTCAGGTAAGGCGCCGCGAACGCCGCCCAGCGCTCGCCGTCGCCCGCGTGCAGCGCGTCGAGGCTCGCGGCGGTCTCGCCGACGTCGCGGGCGAGCGCCGCGGCGCGGCCGTCGGGCATCGGGTGCACCATCGCGTAGCGCGGATGCACCCACTCGAGCCCGTGGCGGTCGAGCTCGAAGGACTCGAAGACGGGCGACGCCGCGGCGGCCGGGTAGACGGCCGACCAGGTGTCGTGCTGGAAGCCGGGCAGAGTCAGCTCCTCCGTCGCAACGGCGCCGCCGTAATGGGCGGCGGCCTCGAGCACGAGCACCGCACGGCCGGCCCTCGCCAGCGTGATCGCCGCCGCCAGCCCGTTGGGGCCCGAGCCGATGACGATCGCGTCGAGGCTGCTCATCCGCGCAGTCTTCCCGCCACGGCGTGCGGCATGCTCCGGCGATGACCCCGCCGCTGCTCGAGCCGCTGTTCCCGCCCGGGCCGGCCGCGACCGTCGCGGAGCTGCTCGCCCGCGTGCGTCCCCGTGAGCGTGCGCATGCCGCGCGGCCGTTCACCTACGTGAACATGATCGCGACGGCCGACGGGCGGGCGGCGCTCGGCGGTAGCACCGCGGCGCTCGGCGACGACGCCGACCTCGAGATGCTGCTCGGGCTGCGCACGCTCGCCGACGCGGTGCTGATCGGGACCGGCACGCTGCGCGCCGAGGGCTACGACACGCTGGTGCGCGCGCCCGAGCGCCGCGCTCGGCGCCGCGCCTGCGGCCAGGACGAGACGCCGCTCGCGGTCCTGCTCTCGCGCTCGTTCGAGCTGCCGTGGGACGCGGGGCTGTTCGCCGCGCGCGACCAGCCGATCCTGGTCTACACCGGCGCGGGCGCCGGCCCCGACCCGCCCGACGTCGCCGCGCCGGTCGAGATCGTGCGGCTCGCGGATCCCGCGCCGGCGGCCGTGCTCGCCGACCTGCGCGCCCGCGGCGTCGACGCGCTGCTCTGCGAGGGCGGTCCGACGCTCAACCGCGCGCTGCTCGAGGCGGGCGTCGTCGACGAGCTCTTCCTCACGCTCGCTCCGCTGCTCACCGGCGACGAGGTCGAGCCGGCGATCGTCGCCGGCGGCCGGCTCGGCGTACCCCTCTCTCTCGCGCTGCGCTGGGTGCTCCGTGCCGGCGACGAGCTGTTCCTGCGCTACGGGCTAGCCTATGATCTCAGTCCTGGCCACTGAGATCGTGCTTGCGCACGCAACGACTCTCGTGGTACTCTACGCATACATTGCGTAAGCTCCTACACAAGGTGAAGTCTTAGATGACCTCGTTGCTTCTCGTCCCCCTGGACGAAACCGTGGTCTTCCCGACCATGGATGTGACGCTTCCCGTCGACGTGGGCGACGAGGAGCGCGTCCTGCTGATCCCGCGGCACGGCAGTGAGTTCGCGAAGGTCGGCACCATCGCCGAGGTGACCGATCGCGTCCGCCTGCCCGGCGGCGCGCACGCCGTGCAGCTCTCGGGCGTCGCCCGCGGCATCGCCGGCGCCGCCAACACCGACCACGCCGGCCGCCTGCGCGTCGAGGTCGAGGAGCGTGCCGATGACGTCCCCGTCGACGGCCGCACCCGCCAGATCGAGCGCGAGTACCGCGCCGTTGTCGAGGAGATCCTCGAGCTGCGCGGCGACGACGGCCGCGTGTCGTCGTTCCTGCGTGCCATCGCCGAGCCCGGCCAGCTGGCCGACACCTCCGGCTACTCCCCCGACCTGACCTTCGCCCAGAAGGTCGAGCTGCTCGAGACCGTCGACGTGACCGAGCGCCTCGAGCTGGCGCTGCGCCTCCAGCGCGACCGCCTGACCGAGCTGTCCGTGCGCAAGCGCATCCGCGAGGACGTGCAGTCCGGCGCCGAGCAGCAGCAGCGCGAGTACTTCCTGCGCAAGCAGATGGAGTCGATCCAGCGCGAGCTGGGCGAGGACTCCGCCTCGGTCGTCGAGGAGTACCGCGCGAAGATCGCCGACGCCGGCATGCCGGAGGAGGTCGCCGAGCAGGCGAACAAGGAGCTCGGGCGGCTCGAGCGCATGGGCGAGCAGTCCGCCGAGGCCTCGACGATCCGGTCCTACCTGGACTGGCTGATCGCCGTGCCGTGGAAGGAGCGCTCCGAGGAGAAGCTCGATCCCGTGCATGCGCGCGAGGTGCTCGATGCCGACCACGCGGGCCTCGAGGACGTCAAGGACCGCATCGTCGAGTACCTGGCCGTCAAGAAGCTGCGTGAGGACCGCGGCATCTCGGAGGACAAGCGCTCCGGCGCGATCCTCACGCTGATCGGTCCGCCCGGCACCGGCAAGACGTCGATCGGCGAGTCGATCGCCCGCGCCACCGGGCGCGAGTTCGTCCGCATGTCGCTCGGCGGCGTGCGTGACGAGGCGGAGATCCGCGGCCACCGCCGCACCTACATCGGCGCGCTCCCGGGCCGCCTGGTGCGGGCGCTGCGCGACGCTGGGACGATGAACCCGGTGATCATGCTCGACGAGGTCGACAAGGTCGGCGCCGACTGGCGCGGGGACCCGTCGTCGGCGCTGCTCGAGGTGCTCGACCCCGCGCAGAACCACTCGTTCCGCGACCACTACCTCGACGTCGAGCTCGACCTCTCGGAGGTCATGTTCATCGCCACCGCCAACATGGCGGAGACGATCCCCGGCCCGCTCCTGGACCGCATGGAGGTCATCCGCTTCGACGGCTACACGGTCGCCGAGAAGGTCGCGATCGCGCACGACTACCTGTGGCCACGCCAGCGCGAGCGCAACGGCCTGCGCGAGGACGAGGTGTCGATCTCCGACGACATGCTGCGGACGGTCGTCAGCGAGTACACACGCGAGGCCGGCGTGCGCAACCTCGAGCGCGAGCTCGGCACCGTGCTGCGCAAGACCGCCACGCGGATCGCGTCCGGCAAGTCCGAGGCACCCGTGGAGATCATGCTCGAGACCGTGCGCGACGCGCTCGGGCGCCAGAAGGTCTTCCAGGAGGCGGCGCTGCGCACCGCGGTGCCCGGCGTGGCCACCGGCCTCGCCGTGACCGGCACCGGCGGCGACGTGCTGTTCGTCGAAGCGACGAACATGAAGGGCTCGGGCGGGCTGGTGCTCACCGGCCAGCTCGGCGACGTCATGAAGGAGTCCGCGCGGATCGCGCTCTCCTACGTGCGCGGCCACGCGGAGGATCTCGGGATCGACCCCGACGCCTTCGAGGACCGCGAGTTCCATGTCCACGTCCCCGCGGGCGCGATCCCCAAGGACGGGCCGAGCGCCGGCGTCACGATGACGACCGCGCTGGCGTCGCTGCTCAGCGGCCGCCCCGTGCGCCACACCGTCGGCATGACCGGCGAGGTGACGCTGCAGGGCCGCGTGCTCCCGATCGGCGGCCTCAAGCAGAAGGTGCTCGCGGCGCACGCGGCCGGGCTCACGGACGTGATCCTGCCCGAGCGCAACCGCGGCGACCTGGACGACGTTCCCGCCGACGTGCGCGAGCAGATGACGTTCCACCCGGCCATGAGCATCGACGAGGTGCTCGCGGTCGCGCTCGAGCCGGCCCCGCACGGGGTCACCGC
>JAXDHR010000139.1:0-5954 GCA_034664425.1 Solirubrobacteraceae bacterium
AGCTGTCGGCGGACTACAAGGCGCAGCGCTCGACCCGTCCCGACCTGCTGAAGCTCCAGTGGCCGCATCTGCGGCCGCTCGTCGACGCCTTCGGCTACCGCAACGTGTCGATCGAGGGATTCGAGGCGGATGACGTGATCGCGACGCTCGCCGAGCAGGCCAAGCAGCGCGGGATCCCCGTGATGATCGTGTCGGGCGACCGCGACGCCTACCAGCTCGTCGAGGACGGCGTGCGGATCATGACGACCTCGCGCGGGATCACGGACACGAAGGTCTACGACCGCCAGGGCGTGATCGAGCGCTACGGGATCCCGCCCGAGCTCGTCCCCGACTTCATCGGACTCAAGGGCGACACGTCCGACAACATCCCGGGCGTCCCCGGCATCGGCGACAAGACGGCGGCGGAGCTGCTGCAGCGCTTCGGCGACCTCGAGAGCGTGCTCGCGAGCGTCGACGAGATCTCCGGCGCCAAGCGCAAGCAGAACCTCACCGAGCACGCCGACGCCGCGCGGCTGTCCAAGCAGCTGGCGACGATGGTGCGCGACGTCCCCGGGCTCGACATCGACCTCGAGGCCGAGCTCGAGCGCGAGCCCGACCGCTCCAACGTGATCCCCGTCTTCCGCGACTGGGAGCTGCGCGATCCGCTGCGCCGGCTCGAGGAGGCGCTGGAGGCCGCCGAGCTCGAGGCGATCCCGCGTCCCGAGACCCTGACCGCGATCGCGGTGCAAGTGCGCGAGGGCGGCGTTGCGGACCTCGCCTCGCTGCCCGGCGAGGAGCTCGTGCTCGTGGCCGAGGCGCCGGAGCCCGCCGAGGGCGAGCTGCTCCCGCGCGAGGAGGGCTGGCGCTTCGGGGCCTACGGCGGGACGGGAGCGGCGCTCGTCGGCGAGGTGGCCGATCCGGCCGAGCTCGTGGAGGCCGCGGGCGACCGCCCGGTCGTCGCCCACGACGCCAAGGCGCTCGGCCGCGTCCCGCGCCGGCTCGCCTTCGACACCGAGGTCGCGGCCTACCTGCTCGACCCGGCGCGCCGCGGCTATCCGCTCGACGAGCTCAGCGAGGAGCGCGGACTCGCCGCGACCGCCGACGACCCTCAGGCCGCGCGCGCCGTGCTCGTGCACGAGCTCGCCGCGCGCCAGCGCGAGCAGCTCGACGAGCGCGGGCTGACCGGCCTGCTCGACGAGATCGAACTGCCACTCGTGCGCGTCCTGCGCGAGACCGAGGACGCGGGGATCAAGCTCGACACGCGCCGCCTCGAGGAGGCCGCGACGCGCATCCGCGCCGACGCGGAGGCGCTCGAGCGCGAGATCTGGGAGCTGGCCGGCGAGGAGTTCATGATCGGCTCGACGCAGCAGCTCGCGGAGGTGCTGTTCGGCAAGCTGGGCCTCTCGCGCAAGCGCCGCGGCAAGACCGGCTTCTCGACCGACGCGCGCGTGCTGCAGGCGATCCGCGACGAGCATCCGATCATTCCCAAGGTCGAGCGCTGGCGGGAGCTGACCAAGCTCGTGTCGACCTACCTCGACGCGCTGCCGGCCTGGATCGGCGGCGACGGGCGGCTGCACACGACGTTCCAGCAGACCAACACCGCCACGGGCCGGCTGTCGTCGATCAACCCCAACCTGCAGAACATCCCGATCCGGACCGAGACCGGGCGCGTGATCCGCCAGTGCTTCGTCGCCGAGCCCGGGAACGTGCTGCTCTCGGTCGACTACTCCCAGGTCGAGCTGCGCGTGCTCGCGCACATCGCCGGCGAGGAGGTCCTCAAGGACATCTTCCGCCGCGGGGAGGACGTCCACACCGAGACCGCCTCGGCCGTCTTCGCGCTGCCCGCGGATCGGCTCGACGTCGGGATGCGCTCGAAGGCCAAGATGGTCAACTACGGGATCGTCTACGGGCTGTCGGCCTACGGGCTCTCGGATCGCCTCCAGATCGCGCAGGAGGAGGCGCAGGAGTTCATCGACCGCTACCTCGAGCGCTTCCCGGCGGTCGCGCAGTTCATGAAGGACGCGGTCGAGCAGGCCGAGCAGCACGGCTACGTCTCGACGCTGTTCGGCCGCCGCCGCCAGATCCCCGAGATCCGCGCGCGCAACTGGCAGACGCGCAAGCTCGGTGAGCGGCTCGCGGTCAACTCGGTGATCCAGGGCACGGCCGCCGACATCATCAAGGTGGCGATGGTGCGCGCGCACGACGCGCTCGCCGAGGCCGGCCTCACCACGCGCACGATCCTCCAGATCCATGACGAGCTGCTCTTCGAGGGGCCTGAGGGGGAGGCGGACGCCGCCAGGGAGATCGTCTGCCGCGAGATGGTGGCGGCCGCCGTGATGGATCCCCCGCTCGTCGTCGAGGCGGGCATCGGGCCGAACTGGCTCGAAGCGAAGTAGCGGGGGCGCCGGCGCTCAGGCGTTTCGTGCGCCGCGTCGCGGGCGCCGTACGTCCGGCGCGCGAAATCCGGGACGAGCGACCGCGGCGGCTGGCCTCGCCGCCGGCCGCGTGGACGGACGAGCTATCCTTGACGTCCGATGCATTCCGATATATCGTGATGCACTGTCGATAGTCAACCAACTATGAAGGAGGACGCATGCACTCCCATGCGATTCGCAACGAACTCGGCCCCGGCTTCGACGTCCGGGACCTGTGGGCGATGATGGGCGGTCCGCGCGGCGGTCGAGGCCGTCGCGGCGGCGGCCCGCGCCACCGTGGCGGACCCTTCGGACCGCCGTTCGGGCCGGGAGGCCCCCACTTCCGCGGCCGCGCCCGCCGCGGGGACGTCCGCGCCGCGATGCTCGTGCTCCTCGAGGAGGAGCCGCGCAACGGCTACGGGCTGATGCAGGAGATCGAGCAGCGCAGCGAGGGCGCCTGGCGCCCGAGCCCGGGCTCGGTCTACCCGGCGCTCCAGCAGCTCGAGGACGAGGGGCTCGTCCGCGCCGTCGAGTCCAACGGCCGCCGGCTGTTCGAGCTCACCGACGAGGGCCGTGCCCACGTCGAGCAGCACCGCGACGAGCTCGCGGAGCCGTGGGCGGCCGTCGCCGACAACGTCGGCGAGGGCATGTCCGAGCTGCGCGCCGGCATCGCGCAGGTCGGCGCGGCGGTCATGCAGATCGCCTACGCCGGCAACCCGGCGCAGGTGGCCGAGGCGCGGCAGGTGCTCGCCGAGACCCGCCGCTCGCTGTACCGCATCCTCGCCGAGGACGCCCCGGAGGCCGGGGCCGACGGCGAGGACGACGGCCCCTCCGCGGCGTAGAGGAAGTCGGCTCGAGCGGGCGCGGCGCTCAGGCGCCGCGCCCGGCGGCGAGCGCGAAGCGCTGCGCCGGCTCGTCGACCTCGATCTCGATGCCCTCGCCGTCGAAGGACACGTGCCGGGCGACCTCGAGCGCCTCGAGCAGGGGCGTCTCGTAGCTCCAGGCGCCGTCGGCGACCCGCGTCCCGTCCGCGGCCACGTGCCAGTAGCTCGCCTCGCCCTTGTACGGGCACGTCGTGCGCTTCGGGGCAGGGGAGAGGACGCCCGGGAGCACGTCGGCTCCGGGGACGTAGACGCGCGTGGCGAGGCCGGTCTCGTAGAGGAACTTCGCGCGCGTGCTCTCGGCGACGACGACGCCGCCGACCTTGACGCGCACGGGCCGCGAGGCCTCGGACACGTCGACCCGGTGGTACGGGTCCTTGAGGCGGCCGAACAGCCGCTCGTCCTCGCAGAACCAGGCATCGGCCTTGTCCCAGTACAGGCACGCGTAGCCCTTCAGCCAGGCTGCGGCCTCGATCGGCTGCTCGTAGGTCCAGACCGCGTCCTCGACGAGCCGGTCGCCGACCCGGATGCTCCAGTAGCTCGCGTCGCCCTTGAACGGGCAGTGCGTCGAGGTCTCGGTGCGCTCGAGCAGCGCGGCGTCGAGATCATCGATCGGGATGTAGACGCGCGGCGGAAGATTGGACTCGTAGAGCAGTTGCGCGCGCGTCGTGTCGAGGACCACGCGATCGCCGATCAGCGCGCGCAGGCGCCGCGGGTAGGGCTGGAAGAACAGGCGGTGCGCCGGCGCGCCGTCCCAGCCGAAGTTGAAGTCGCCGCCGGGCTGCGTCGCGAGCGGCCCGGTTCCCATCGTGAGGCTCATGACCCTCATGATGACGCGCCCTTCCACCGGCCCGCGACGCTCGCTACGATCCGCACATGCGGCGCTCACGGGTTCTGCACGTGCTCAGCGAGACGTTCTGGGTGTTCGTCCTGGGCGTGATCTGCCTGTTCGCGTTCTTCGTGCTGATGGGCGCGCTCTCACCGGCTGAGGCGGTCGGCGTCACGGTCGCCGTGCTGATCCTCGCCGCGCTCTGGATCGGGCACGCGACGTGGGAGGCGCGCCACCGCGACGGCCGCGACCCGGACGTCATCCGCGCGCGCGAGCGGCGCGGCTTCTAGCCCGCGAGCGCCGCGTCAAGGCGGGCGAGCAGCCGCTCGACCGCGTCGGGCACCGACTCCTCCAGCGGGCGCACGACGAGCTCGGGGTCCTCGGGCGACTCGTATTCGCCGTCGACGCCGGTGAGGCCCGGCAGGTCGCCGGCGCGCGCGCGGGCGTAGAGGCCCTTCGGGTCGCGCCGTTCGCACTCCTCGGCCGGGGTGTCGACGAACACCTCGATGAACGCCAGCCCGGCCCGCTCGTGCATCGCCCGCGCCAGGGCGCGGTCCTCGGCGTACGGGGAGACGAGCGAGACGAGCGCCACCACGCCCGCATCGGCGAACAGCCGCGCGACGCCCGCGAGGCGGCGCGCGTTCTCCGCCCGGTCGGGGGGCGAGAAGCCGAGGTCGCCCGAGATGCCGTGACGGACGTTGTCGCCGTCGAGCAGGTAGGCGTTCCGCCCGTCCGCGACCAGCCGGCGCTCAAGCTCGACCGCGATCGTGGACTTCCCGGACGCCGGCAGCCCCGTCAACCAGATCGTCGCACCGCTCACGCCGAGCTTGGTCCAGCGCTGCGCGCGGGACAGGTCCGGCTCGTGCCAGGTCACGTTCGGCGAGCGGTCGGGCTGGAACTCGTCCTCGTCGGCGGAGCGGATCATGCCCGCGCCGACCGTGTTGCGCGTGACCTCGTCGATGAGGATGAACGCGCCCGTCGGCCGGATGCGGTCGTAGGCGTCGGCCAGCACCGGCGCGCTGGTGCGCAGCCGCACGCGGCCGATGTCGTTGAGCGCGAGCTCATCCGGGCGGAGCTCCTCGCCAAGGTGCTCGATGTCGACGATCGAGTCGAGCGCCTCGATCGTCGCTCGGACCGTGCGCGAGCTGTGCTTGAGCAGGTAGCGACCGCCGGGGCTCAGCGGCTCCTGCGCCATCCACGCGACCATCGCCTCCAGCCGGCGCGCGACGACGGGCTCGTCACCCGGCGTGCAGCGTCGAGCGTCTCGATCCGCTCGACGGTCGTGCGCGCGCCCTCGGGCAGCACGACGACGTCGTCGCCCGGGCGCAGGATGCCCGCCGCCATCTGGCCGGCGTAGCCGCGGTAGTCGGCATGCTCGCCGCGCTGCGGCCGGATCACCCACTGGACCGGCAGGCGCACCGTGTCGAAGTTGCGGTCGGAGGCGATCTCGAGCGTCTCGAGCTGGCGCAGCAGGGGCTCGCCGTCGTACCACGGCGTCTGCGACGAGGCCTCGACCACGTTGTCGCCGCGCAGCGCGGAGATCGGGATCACGCGCGCGTCCGGGACCTCGAGGCGCCGGGCGAGCTCGAGGAAGCCGGTCTCGATCTCGCGGAAGCGGTCCTCGTCCCAGTCGACGAGGTCCATCTTGTTGACGCAGGCGATCAGGTGGCGGATGCCGAGTAGCGAGGAGAGGTAGGCGTGGCCGGCGGGATTGCTCGAGGATGCCGTTGCGGGCGTCGACGAGGACGAGGGCGGCTTCGGCGGTGGAGGCGCCGGTGACCATGTTGCGGGTGTAGCGGACGTGGCCGGGGGTGTCGGCAATGATGAAGGAGCGGTGGGGGGTGGCGAAGA
>JAXDHR010000140.1:0-10480 GCA_034664425.1 Solirubrobacteraceae bacterium
CCGCACGCGTGTGCCCGGCCGCGACGAGCGCGCCGATGGCCGACGCCTCCGCGCACTGGCCCTGCGGGTAGGCGGCGTTCTCGACGTTCGCGCCGGCGTGGATCGAGCCGTCCTCGGCGCGCAGCGCCGCGCCGACCGCGTAGCGCGAGTAGGGCGCGTAGGCATGGGCCATCACGCCACGGGCGGCGTCGATCAGCGCGTCTGCGCCGAGCAGCCGGTCCGAGTAGGACTCGGCGACGATGCGATCGGGTCCGATGCCGAGTGCGTCGGCCAGCGCGTCGACGCGCCGGCGCTCCGCGCTCAGGTCCGACCCAGGCTCGGCGACGCCCTCGAGCTCGACGAAGCTGCCGAGCCCGCGCACCCGGTCGAGATGGATGCGCACCCCGTGCCACAGCAGCAGGTGGCGCTCCTTGTCGACGACGACGAGCGTCCCGAGCGCGGCGTCGAGCGCCTCGCGCAGCCTCTCGGCCTCCGCGATCGCGACGAGCCGGTAGCGGCTCACCCGGGCCTCGGCGGCGTCAGGCCGGTCGTACTGCACGAGCGTCGCGCCGGCATCGCCCTCCTCGCGCAGCTTGAGGCGGCCGGACGGCGCGCGGAAGTAGGTGTCACGCTGGAGGAGCACGCCGCGGTCCTCGGCGCCGAGCTCGCGGCAGACCGCCAAGGAGCGCGCGGGATCGGGATCGAGCGCCTTGACCTCGACGTTGCGGCGCGGGGCGGACACGGCCCCGACCCTAGTAGCTTGCGGCGCCATGAGCCTCCCCGGTGGCGTGACCGTCGTCGACCACGTCCTGCTGCGGCGACTGCTGACGATCCTGCGCGATCGCGACACCCCACACGGCGGGTTCCGCGAGACGCTCGACGACGCCGCGATGATCCTCGCGTACGAGGCGATGCGCTCGCTGCGGGCGAGCGAGCACGAGGTCCGCACGCCGCTCGAGACGGCGCCGGGCATCTCGCTCGCGGACGAGATCGTGATCGTCGCGATCCTGCGTGCCGGCCTCGGGCTCGTCGACGGCTTCCTGCGGCTGGTGCCCGATGCGCGGGTCGGCCACCTCGGCATGTACCGCGACGAGGAGGCCCTGCGGCCGGTCGGCTACTACGAGAACATCCCGTCGGGCGTCGCCGACGCGGAGGTCTTCGTCGTCGACCCGATGCTCGCGACCGGCGGCAGCGCGACGCAGGCGATCGCGCGGCTCAAGCGAGCGGGCGCGCAGCGCATCCACTTCACCTGCCTGGTCGCCGCGCCCGAGGGCGTCGCGGCGCTGCAGGAGGCCCATCCCGACGTCGACGTCGTGACCGCCGCGGTCGATCGCTGCCTGGACGCGAACGGCTACATCCGGCCCGGCCTGGGCGACGCGGGCGACCGCATCTTCGGCACCGATCGCTGAGATACACCAACGCCACGTCCGACCTCCGACGTGGGCGGCGCGGACCGTTTGACCCCGTCGAACCGCCGGGTAGGGCCGGGTGTCCCGCCGAACAGGATGGTCGTGCGTGTCGTACCTCCAATGCCCCGAATGCCGTCTGACCGTTCCCGCGCTCGCCTACTACCTGCGCGGCGACGAGTGCCCACGCTGCATGACCGCGATGACGCCGCGGGCGCCGCAGCAGCGCGTCGCGCGCACGAAGACCGCCGCGCCGCCGCTGCCCGCCCGGGCGGAGCCCCCGGGGCGCGAATCCCCCGCCGCGCCCGCCTGAGTTGTCGCGGGCGGCCGCGCGCCCGTAGGCTCTGTCGCGCATGAGCGACGAGAGAGACCGGAATGGCTCGCTCGGCGCGGACGTGCTCGACCAGCTGCCCGCGACGATCGGCATCTTCACGGGCCCGAACCTCGTCGTCCGTTATGCCAACCCCCTCTACGCCGCGCTGGCCGGCGGCCGCGAGCTGCTGGGCCGGCCCGTCGCGGAGGTCTTCTCCGAGCCGGAGAACCGCGGCGTCGTCAACGCCCTGCGCCGCGCCTACGAGACGGGCGAGGCGGTCACCGGCGAGGAGTGGAGCGGCCTCGCGGCCGACCCAACCACCGGCCTGCCGCGGATGTTCTACTTCGACTTCACCTACGTCCCGCTGCGCGCGCCCGACGGCGAGGTCGTGGGGGCGATGGTCCACGCGATGGACGTCACCCGGCTCGTCGAGGCGCGCCGCGAGGCCGAGGTCACGGTCGAGCGCATCACACGGCTGCAGCGCGCGACCGCCGCGCTGACCGCCGCCCTCTCCCCCGCCGACGTGGGGCAGGCCACCGTCATGCAGGCGATGGAGTCGCTCGGCGCCGACGGCGGCTCGCTCGGCCTCGTCGAGGACGGCGAGGTCGTGCTCGTGCACGACCACGGCTACGAGCCGACGGCCGCCAACCGCTGGCGGCGCTTCCCGATCGACGGCCGCGACCCCCTCAGCGAGGCGCTGACCCGCCCAACGCCGATCTGGCTCGAGCGGCGCGAGGACTGGGCGCGCTGGCCCGCGCTCGCGTCGACGATCCACCGCTTCCAAGCGCTGGCCGTCGTCCCGCTGATCGCCGCGGACCGGGTGCTCGGCGCGATCGCGCTGTCGTTCGTGGAGCCGCGATCGCTCGACACGGGTGAGCGCGGCTTCCTGGTCGCGCTGGCCGACCTCGCCGCGCAGGCGCTCGACCGGGCGCGGCTCTACGAGGAGCGCGCCTACGTCGCGCGCTCGCTGCAGGCGGGGCTGCTGCCGGATCGCCTCGACGAGGCGCCCGGGCTCGAGGTCGCGGTCCGCTACCACTCGATCGCCGACGGCGGCGAGGTCGGCGGCGACTTCTACGACTTCTTCGCGATCGGCGAGGGCCGCTGGCTTGTCGCCGTCGGCGACGTGGCCGGCAAGGGCAGCGCCGCGGCGGTCGTCACCGGGCTCGCGCGACACACGCTGCGCGCCATCGCCACGCGCGAGGCCAGCCCGCAGGCGATGCTCGCCTTCCTCAACGAGGCGCTGCGCCGGCAGTCGACCGACGCCGCGTTCTGCACCGTCGGCTGCGCGACGCTCGACCGCCGCGGCGACGGCTTCATCGCACGGCTCGCCTCCGGCGGCCATCCGTACCCTCTGCTCGTGCGCGCCGGCACAGGGCAGGCCGAGGAGGTGGTCGTGCGGGGGACGCTGCTCGGCGTCGAGCCCGAGCCGGCGCTCGAGGAGATCGAGCTCGAGCTGCACCCGGGCGACCTCGTCGTGTTGCGCACGGATGGTGTCGAGGACGCGCGCGGCGTCGACGGGCGCCGGTTCGGCGAGGACCGCGTCGTGGCCGCCGTCGGCGCCGCGGCGGACGGCAGCGCCGAGGAGGTGGCGAGCCGCATCGACGCCGCCGTCGACGCGCACGAGGGCGGCCGCCCGCGACGCGACGACCGCGCCATCGTGGTGCTGCGCGTCGCCTGACCTACCCTGTCCGGGTGCAGGCGACCCCCGATCCGCACGCCCGCGAGGCGGACACCGCCGACGAGGAGCTTCTCGAGGCCGAGACCTCGGCGGTCCTCACCCGGCTGACGGATGCGCAACGGCTGTTGCGCATCCAGGACGAGCTGCGCGCCGGCTTCGACGCGCTCGCCCACGTCGGCAAGGCCGTCTCGATCTTCGGGTCCGCGCGCACGCCGCGCGACCATCCCCGCTACGCCGCCGCACGCGAGATCGCCCGCAGGCTGGGCGAGGCCGGCTTCTCGATCATCACCGGTGGCGGCCCGGGGATCATGGAGGCGGCCAATCAGGGCGCGCGCGACGCCGGCGTCCCGTCCGTCGGGCTCGGCGTCGAGCTGCCCCACGAGGAGGGCATGAACGAGTACGTCGACCTGCCGCTCGTGTTCCACTACTTCTTCACGAGCAAGGTCATGTTCGTCCGCTACGCGAGCGGCTTCGTGGTCTACCCCGGCGGCTTCGGCACGCTCGACGAGCTGTTCGAGGCGGCGACGCTGCGCCAGACGCAGAAGATCCGGATGTTCCCGATCGTGCTGATGGACTCGGGCTACTGGGACGGGCTCGTCGACTGGCTGCGCCAGACGATGCTCGCCGACGGCTACATCGCACCGGCCGACGTCACCGCGCTGCGCGTGTGCGACCGCATCGAGCCCGTCCTGGCCGCGCTCGACGAGGTCGAGCACCGCCGCCCGCGGTCGGTATGAGCAGACGCGCGGTGGGCCGCGGTCGGCCGCGGTCAGCCGCGGTCGAGCGCGAGCGACTCGTGCACCCACTGGCCATCGCGACGGCCGAGCGTGAGCACGTGGGCGGCGCCGGAGTGCTCGGCGCGGAAGACCGCGCGGTCGTCGTCGGTGCCCGGGCGGTCGAGGACCTCGACCAGCGTCAGCGTGTCCGGCTCGGTCCCGCGCTCCTGCGCGAAGATGCGACGCGCGGCGGCTTCGAGGGTGCTGCGGTCCCAGCCCCGGTCGGACGCCGCGGCCGTGGCCAGGTCGCGGTTCACGCGCTCGAGCGAGACGTCGAAGGCGGACCGGCTGCGCGCAAGCTGCGCGCGCCGGGCGATGGTTCCGCCGACGGCGAGGACCAGCAGGACGACGAGGACGATGATCAGCCAGGTGGGCACAGCGTGAGAGCCTACGGACCGGGCGTAATCGCGCCTAAAGCACCACTTCGCGGCCGCGCAGGTGGGCACCGACCTTGCGCTTGACCCGCTGCAGCGCGTTGTCGACGGTCTTGCAGTCGCAGCCGAGCTTCTCGCCGACGGCGGTGTAGGAGTAGCCGTCGAGGTAGAGCGAGAGCACGCGCGACTCGAGTTCGGAGAGCACCGTCGACAGGCAGCCCACGAGCGAGCGCAGCTCCTCGGAGGAGATCACCTGGTTGACCGGATCGTGGACGGTGGAGCCGGGGAGCATCTCGTCGAGGGTCGGCTCGGAGTCCGACGAGCCGGCCGGCGTGGCTGAGAAGGAGACGTAGCCGTTGAGCGGCGTGTGCTTGTTGCGGGTCGCCGTCTTCACGGCGGTGATGATCTGCCGCGTGATGCACAGCTCCGCGAAGTTGCGGAAGGAGGACTCGCGATCGGAGCGGTAGTCGCGGATCGCCTTGTAGAGGCCGACGAGGCCCTCCTGGATCAGATCCTCGCTGTCGCCGCCCACGAGGAAGTACGACGACGCCTTCAAGCGGACGAAGGAGTAGTAGCGCCGGACGAGGCGCTCGTACGCGTCGGGGCTGCCCTGCTTTGCGAGCGCGATCAGGTATCGATCTTCGACCTGAAGCTGAGCCTGAGCCCTGGTTGGAGACAGTCTGGCCACGAGAACGTCCTTCCGGAGGCCCCTTTGGGCCCCTGTTTCGTGGCGCACACCTCCCCCGGCGCCGGTTATGGCAGAGCTTTGGGTTCATCGCTTACCCTCAAGCTCAACCTTATGCGCGCCAGCGTGGCACGCTTATGTGGAGGTGTCAAGTCGCTGCTGCAAGATCTCGTACAGGACTGCGGCCGCGGTGGCGCTCACGTTGAGCGATTCGATGCGGCCGCGCATCGGCAGGGCGATCAGGTCGTCGCATGCGTCGGCGACGCGCGGACGCAGCCCCCGGCCCTCCGCGCCGAGCACCAGCACGACCCGTCCGCGCCAGTCCGGCTCGTCGTAGCGGGTGCGCGCACCGGCCGCCGCGCCGTAGCACCAGGCGTTGGTGGCCTTGGCCTCGCCCAGGAAGTCGGCGAGGTTGCGCACGATCGCCACCGAGAGGTGCTCGACGGCCCCGGCCGAGGCCTTGCAGACGGCCGCCGTCACCTGCGCCGACCGGTGCTCGGGGATGACGACGCCCGTCGCACCCACCGACTCCGCCGTACGGCAGATCGCCCCGAGGTTCTGCGGATCGGTGACCTCGTCGAGGGCCACGATCAGCGCCTCGGGTGCGGCGAGCAGGTCGGCGGCGTCCGCATACGGATACGGGTCGACCTCGGCGCAGACGCCCTGGTGGCCGTCCGAGGCGCAGCGGCGCTCGATCGCCGCCGCGTCCTCGAGCGTCAGCTGCGCGCCGCCCCAGCCCTCGCGGGCGGCGGCCTCCGTCGCCCAGATGCGGTGTACGCGACGGCGGCCGCGCAGCGCCTCGCGCACCGCGTTGCGCCCGTAGATCACCATCCGGGGCGACTCGCGGCGCGTTCGCGGCTCAGCCCGCGGCGATGAGCTCCTGCCCCTGCGGGCCATCGCGCACCTCCCAGCCCAGCGCGCGCAGCTCGTCGCGCAGCCGGTCGGCCTCCGCCCACGCGCGCGCCGCGCGCGCGGCAGCCCGGCGATCGGCGAGCGCGAACGCCTCGGGCGGCGCGCTCTCCCCGCGGGCGAGCAGCGACTCGATCCCGAGGACGGAGAGCATCTCGCGCAGGTCCTGATCGCCCGGGGCGTCCTCGAGCTTGTTGGCCTCGGAGACCCACGTGAACAGCGCGGCGAGCGCGCGCGCGGTGTTGAAGTCGTCGGCGAGCGCGTCGAAGAACGCTTCGCGATGCTCCGCGAGGACCTCCGGCGAGGGCCCGGCCATCAGCCGGCGCGCGGCCTCGCGGATCCGCCGGACGCCACCCTCGGCCTGCTCGAGCCGCTCCCCGCTGAAGGCGATCGGCTGGCGGTAGTGCCCCGAGCTGAGGTAGAGCAGGAAGACCTCGGGCTCGACGCGGTCGAGCACGTCCGCGAGCGAGCGCACGTTCCCGAGCGACTTCGACATCTTCTCGTCGCCGCCGATCTGCAGCATCCCGTTGTGCATCCAGATGCGCGCCAGCGGCTCGCCGCGCGCCGCCTCGGTCTGCGCGACCGCGTTCACATGGTGCGGGAAGACGAGGTCGTTGCCGCCGCCGTGGATGTCGAAGCCGAGGCCGAGCGCCTCCTCGGCCATCGCCGAGCACTCGATGTGCCAGCCGGGCCGGCCACGGCCCCACGGGGAGTCCCACGCGGTGTCCTCGTCGGGCTTGGCGCCCTTCCAGAGCGCGAAGTCCAGCGGGTCCTCCTTGCGGCCGGCCCCCTCGACGCCCTCGCCCTGGTCCATCTGGTCGGGATCGCGGTGCGAGAGCCTGCCGTAGTCCGGCTGGCTGCGGACCCTGAAGTAGACGTCGCGCCCGGCCTCGTACGCATGGCCCGAGTCGACCAGCGCGGCGATCAGCGCGACGATCGGCCCGATCGTGCCCGAGGCGAACGGCTCCACGTCCGGCCGCCCGAGGCCCAGCCGATCGGTGTCGGCGATGTAGTGGGCCGCCATCTCGGCCGCCAGCTCCTCCGAGCCGCGGCCGGTGGCGTTCGCGGCGTCGTAGATCTTGTCGTTGATGTCGGTGATGTTCGACACCAGCGTGACGTCGTAGCCCTCGTGCTCGAGGAAGCGCTTGAGCTGCGCGTAGACGACGAACGGCCGGCCGTTGCCGACGTGCACGCGGTCGTAGACCGTCGGCCCGCACCAGTAGATGCCGACCTTGCCCGGATCGCGCGGCTCGAGCTCGCGCAGCGAGCGCGACATCGTGTCGTGGAGGCGGATCGGACGCACGAGGGCTAGCCTGACAGCGTGGCGACGGCGAGCGCGGCGATCCCCTCGCCGCGGCCGACGAAGCCCATCCGCTCACCCGTCGTCGCCTTGACGCTGACCGAGCCGAGCACGGCGCCGAGCGCCACCCGCATCGCCTGCTTGTGCGGCGAGAGCTTGGGCGCCTCGGCCATCACCGTCGCGTCGACGTGCTCGATCGCCCAGCCGGCGGCACGCACGCGCTCGGCGACGTCGCGCAGCAGCGCCATCGAGTCCGCGCCCTCGAACGCCGCGTCGGTGTCGGGGTAGAGCTCGCCGATGTCGCCCATTGCGGCGGCACCGAGCAGCGCGTCGACGATCGCGTGCACGAGCACGTCGGCGTCGGAGTGGCCGGCAAGCCCCCGTTCGTGCTCGATCTCGACGCCCCCGAGCAGCAGCCTGCGGCCCGCCTCGAGGCGGTGCGAGTCGATGCCGATGCCCGTGCGCACGCTCACCCGATCGCCTCCATCCGGCGCTCGCGGCGGTCGAACACGCACAGCTCGGTGATGCCGACGTCGGCGAGCGCCGCGACCGCGTCGTCGTAGCGGAACGCGAGCTGGTCGGGCACGTGCGCGTCCGAGGACAGCGCGACGGGACAGCCGGCCTCGGCGATCAGCTCGAGGAACGGGCGGCTCGGGTAGAGCTCGGCGACCGGCTTGCGCAGCCCGGCCGTCGACAGCTCGACGGCCACGCCGGCATCGAGGAACGCCTCGACGGCCGGCTCGTAGTAGCGGCGCAGGTCTCCCTCCGGCCGCGGCCGCGAGGCGCCGTGCACCTTGATCAGATCCGGGTGGGCCATGATGTCGAACATGCCGCTGCGCGCGGCCTCCGCCACCCACTCGAAGTAGCGCTTCCAGACGCGCTCGGCCGACTCGCCGCGGCGCCAGATGTCCCACTCGTCGTCGAGGTCGACCGCCATGCCGGAGACGAAGTGGACCGAGCCGACGACGTAGTCCCACTCGCGCGACTCGAGCAGGTTCGCCATCCGGTCCTCGCGACCCGGGACGAAGTCGGCCTCGATGCCCAGCCGCAGGTCCGTCTCGGATCGCACGAACTCGCAGTAGTCGTCGAGGTCGTCGACGGCCCACGGCCGCCAGAACGGGTGGTCGGAGACCTCGAGCGACTGCGAGAAGCGGTAGACGTGCTCGGCGACGCCGAGCTCGGCGACCCCGCGCTCGTCGGCGACCGTGCGGTAGCGCTCGGCGTTCGCGGGCGTGAAGTAGCGCTCCGGAGGCGTGTGCTCGGCGTCCGGGCGCAGGTGGACGTGGTAGTCGGTCAGCATCGGTCTCGCAGCAGCAGCTCGGCGATCTGCAGGTCGTGGGGCGTGGTCACCTTGAGGTTGGCGGGCGTGGACTCTACGACCCGCACGCGGCCGCCTGCCCGCTCGACGAGCCAGGCGTCGTCGGTCGCTGCGGCGAGCACGTCGTCCGGGACGTCGAGCGCCGCTTCGAGCATCGCGCGGCGGAACGCCTGCGGCGTCTGCACGGCCCACAGCGTCGAGCGGTCGAGCGTGGCCGTGACCCGGCGGTCGCTGCCCGCCTGCTTGATGGTGTCGGTTACGGGCGCCGCGGCGATCGCCGCGTCGGCCTCGGCGAGCGCCTCGAGCGTGCGGGCGAACAGCGCCGGCTCGACGAGCGGGCGAGCGGCATCGTGGACGACCACCTCCGTCGCGGCGGGTGCCGCGGCGGCGAGCGCTGCGCGGACCGAGGCCGAGCGGGTCACGCCGCCGGGCACACCGAGACAGCCCGCGGGGGCCGGCTCGCCCGCCGGCAGCGCGACGACGACGTCGTCGATGCCCGCCGCGCGCAGGGCGTCGAGCGACCACTCGAGCATGGGACGGCCCGCCAACACGACGAACGCCTTGGGCCGTGAGGCGCCAAGGCGGTCGCCACTGCCGGCGGCCACCAGGAGGGCGACCGCCATGCCGACGCGAAGGGGTCGCTACTCGTCCGACGTGGCCATGGCCGCCGAGGCCAGCAGCTGTGCATCGGTGCGCGAGAGCAGATCGTCCAGGTAGGCCTCGGACTCGTCCTCGGACTTGTCGAGCGCGTACATCATCTCGGAGGCGAGGATCTTCTTCGCCCGCGTGTACATCTGCTTCTCACCCGTGGACAGGCCCTTGTCCTGCTCGCGAACGGCGAGGTTGCGAACGACCTCGGCCAGCTCGTGGATGTCGCCGGTCTTGATCTTGTCGCGATTGTGCTTGAACCGGCGGTTCCAGTTCTTCGGCATCTGCGACACGTCGGCCGTGAGCACGGCGAGAACCTTCTTGACGGTGTCCTCGTCGATGACCCGGCGCAGGCCCGCCTTACCGGCGTTCGCGCACGGAACCATCACGGTCATGTCGTTGTGGAGGATCTTGATCGTGAGGTACTGGCGCACCTCGCCGAGGATCTCCTTGTCTTCCTTCTTGATGACCTGGCCCGCCCCATGGTGCGGATAGACGACGTTGTCGCCGATCTCGAAGTCGATGCACTCGGCCTCGCGCGTAAGGTCGAGGTCCTCGATCTGCTCGGTCGCTGTATCGGGGATGGTGTCCTCCTCTATCGGGGTGCGTCCGGATGCCGGACCACCTGGTCCCGTTGCTTCGTTTCAGGTCTGCAAGTAGCGGTCCACGAGGTTGATCTCCTGCAACCGGCGAAGGCCCTCGCGGATGTCCTTCGCACGGATCTCCCCCACGCCCTCCACCGACTCCAACTCGGGATCGGTGGCGGCGAGGATCTCGTCCAGCCCGCGGAACTCGCGAACGATGTTCTGCACCACGAGCCTCGGAAGGCGTGGGATGCGGCCGAGGATGCGGAAGCCGCGGGGCGAGACGGGGAAGTCAAGGGTATTGACCTTGCGGTCGTAGCCGAGGATCTCGGCGAGCCGGCCGAAGTCGAGCAGATCCTGGTGCGGGAGCCGCGCGATGCCGTCGAGCGCCAGTGCGAAGGCGTCGTCGACGGGGTCGGCGAGGTAGTCGTGCAGCAGCGCGGCCTTGTCGCCGGCGACGCCGACCATCGTCTCCTCGAGCTGCATCTCGATCAGCCGGCCCTCGGAGCC
>JAXDHR010000141.1:0-10695 GCA_034664425.1 Solirubrobacteraceae bacterium
CGATCAGGACGCCGTTCGCCGTCAAGGTGACGGCGAGGTTGCCGCGCATGGCGTTGACCGAGAGTCCGAAGCCCCGTTCGGCGGCCGCCGAGAGGTGCACCCTGCTGTCGATCGAGACCTTGGCCATGCCGCCTCCTGACATGCCGAGGGCCCGCTTACGCGGGCCCGTGGGAGTGGGCGTTCCAGGCCTCGTACCTGGGTCCTCTTCCTTATCAGAGAAGCGCTCTAACCGACTGAGCTAATCGCCCCGGGCTGGAGGACTATAGCGCCGGGGGTGGGCCCCCGAGGCGCTCCGCGAGGGCCAGTGCATCGTCAAGCGATTCGAACCCCAGCGTCACCCTGAAGCCGTCCCCGCGAGGTGCCACGCGGACCTCTGCGCCGAGCGCCGCGGCGAGCGCGTCGCCCAGCCGGGCGGCCGCCTCGACCTGGTCGGGATGAGCCCGCGACGCCCGCCGGACACGGCCCGGGCGGGGCTCGTCGCGCCCGGCCGCCTCACGGGCGCGGGTCTCCGTCTCGCGCACGGTCCAGCCCGCCTCGGCGGCGGTGCGGGCGAGCCGGCGGCGGTCGCCGTGGTCGGGCGCCATCAGCAGCGCCTTGCCGTGGCCCTCCGAGAGCCGGCCGCCGACGAGCAGGTCGAGCACGTCGTCGGGCAGCTCCAGCAGCCGCAGCAGGTTGGACACCGCGACGCGTGAGCGGCCGACGCGACGGCCGACGTCCTCGCGCGTGAGCCCCAGCTCGTCGACCAGCAGCGCGCACGCACGCGCCTCCTCGACCGGGTTGAGATCCTCGCGGGCCATGTTCTCGATCAGCGCGAGCTCGAGCGTGGTGGCGTCGTCGTCGTCGCGGATGACCGCGGGCACCGCGTCGAAGCCGGCCAGCTGTGCGGCGCGCCAGCGCCGCTCACCGGCGATCAGCTCGTAGGTGCCGCCGGGAATCGGGCGCACGAGCACCGGCTGGAGCACGCCGCGCTCCTTGAGCGAGTCGGCGAGTCCGACGAGCGCGGACTCGTCGAACTGGCGCCGCGGCTGGCGCGGATTGGGCCTGATGAGCTCGACGGGCAGCCGTCGCAGCTCCGGATGCGCCGGCTCGCCGGACTCGGGAGCGGTCGAGGACAGGATCGCGGCGAGGCCGCGGCCCATCCCACGGGGATGCTCAGCCACGGGCAGCCACCTCCTTGGCCAGCGCGAAGTAGGCCTCCGAGCCGGCGCAGTGGGGATCGTGGTGGATGACGGGGACGCCGAAGCTCGGTGCCTCGCCCAGACGGACGTTGCGCGGGATCACCGTGTCGAAGACCAGCGACGGGAAGTGCGTTCGCACCTCGTGCTCGACGTCGCGGGCGAGCTTCGTGCGGTTGTCGTGCATGGTCAGCAGCATTCCCGCGACGATGAGACGTGGGTTGAGCTCGCGCTGGATCAGGCTCAGGGTGTCGAGGAGGCCGGCCAGGCCCTCGAGCGCGAAGTACTCGGTCTGGACCGGCACGATCACGCGGTCCGCAGCAACGAGCGCGTTGACGGTGAGCGGGCCCAGCGACGGCGGGCAGTCGAGGATCAGGAACTCGTAGCTGTCGCGGAGCGGGGCGAGCGCGTCGCGCAGCCGGCGCTCGGAGCCGGCGAGGCGGGGCAGCTCCATCGTCGCGCCCGCGAGATCCGGCGTCGAGGCGAGCAGCGCCAGCCCGTCCACGGCGGTCGGCCGCACCGCGTCCGCGGCGGCAACCTCCCCCGCCAGCACGTCGTAGAGGCCGGGACCGTCGTCGCGCGCGGCGCCGAGCCCGACGGTCGCGTTGCCCTGGGGATCGACGTCCACGAGCAGCGTGGAGATGCCGGCCTCGGCGATGCAGGCGGCCACGTTCACGGCGGTGGTGGTCTTGCCGACCCCGCCCTTCTGATTCGCGATCGCGTAGACGATGCCCATGGCGGTCGACGACGCTAGCGACGTGGACGGCGGATTCGCCCCCCACCGGCCTGCGGTTCGTCGCATCCTGCGCGGGTTTCGGGACGTGATCAGGCGCCGAGCGGCCGCTTGAGCGCCATTCCGGGCCGTCGTGGGAAGCGCGTGGGCGTGGGCGCGATCTTGCGGAAGCGGTGCAGCGTGGCAGCGCGCGCGGCGGGGTAGGGCGCGGCGGCGAGTACGCCTGCCGGCTCGAGCCCGAGCTCCGACGCGGCACGCCGGCCCGCGCTCGCTTCATCGTCGTCGACGGCACCCTTGTAGGCGACGAGCTCACCCCCGCCGATCAGGAGCGGCGCCGCGTATTCGCACAGGACCGGCAGCGCGGCAAGGGCGCGCGCGGTCACGAGGTCGTGGCGGCCGAGGCCCTCGGGCCAGTCCTCCGCGCGCGCGTGAACGACCTCGGCGTTGGTGAGGCCGGCCGCTGCGACCGCGCGCGCGAGGTAGCGGCAGCGGCGACTCGCGCTCTCGACCAGCGCAACCTGTGCCGCGGGAAGCACGGCGGCGAGGGCCAGCCCCGGCCAGCCGGCGCCCGACCCGAGATCGGCGATCCGGCGAGCCCCACGGACCGATGGCAGCGCCAGCGCACTCAGCGAGTCCGCGACGTGTCGGTCGACCGCGACGCCCGGGTCGCGTACCGTCGTCGAGGCGTGCTCGTCCGCCGCCTGGTGCGCGAGCAGACGACGCAGCGCATCGACCGCGGCCCCGTCCAGCCCGTGCTGGGCCGCCAGCCCCACGAGTCGTCTCTCGACGGCCGCGGATGTTTCACGTGGAACGCTCTCCGCCTTAGCGCGCATGTCGCTCACGAGAGGGCCGCCCCAGGTCGGGACCACGGTGTTTCACGTGGAACACTGCGGCGGCTGGGCGTTTCACGTGGAACGCTTCAGTCGAGCGGCGCCACGACGAGGTGGCGGTCGGGCTCGGTGCCCTCGGAGTACGTCTCGACGTCCTCACGATCCTTCAGGAACTCGTGGACGATCTTGCGCTCGGAGGCGTTCATCGCGTCGAGTGCCACCGGCGTGCCGTTGCGGGCCGCCGACTCGGCCGCCTGCTCGGCCTGGCGGTGCAGGACCTGCTCGCGCCGAGCGCGGTAGCCGGCGGCGTCGACCGTCACCCGCACCGCCGCGTCGCGCTCCGTGTCGCGATTGGCGACCTTGAACGCGAGATGCTGCACGGCGTCGATGGTCTGGCCATGGCGGCCGATGAACAACCCGAGGTCCTCACCCTCGAGCACGGCACGGATCCCGCGATCCTCCGTCGAGACGGCGACCTCGCCATCCAGTCCGAGCGCCTCGCGTACGGTCGTCACCAGCTCACGGACGCGCTCGCCCCGTTCGTCCTCGCTCATCGCCGCCTCCCGGACCGCTTCTTCTTGCGCCGCGGCGGTGCCGGCGGCGGGCCCGCGGGCCGTGCCGCGGGCTGCTTCTCGCGCTCGCCCGAGCTCGCACGGGCGCGCGGGCGGGTACGCGTCTTCCCGCCGTCCCCGTCGACGGGGACGGTGCTCGGCGTCGCGGCCCCACCGCCGCGCAGCAACTCGCCGAGGTTCAAGCCCCCACTGTCGGATCCCGGCGGCCGCAACGGGCCGAGCCGACGCCGCACGATCATCTGCTGGGCGATCGTCCACAGGTTCGTCGTGATCCAGTACACGAGCAGACCCGCGGGGAAGTTGATTACGAACAGGACGAAGAAGAACGGCAGCGCGATGAAGATCATCCGCTGGGTCTTGTCCGTCGTCGTCGACATCAGCAGCGTCGAGAACAACTGCGAGCCGACGTAGAGGACGATCAGAGCGATGAGCACCCCGCCCGTCGCCTTGTCCGTCAGGTCGTGGATGAAGAGAAAGCCCGAGTCAGCGGTCGCGCCACACGGCTTCGGCGTCGCGAGGTGCGCGTTGATCTGCGGGCAGATGTCGCGCCGCAGGTCGGTGCGCAGCATGTAGTAGAGCGAGAGGAAGACCGGGAGCTGCGCCACCATCGGCAGGCAGGACGCGAACGGGTTGATCTTGTTCTCCCGGTAGAACTTCATCATCTCCTGGTTGAGCCGCTCCTTGTCGTCCTTGTAGCGAGCCTGGAGCTTCTTGATCTCCGGCCCGTGCGCGGCCATCGACTGCATCGACTTGAACTGCTTGAGCGTCAGCGGCAGTAGGCAGGCGCGAACGACGATGGTCAGCACCACGATCGCGAGGCCCCATTCGAGCCCGATCTGATCGTGGAAGAAGATGATCACCGCCTCGAAGAGGTTGATCAGCGGCTGGATCGGGTTCGTGGCGAAGACGTGCAGCACGGGAGAGATCAGTCGTGGAGGGGGAGATTGCGGTTGCCCGGGGCCCGGAACAGGCGCTGAGCGGACACCGGGTCGTACCCGCCGTGGCTAAAGGGATTGCAGCGCAGCAGCCGCCAGGCGGCGAGCGCGGAGCCGCGCAGTATGCCGTAGCCCTGGATCGCCTGCACCGCATACGCCGAGCAGCTGGGGTGGTACTTGCAGCGCTGCGGCAACACCGGCGAGATGACGCGCTGGTAGAAGCGGATCGGCAGCACTGCGATCGCCCGCGCGCGCGTCATGCGTCCTCCTGGCGCGCAGGACGGCCGCCGAGCCCGTCGACGAGCTCGGCGAGCGCCGAGCGCATCCCGGCCATGCCGTCGCGGTCGGCCAGCGCAAGCGCCTCGGGACGGGCAACGACCACGTAGTCCGAGCCGACGGGCAGCCGCTCCGCCTCCGACCAGAACGCCTCGCGCAGCACCCGCTTCACGCGCGTGCGCTCGACGGCACCGCCGACGCGACGCGAGACGGACAGCCCCAGGCGCGGCCCCTCGTCGGGTTCGGACGCCCCCGCGTCGTCGTCCGCGCGCGAAAAGGCATAGAGCACGAGGAAGCGGTTGGCCTTCGAGCGGCCCTGGCGATAGACCCGCTCGAACTCGGCGCTGCGCGACAGCCGGCGCCGCTGTGAACGGCCTCCGCCGGGCGAGCGCCTCGCCATCTACACAGTGAGCCGCTTGCGGCCCTTGTCGCGGCGGCGCTTGAGCACGATGCGCCCGGCACGGGTGCTCATGCGGGCGCGGAACCCGTGCGTACGGGCGCGCTTGCGCTTCTTCGGCTGATAAGTCCGCTTCACGTTCAGGCTCCTTCGCCGCGCCGGTCGGCGCCCGGCCCATGCCACAGCGCCCGCGTCGCGGGACGATGGCCCTGGAGGATACAACGCCGCGGCGGCCCTGCCGGCTGCGTCGCGCGGTCCCGGCCGCAGCTGACACGATCGTGCACACGCCGTCGACAGCTGTGCACAGGCCCGATGTCGGGCGCCCGACCCGCCCGTTGCACGTGTTCTCCGCGATTTGCGGGGCACGCTCGCCGGGGCTCCAGCACGGCCTCCTGAGGCCCCAGACGCCGTGGTATGTTCGCCGCCCTCGGCCCTCCCGGGGCCCCGATCGCTCCGCAGCACGGCAACCTCCCAGCCGGGGGCAGCCGCCCCTCGCCCTTGCCCGACGACCCACTCTCACAGGCCTGGCCCCGCATCCGCGCGGTGCTCCGCCGGTCGGTGGCCGAGTCGACGTGGCACCTGTGGCTCGAGCCCCTCCGCGCCGGATCGCTGGCCGACGGCGAGCTGCTGCTCGAGGCGCCGGACGAGATCCGGCCGTGGATCGCGTCGAACTTCGCGCGGCTGTTGCAGGCGGCCGCCGACGCCGTGCTCGGAAGCGGGGCGGCCACGGTCCGGCTCGTCGCGCCCGGCCAGGGCGCGCCGCGCGAGCCGGCCCGCCTGCGTGCGGGTACGGCCGCGAGCATCGGTGCGCCCGGCGCGGCGGGGCGCACCTTCAACCCGCGGCTCAACTTCGACCAGTTCGTCATCGGGGACTCCAACCGGCTGGCGCACGCCGCGGCGCTCTCGGTCGCCGAGATGCCGGGGCTGGCCTACAACCCGCTGTTCATCTGCGGACCGCCCGGGCTCGGCAAGACGCACCTGCTGCAGTCGATCGCCAACTACGTGACCGAGCACGGCGACGGCCTGTCGGTGCTCTACACGACCGTCGAAGCGTTCACCGACCAGTTCGTCGGCGCGCTGCACAGCAAGCAGCTCGACGCCTTCAAGGCGGCGTACCGCACCGTCGACGTGCTGCTCGTCGACGACATCCAGTTCTTGCAGAGCAAGGCGCGCACGGAGCAGGAGTTCTTCCACACCTTCAACGCGCTGCACGGCGCCGGCGCGCAGCTCGTCCTCACGTCCGACCGGCCCCCGCGCGACCTCGACGCGCTCGAGGATCGCCTGCGCGAGCGCTTCGAGGCGGGCCTGGTGTGCGACGTGCGGCCGCCCGACACCGGCACGCGGCTGACGATCCTGCGCAAGCGGGTGCTCCAGGACGGCATCGCCGGCGTCGACCCCGACGCGCTCGAGCTGATCGCCGCGCGCGTGGACACCAACATCCGCGCGCTCGAGGGCGCGCTCATCCGGGTGATCGCCTTCGGCTCGCTCACCGGCCGCCCGGTCACGCACACGCTCGCCACTGAGGTGCTCGATGGCCTCTATCCCGAGCTGCGGCCGCGACGGCGCACCGTGCGCGAGATCCAGGAGTCGACGTGCGAGCTGTTCGAGATCTCGCTCGAGGACCTCGTCTCCCCGAGCCGCGCCGGAGCGGTCGCCTGGCCCCGGCAGGTGGCGATGTACCTCGCGCGTGAGCTCACCGACCAGACGCTTCCCGCCATCGGCCGCGCGTTCGGCAACCGCAACCACACGACCGTCATGCACGCCTGCAAGCGGACGGCCGAGCGGATCGCCACCGATCGCGACGCCTACGACGCGGTCCGCCGGCTCACCGAGCGTCTCGGCGGAACGAAATGAGATCCGATGCGCCTGACACACTGCACCGTTCGTGCACAGCCCTGCACCCGCCGTCGTCCTCGCACCGAGCAGGGACTCCGGGAGTTGTGCACACCTTCAACATCACCGACGAAGACCAACTGATCCCCTTCTTCATCTTCGAGTCATTGATCGCGAGGCGAACATGAGACTGACCACGTCGCGCGAGGCGCTGTTCTCCCAGCTGCAGACCGTGACCCGCGCCGCGTCCACGCGCTCGGCGGTGCAGGCACTATCCGGCGTGCACGTCCAGGCCACGGGCGGGGCCATCGAGCTGCGAGCCACCGACATGGAGATCGGCCTGCGCGTGCCGCTCGAGGGCGAGGTCGTCCGCGAGGGCGAGGTCGTCCTCCCGGCCCGCCTGCTCGTCGACGTCGTCCGCGCGCTGCCGGCCGCCGGGGTCTCGGTCGAGCTGCGACCCACCGAGCAGGACGTCGAGATCGTCTCGGGCTCGGCCACCTTCCACATCCGTACGCTGCGCCTCGAGGACTTCCCGCCGCTGCCTGAGCCGGCCGGCGACGGACGGCTGGAGATCCCGGCGGCCGCGTTCGTGGATACCGTGTTGAAGGTGGGTCGGGCAGCGTCGCGGGACGAGACCCGCCCCGTCCTGACCGGCATCCTCGTCTCCGCCGCCGGCGACGAACTGCGGATGGCCGCGACCGACTCCTATCGGCTGGCCGCCAAGGACACCCAGCTCGAGGACGCACTGGCCGGCGACTTCGAGGCCAACGTTCCCGCCCGCGCGCTGCAGGAGCTGACCCGCATCGTGCAGGGCAGTGGCGCCGACCGGCTCACGGTCGCGCTGACCGCGAACCAGGTCGTCTTCGAGGCGGGCGGGGTGGTGCTCTCCTCGCGGCTGATCGACGGTCAGTTCCCCAATGTGCGCCAGCTCCTGCCGGACGCCTACGAGTACGAGCTGCGCCTGGCGGCGCCGGAGATCGCCGAGGTCGTGCGCCGGATCTCGCTGCTCGCGCAGAAGAACGCGCCGCTGCGGCTGGCGTTCAGCGAAGGCGAGCTCACCGTCTCGGCACGGACGCCCGACGTCGGCGAGGCGCGCGAGACGTTGCCCATCCCCTTCGCCGGCGAGCCGTTCGAGATCGGCTTCAACCCCGAGTTCCTCCGCGATGGCCTCGAGGCGATCGACTCGGGCGATGTGCTGCTGAAGCTGATCTCGCCGCTGCGGCCGGGTCTGATCTCCTCGGCCGACGAGAGCGGGTTCCAGTACCTGCTCATGCCGATCCGGCTGAACGTCTAGCGTCCCCATGCACGCCACGCGGCTGCAGCTGCGCGAGTTCCGCTCCTACGAGCACGCGGAGCTGCGGCTCGGGCCGGGCCTGACGGTGATCGCCGGCCGCAACGGCGCGGGCAAGACCAACCTGCTCGAAGGCGTCTACTTCGCCTGCACGGGCCGCTCGTGCCGGACCGCCAACGAGCGCGAGGTCGTGCGCTTCGGTGCGTCGGTCTGCCGGCTCGAGCTGCGCACGGAGGACGAGCTCGGCACGCACGAGATCGCGGTCGGGTTCGAGCCCGGCGAGGCGAAGCGCCTGATGGTCGACGGCGCTGCGGTCGAGCGGCTGACCGACGTCTCGGCGCGGCCGCTCGTGTCGGTGTTCCTTCCCGACCGGCTCGAGCTCGTGCTCGGTGCGCCGGCGCTGCGGCGGGCGCACCTCGACCAGGTCGTCGCCGCGCTGTGGCCGGCGCGTGCGGACGTGCGGCGGGCGTACTCTGCCGCACTCGCCCAGCGCAACGCGCTCGTCGCCGCGATCCGCGCGGGCCGTGCCGGTCGCGGCTCGCTGCCGGCCTGGGACGCCGAGCTGGCCCGCCACGGCATCGCGCTGATGCGCGATCGCGCCGAGGCCGTCGACGGACTCCGCGAGCCGTTCGCGCGCCACGGCGAGGCGCTCGGCCTGGAGGGCGGCGCCGAGCTCGGGTACCGGCCGCGCTCGAAGGCGCGGGATGCCGACGTGCTCGCCGCCGAGCTGGCCGAGCGAACGGCGAGCGACCTCGACCGCGGCTTCACGGGCCACGGCCCGCACCGCGACGAGCTGTCGCTGCGGCGCGCCGGCCGCGAGCTTCGCGCCTACGGTTCGCGCGGCCAGCAGCGCCTCGCCCTGCTCGCGCTCCTGCTGGCCGAGCGCGAGCGGCTGGGCGAGGTCCGCGGCGTGCCGCCGCTGCTGCTGCTCGACGACGTCATGTCCGAGCTCGATGCCACGCGCCGCGCGCGGCTCGTGGACGTGCTGCGCGCGGGCGGTCAGAGCGTGATCACGACCACCGAGCTCGCCCATGTGCCCGGTGCCGACGACGCCGGCGTGGAGAAGGTCGCGGTGGCGGGTGGGCGCGTGTTGCAGGGCGCGGGCGCGGAGCAGGAGCGGCTCGCGGGATGAAGCGCCGCGGCCCGCGGCCCGTCGCTCACGCGCTCGACGGCCTGACCGCCGGCCTCGCACCGCCGACACTGCTCGCCGAGGTCCAGCGGGCGTGGCCGGGCGCCGCGGGCGCGTTCGCCGAGCACGCTCAGCCCTACGCCGAGCGCGACGGCGAGGTCACCGTCGCCTGCCCGGAAGCGGTGCGGGCGCAGGAGCTCGACCTGATGTCGGAGCTGGTCCTCGACCGCCTGAATGCGGCCCTTGGACGCCCGGCGGTACGCCGGTTGCGGGTGCAGGCGCGCCCGGCGCCGCGACCGCGCACCTGAGGCATCCAAGTTTGCTGCGATTTGCAGCCATTTCGTTACACTCTGGAGGGCGGTTCCGGGGCCTCGCTGTGCTAAAGTTATGGCTACTTGAAGGCCACGCCCCGGCCGTGCGCGGATCGCGCGCCGACGCCGGGGCGTCGCATGTGTGCGGACGGAGGCACCTTGGCTGCGAACGACGGCGGCAACGAACTGAACAAGACGCGCTACGACGCCCAGGACATCACGGTCCTCGAGGGTCTCGAGGCCGTGCGCAAGCGTCCAGGCATGTACATCGGCTCGACCGGCGTCCGCGGCCTGCATCACCTCGTCTACGAGGTGGTCGACAACTCCGTCGACGAGGCGCTGGCCGGTCGCAACGACGCGGTCGACGTCACGATCCACCCGGACAACTCCGTGACCGTGGTCGATTACGGCGCCGGCATCCCCGTCGCGATCATGGAGAAGGAGCAGCGCCCTGCGGTCGAGGTCGTCCTCACCGTCCTGCACGCCGGCGGCAAGTTCGGCGGCGGCGGCTACAAGGTCTCCGGCGGCCTGCACGGCGTCGGCGTATCCGTCGTCAACGCGCTGTCGGAGGAGTTGCACGTCGAGGTCCGCCGCGACGGCTTCCGGTGGACGCAGGACTACGTCCGCGGTGCGCCGCAGGGGCCGCTCGCCAAGGGAGAGCCGACCACCGAGACGGGCACGACGATCACCTTCCGCCCCGACGCCGAGATCTTCGAGACCACGGACTACGAGTTCTCGACCCTCGAGCAGCGGCTGCGCGAGACGGCGTTCCTGACGCGCGGCCTGCGCATCTCGTTGACCGACGAGCGTGGCGAGAGCGCCAAGTCCGTCGAGTTCCACTACGAGGGTGGGATCGAGGACTTCGTCGCCTACCTCAACGAGAACAAGGACCCGATCCAGAAGAAGGTCATCTTCTTCGAGGGCGAGTCCAGCGAGGGCGCCGTCGAGATCGCGATGCAGTGGAACGCCTCCTACCAGGAGTCGATCTTCTCGTTCGCCAACAACATCAACACGCACGAGGGCGGTTCGCACCTCTCAGGCTTCCGCTCGGCGCTCACGCGCACCCTCAACCGCTACGCGCGCGACACCGGCGAGCTCAAGGAGCGCGACGAGAACCTCTCGGGCGAGGACGTCCGCGAGGGCCTGACCGCCGTCATCTCGGCCAAGCTGGCCGACCCCCAGTTCGAGGGCCAGACGAAGACCAAGCTCGGCA
>JAXDHR010000142.1:0-24266 GCA_034664425.1 Solirubrobacteraceae bacterium
CGCGGGTTCGCGTCCCGTCGCTCACCGTTGAACCGGCCGCTACGGCCGCTTCACTTGTCTCGGTCCGTCGCGACGGGGCCAGCGGCGGGGACAGTTTCGAGGCCGCGAGGCCGACTCAGTGGTGGGCGATTCGACGCTGTAGAGCCTAGATTGCATCAAAGATTTGCGCGTCCTCCGGGACGGATCCCGGCGGTCGAGGCGCTGCCGGCGGCAGATCTGGGTCGTGCCGCGCGCGCGGAGATCTACCTGACCTGTGGGTTGCCGAGCCGCGCCGCACGCCGCGGATCCGCCTGACGTCCACAGCACCTGAAGGTTGTTGGTGCGGTGAGGTGGCTCAACGCTCGTTCGACGCCCCAGGATCCCGGCGCGCGCGGACTCGTCGTCCGGGTCACCGGCTGAGCGGCGCCTCAAGCGAGCTGCTCGCTCTGCTCGGCGCCGGTGCGCTCGCCAGGCGCCATGAGCTCCAGGCTGACGGGCAGCCCGCCGACCTCCCCGAGCGGCCGCGAGATCGCGGCCCTTCCCGTTGACGTCGGCCGCCGTCGTGAAGCCGGTGACGGCGGCGAACTCGCGAGCGAAGAAGGCGTCAAGGTCGCCCGTCGCGCGCGTCAGCGTCCCAAGCGGCGGCCGCGGGGTGAGCACGGTCGGGAGCAGGATGACGTCGGTGGCGCCGCAGGAGTCCGGCGAACGCCCACCCTCGCGGTGGGGCGTGCCACGGCGTCGGCGTGCTGCAGGCCGGTCGTGCACTCGCCCAGGCGCACCGTCTCCCAGGTGACGGGCTTGAGCTCGGTCGGCGGCCGGGAGGTGGTCCGGGCCGACCCCGTCGAAGCGGGTCGAGCGACGATCGCCGTGCGTGCTTGGCCTCAGGTCGCGGGTCGTCCTTCGACCGCGTCGGCGGACTCGACTCGAGACGTGTGCGATCCGCGCTTCGTCGGAGCGGCTTCCGTGGCCCGGAGCGCCTTCAACATCGTGCGCAGCCACTCGATCGCGGGCTCGACGGGCATGCCGAAGAGCACCTTCTGGAGGACGAGGCCGTCGAGCATCGCGAAGACCGCGTGCGCCAGGGCGGGGTCATCGGCGAGCTCCATGCGCACCAGCTCGCGCTGCGTCGCCTGGCGGTACTGCTCGTAGACGGCGTGGTTCGTCGCGAGGAGCTCCGGTCGGCGCCGCGCCTCCATCGCCATCTCGTACTGGAACGCCTGCACGTCGGGGTCCTCGGCGACGATGTCCTCGAGCGCCCTCGAGAAGTCGGCCGGATCGCCCGTGCCGGGCTCGAGATCGCCAGTGCTCATCGACATGCGGGCGGCGTGCTCGAGCGCCTCGTCGACGAGCTGCTGGCGCGAGCCGAAGTGGTGCCGGACGAGGCCGTGGGAGACGCCGGCCTCCGCGGCGACGGAGCGGAGCGTGAGCCCGCGAAGGCCCTGGTGCGCCCCCACGCGGATGGCGGCCTCCAACAGCGCGACGCGGCCGTCGCCGCGCGGCGGGCGCTTGGGCGGCGTGCTCATCGCCATGCGCCCGAGCCTAGCCGACGCCCGCGTGCGTCACTCGCCCAGCCCCGAGCGCTGGGGCATCGCCAGCTCGGGAAGACCCGCCGCCCAACTTGCCATCCGGATAGTTCCGAGATACGGTCGCGACGGCGGGCGCCCGTCGCGCCGTGGACGCCACCCATGGAGAGGAACCGGAGGGACTCGATGCGGGCACTTATCGCAGGTGGAGGCATGGCCGGGCTGATGACCGCTCTGGCGCTGCGGGAGTCGGGCGCGTTCACCGCCATCGACGTCTTCGAGCAGTCGCGCACCCCGAGCACCGCGGGAGCGGGGCTGAACATCCCTCCGAACGCCGCACGGCTGTCGCGGTGGCTGGGCGTCGACCTCGACGGCGGTGACCCCAAGGGTCCCCACGGCGCGATCGACGGCGGCAGGGCGGCGATCCTCCACGAGACGCGGATGGTCTGGGAGGACGGCCACATCACGCGCAAGCCGCTCGACCACAATACGGCGGCCAACGACAACGCCGGCTTCCACCACATGCACCGCATGGACCTGCTGATGTGCCTCCACAAGCGGGTCCTCGAGTTCGCGCCGGAGACGGGCGCGAACTGCCCGATCCAGGTCCACATGGCCAAGCGCCTGGAGACCGTCAGCCAGGACGAGGAGTCCGTCACCGTGACGTTCTCCGACGGCGCGACGGAGACCGGCGACCTGCTGATCGGTGCCGACGGGATCAACTCCCAGGTGCTCGAGGCGGTCTGGCCGGGCGTGTCGACCAAACGCTGGACCGAGGTCGTCGTCTACCGCGGCCTGGTCCCGCGGGACAAGGTCGCCGCGGCGCGCAAGCCCGACGGCAGCCCGCTCGACTTCAACCCCATCGAGACGATGTCGATGGACTCCCGCGAGACCCCGACGGCGCAGCACCTCACGTACTGGGTCCGCGGCGGCGAGCTGCTCAACGTGTGGCTCGCCTACTACGAGCCCAACGCCGACGAGTTCGAGCAAGAAGAGGGTGACTGGTTCCCCGCCGACCACGACGAGATGGTCGGCAACATGAGCACGGCATTCGCGGGCGACCCCCGTCACGACGACGTCGTCGCGCTCACCGGCCTGATCGAGAACCCGACGAAGTGGGGGCTCTACGACCGGGACGCGCTCGAGAGCTGGACGGAGGGTCGCGTCGGCCTGGTGGGCGACGCCGCTCACCCGATGCTGCCGACCTACGGCCAGGGCGCGGCGCAGGCCTTCGAGGACGCGGCGGCGCTCGGCAAGTGCTTCGAGCTTCACGGCACTGACATCTACCGCGCGCTGCTCCACTACGAGCGCGTGCGCTACTACCGCGCGACGCGCTTCCAGTTCGCGTCGAAGTTCCTCTTCAAGCACCTCGAGCCCGCGGACTCACCTGAGCGCCGGCAGATCCTCGCGGCGGTCAACGAGCGCGACTACCCCATGTTCGATCACAACGAGCGTGCGGGCACCGACGACTCGTGGATCTACGCGTTCGACGCGCGCGAGATCGGCGACAAGCTGCCGATGCGCAAGCTCGGGCCGTGGGACTTCCGCTCGCGGACCGCGGCGCTCAGCGCTCGCCGGGAGATCGCCCAGAACCTGTGGAAGCCGGCGAAGCCCTGGACCGGCGACCGGCCCGTCACGCGCGAGGAGCTCGCACAGCACGCGACGTTCGACGACTGCTGGGTCGTCATCCGCGGCAAGGTCTACGACTTCACCGAATGGAAGGACCACCACCCGGGCGGCCCCTTCGTCGCCCGCATGTACGGCGGCAAGGACGCCACGGCGGAGTTCGGTGAGTTCCACAGCCGGCTCGCCGAGCGGCACATGGAGCACTTCTGCGTCGGGCCGCTCGTCGGAGCCCCCGCCGAGCGCGCCGGCGACGCCGTCGCGGTCGAGCCGGCCAGGAGCTGACCGGGCGACGCCCCGCGGCCGCCACGCCCGACCGATCCAGAGGTCGGTGGGCGCGGCGGCCGGCGCGTCAGATCAGGCTCACGCGACCTGCTCGGCGACCTCGACCGCGGTGCGGTTCCCGATGCGCGAGTAGCGCTGGGGGTCGCGGGAGCGGATCGCCGCGGCGACGACCATGCCGAGGACACCTGCGACCAGCAGCAGCAGCGGGAGGACCACCGCCGACGTGGCGAGCGGCGCATCGGGCGAACTGGTGATGAGGACGTTGAAGTTCGTCACCGCGAGGACGAGGATGATGAACATCAGCACGCCCGCGATCAGCGGCGCCACGAAGGTCCGCACCGGCCCCGCATCCGGGTCGGGCTGACGCCGGAAGAACGCCACGACCGCGAAGGACGTGACCGTCATGAGGGCGAGCACGCCCAGGGCCCCCAGCTGCCCCAGCCAGGTGAAGAGCTTGAGCACCGGGTCGGCCCCCGCGACGGCGAAGCCCCCGACGACGAGGAGCGCCCCCACCGACTGCGCCACCGACCCGACGACGGGCGCACCGGTGCGGGCGCTGGTGCGTCCGAAGGCGGCCGGCAGGACCCGCTCACGCCCGAGCGCGAAGAAGTACCGGGCGACGCTGTTGTGGAAGCTCAGCAGCGCGGCGAACAGGCTCGTGCAGAACAGCAGCGACGCGGAATCGCCCCAGAACGCGCCGAGGCGGTCCTGACCGGCGATGAACAGCACCGTCGTCGGGTCCGGCCCGCCGGCGGTCGTGAAGCCGCCCTTGACCAGCGCGGCCGGGTTCGTGATGGCGTCCGGGCCGATCGAGTCCGCCAGGAGCCAACTCGACACCGCGTAGAAGACGCCGGTGATCGCGACGGCGATGAAGGTCGCCCGGGCCACGGTGCGCTTGGGGTCCTTGACCTCCTCGCTGTAGATCGCGGCAGACTCGAAGCCGACGAACGAGGCGACGCAGAACACGAGCCCCGCGCCGAGCGCCTGATGGGTCGCGGCGCTCGGGCTGAACCCGACGCTGGTCAGGCCCTGCGGGCCCGGGTCGGCGAGGACGCCGAAGTCGAAGAGCGCGACGACGATGATCTCGAGCGTGAGGAAGACGGCGAGGACGCGCGCGTTGAGGTCCACCTGCAGGACGCCGAGCACCGCGATGATCACGCCGGCGATGAGGCACCACCAGTACCAGTCGAGCGTGATGCCGATCTTGTCGGCCATGAACCCGCTCGTGGCGGCGCCGAAGAGCCCGTAGATGCCGAACTGCATCGAGTTGTAGGAGGCCAGCGCCACGAAGGCCGTGCCGACGCCCGGGATCCGCCCGAGGCCGCGGGTCACGTACGTGTAGAAGGCGCCCGCGTCGGCGACATGGCGGCTCATCGCCGCGTAGCCGACGGTGAAGATCCCGAGGATGATCGCCAGCGGGATGAACAGGAACGGGATGCCCTTGTTCCCCGTGACGAGGTAGGACGCGGCCTGGCCGCCCGCGACCGCGGTCAGCGGCGCGGACGCGGCGACGATGAAGAAGACGAGGTCGGACACGCCGAGCGCCCGGCGCCGCAGCGCGCCGTCGCCCGGGACCGTGGTGGACGACGCCGCCTGTTCGGTCGGCTCAACGACTGACATGCATGCTCCTCCTCCGATGGTCCGGCGTTCCTGCCGGACGGTTGGGTGCTCCCCCGCACCACTGCAGGACGACGCGGGCGAGCACGCTCGCCACGTCGGCCAGGGACGACATCGACACCCGCTCGTCGATGCCGTGGATGTCCTCGGCCCGCGGGCCGAAGCAGATCGCCGGGATGCCGCGGCGCACGAAGTGCCGGGCATCCGTCGTGGCGGTCGTCGCGCGCCGCTCGATCTCCGCGCCGCCGTGGACGTCGCGGAACGCGTCGGCCACCGCGAGCACGATCGGGGCGTCGCCGTCGACGACCGAGCCCTCGCAGCTGAAGCCGTCGTAGCGGACGGCCGGCGGGTGCTCGGCGAGGAACGGGTCGTGCGCCGCCGCGCGCGCCAATGCCGCCTCGACACGGGCGCACAGCTCGGCCGGCCGCTGCCCCGGGTAGAGCGCCAGGCGGCAGGACAGCGTGCACTCGGCCGGCACGGTCGAGGCCCAGTCGCCCGCGCTCACGACGCCCGGGTTGAGGTTGATGGGGTGCGCGAAGCCGGCGTAGTGCGGGTGCTCGCCCCGCTCGGCGTTCAGCTCGGCCTCGAGCGCGCGCAGCTCGGCGAGCACGCCCTGCGCGGCGGTGAAGGCGTCGGTGCCGAGCGTGCTCGCCCGGGCGGCGTGCGCGGGGACGCCGCGCACGTCGATGTGGAACCACAGGACGCCGACCTGCGCGACGGTCACGTGGTCGGGGTGCGGCTCGGTGAGGATCGCCGCGTCGGCGCCGGCGCCGTGGCCGGCGAGCAGGCACTGCAGCGTGCCGTTGCCCGTGCACTCCTCCTCGACGACCGACTGCAGGTGCACGTCGCCCGCGAGCTCGACGCCCGCCGCGCGCAGCGCCTTCACCGCGCCGGTCATCGCTACGAGGCCGGCCTTCATGTCGCCGGCGCCGCGCCCGAAGAGCCAGTCGCCCTCCCGCCGGGCGCGGAACGGCGGGGATGTCCACAGTGCCTCGGACGCCGGCGGCACGACGTCGACGTGGCCGTTGAGGACGAGCGAGCGCGCGCCGTCACCGCCGGTCCCCGCCCAGCTGGCGACCACGTTGCGCTTGCCCGCGACGTCCCAGCTGAACGGCGAGTGCCCGGGATCGGCGCGCAGCGCGCCCGGGTCGAGCGGCACGTCGACCGGCTCGAGGCCGCAGTCGGCGAAGCCCTGCGCCATGAGCGCCTGCCCCGCCTCCTCGGCGCCGAGCACTGTCGGCGCCTCTACGAGGCGCACGAGCAGGTCCTCCATCCACGGCCGCTGCGCCGCGACCGCCTCGTCGATCCAGCCCGAGCTCACCGCACTGAGCCCTCGAGGACCTGCAGTGTCTTGAGGTCGCTGTAGAAGTCGAGCGCGTAGTCGCCGCCCTCGCGCCCGATGCCGCTCGCGCGCATACCGCCGAACGGCGCGGTCAGGTCGCGCACGAGGAACGTGTTGACCCACACCGTGCCGCCGACCAGAGCCCGGCCGACGCGGTCCGCGCGCCCCATCGACGACGTGTAGACGATCGCCGACAGCCCGTACTTGGTCGAGTTGGCGAGCGCGATCGCCTCCGCCTCGTCGCGGAAGGACTGGATCGTCAGCACGGGCCCGAAGACCTCGTTCTGCACGATCTCGGCGTCGTTGCTCGTGGGCTCGACGAGCGTCGGCTCGTAGAAGAGCCCGCCCGCGCGGGCGCCGCCCCGGACGACCCGCTGCCCGTCCGCGCGGGCGCGCTCGAGGAAGCCCTCCACCCGCGCGAGGTGGTCGGGGTGGATCATCGGCGAGATCGTCGTCGCGTCATCGCGCGGATCGCCGAGCACGTGCGCGTCGACGGCGGCGTGGAACTTCTCGAGGAACGCGTCGTGCACCGGCTCCTCGACGAGGATCCGGGTGCCCGAGAGGCAGACCTGGCCGGCGTCGTCGTACTGGCCGGCGGCCTTCTGCGCGGCCGCGTCGAGGTCGGCGTCGGCGAAGACGACGAACGGGTTCTTGCCTCCCAGCTCGGCCGTGAACGGGACGATGTTGCTCGCCGCCGCCGTGCCGATGTGCTTCGCCGTGTCGGTCGAGCCGGTGAAGGAGGCGCGCCGGATGAGCGGGTGCGCCACAAGCGCGGCACCCGCCTCCTCGCCGATGCCCTGCACGACGTTGAAGACGCCCGGCGGCAATCCCGCCTCGTCGGCGAGCGAGGCCAGCAGCGAGCAGCTCAGCGGCGACCACTCGGCCGGCTTGAGCACCACGCTGCAGCCCGCGGCCAGCGCCGGCGCGGTCTTCCAGGTCGAGAGCATGAACGGCGCGTTCCACGGCGTGATGACCGCGGCCGGGCCCGCCGGCATGCGCTGCACGCGGTTCCACGTGCCGCGCGAGCGCCAGTCGCGCTCCTCGTAGGCGACCGCGAGGTCGGCGTAGTTGCGGTAGTTCAGCGCGCCGCGGGCGATGACGCGCGCGCGCAGCGAGCGCAGCAGCATCGCCATGTCGGCGCACTCGACAGCGGCGAGCTGCTCGACGTGCGCGTCGATGAGGTCGGCCAGGCGGTGCAGGTGCGCCGCCCGCCCGGTCGGCCCGAGCGCCGCCCAGGCGGGGAAGGCGTCGTGGGCCGCGCGCACCGCGCGGTCGACCTCGACCTCCCCCGCCCGAGCGACCTCGGCGAGCGGCTGCCCGTCGATCGGCGAGATCGTCGTGAACGTGCGCTCGCTGCTGACGCGCTCGCCGCCGATGTAGTGCTCCGTCGGGACCTCGACGCCCGCGACCAGCGCGGTCGCCCCTACCGCGGTGGCGCTCATCGCCCCAGCTCCTTGACCGTCTCGAGGTCGTCGACCGTGTAGGCGAAGGTGAAGCGGTAGCCCCGCCCGACGCTCACCGGCTGCAGCAGCGTGTGCTCCTCCCCCGGGGCGGCGAAGAGCTCAAGCTCCGCGTCGCCCTCCCAGACCTCCGACACGCTGCGGTCCCGCGAGCGCGAGCGCACGAGCTCGTGCACCTGCGGGTCCTCGTGGCGGCCAGCGGCCAGCCGCGGGAAGTGGCGCACGTTCACGATCGGCGGGTCGGTGTGGAGCGAGCCGGTCTGCGACGGCCGCTCGAGCGTCACGCGCGCGCGCACGAGCTCGCGCCCGCGCGCGCTGCAGGTCGCCCCGAAGCGCCCGCCCTCCGCAATCGCCGGCGCCGCGCGCGTCACGACGCCGTACGTGCGCGTCATCCACACGGTGCCGAGCTTCTTCGGGAAGCCCTGGATCCAGCCGCGCGCCATCGCGAAGTCCTGGTCGACCCAGATGAACGTGCAGGTCGTGACCGGCTCGCCGTCGAGCAGCGCGTTGACGACCAAGTAGCACTCCTTGTAGTGCGAGCGCGCGGGGTCGAGCAGCTCGTCGCCGTGCTCACTGCACGACTGCCAGTCGGCGAAGACAACCGCGCAGCGCCCGGGGTCGGAGTGCGGCTCGAGGCCCTCGGGCAGCAGCGAGACCGCCGCCTCGGGGTCGGCGTGGAAGTCGACGACGAGGAAGTCGCCGACGTAGTGCCACGGCGGCGGCGGAACGAGGCTCGCCAGGCCCTCCGGGGTGCGCGGGGTGGTGTAGCCGCGCAGCGCGTGGGCCGTCTCGGACGCGCTCACGCCGACACCGCCTCGGGCAGGGGGATCCCCTGCATCTCGAGCGACTCGCGCTCGGAGGCGACGGCCGCCTCGTCGAAGCGGAAGTATGAGCGCGGCGGCAGCGGCCCCCATGTGTTCGACGAGTAGCGGTCGTCGGGCCAGACCCGCGGCTCGTGGTCGGCCTGCAGCTGCTCCATGTCGCAGTACAGCTCGACGAAGCACGCCTCCTCGACGATCCGCACGTAGGAGGCGATGTTGCCGCCGACGCCGTGACGCGTCGGGCCCCACCCGAGCCAGCGGCCGTGGCGGCCGAGGTGGTCCAGCGCGTCGCGCATCTGGCCGATGTCGACGGTGTCGAAGGCGAGGTGGTGGAAGTGGCTCGAGCCCTTGTCCACGAACGCCATGACGTGGTGGTCGCTGTTGACGTGCAGCCACACGCCCCCGTCTCCGAGCCAGTCGGTCAGGCGCATCCCGAGCACGTCGACGTAGAAGGCGACCTGGTCCTGGATGCGGCCGGTGAGGAAGTTGACGTGGCCGAGCTTGCGCGGATGTCCGAGCGGCAGCGCGCCCGCCGGCCGGGCGTGCGCGACCAGCCGCGACGGCGGCTCGCGGTAGGCGAGCAGGCGCAAGGCGTTGCCCTCGACGTCGCGCAGGTCGATGGCGTCCTCGCCGCGGGCGTGCTCGACGCCGTGCTCGGTCAGGTGCGTCGCCGCGTCGTCGATCGAGCACCCGCGCGCGAGCTCCCAGCCGACGCGCACGAAGCCGGGAGCCTCGTCGTCCTGCGCGAGCTCGAGCACCAGCGCGCGCGGCTCGTCGTCGCAGGTCAGCGTGACGCTGCGCGCGTCGCGGTCGCGCTCGGCCAGGCCGAACTGCAGATGCCACCGCGTCGCCGCCTCGTCGAGGTCGGCGACGCGCAGCGCGACGTGGTCGAGCCGGTGCAGCGCGATCACAGCGTCACCTTCACCGGCAGGCGCTTGACGCCGTTGAAGAAGTTCGAGCGCAGCCGCTCCGGCGGCCCGGTGACCTCGATCGACGACACCCGCGCCAGCAGCTCCTCGAAGGCGATGCGCACCTCCAGCTTGGCCAGGTGCGCGCCCATGCAGTGGTGGATGCCGCCTGGCCCGAAGGCCATGTGCGGGTTCGGCGTGCGGCCGATGTCGAAGCGGTCGGGGTCGTCGAAGACGGCCTCGTCGCGGTTGCCGCTGACGAACCAGGTCGTGACCTTGTCCCCCGACTTGATCGCCTGGCCGGCCAGCTCGGTGTCGACCGCGGCGGTGCGGCGGAAGTGGTGCACCGGCGTGGCCCAGCGCAGCATCTCCTCGGCCCCGCTCTTGCGCAGCGCAAGGTCGTCGCCGGCGTTGCGCAGTCGCTCGAGCTCCTCGGGGTGCTCGAGCAGTCCGAGCAGCCCGTGCGTGATCGTGTGCCGCGTCGTCTCATTGCCCGCCGCGGCGAGCAGGACGAAGTACACGTCGAACTCCTGCTGCGTCAGCGGCTCGAAGGCGAGCTGCGTGATGATGTCGTCCTTGGGCTCCTTGCGCCGCGCGGCGGCCAGGCGCCGGCCGAACTCGAACATCTCGAGCGCCGCGGGGCTCGAGAACGGCAGGTGGCGGTGGGCGTCGAGCTCCTCGTCGGGCACCTTGTACTCGGGGTCCTGGTTGCCGAGCAGACGATCGCCGATCTCGATGATCACGCGCCGCTCCTCGTGCGGCACGCCGAGGATCTCGGCGAAGACCTGCATCGGGATCTCCGACGAGATCTCGCGTACGAAGTCGAACTCGCCCTTGGGCAGCGCCGTGTCGAGCACCTCGCGCGTGACCGTGCGGACCTTGTCCTCCCACACGGTGACCGCGCGCGGCGTGAAGCGGCGGGCGATCAGGCCGCGCAGCTGGTCGTGGCGCGGCGGGTCCATGTCGAGCATCGACTTGCGCACCTCGAGGTGCTCGGGCGCGAGGTCCTCCAGCGACGTGCCGCCGATCTCGCTCGAGAAGACGTCGTGGCTGCGGTGCACGTGGCGGATGTCCTCGTAGCGGGTGACCGCCCAGAAGCCCGGGCCGTCCGGCTCGGGGTTCCAGTGCACGGGGTCCTCGCGGCGCAGGGCGGCGAAGGCCTCGTGCGGGACGCCTTCGACGAACACGTCGTGGTCGGAGAGGTCGATGTGGCTGAGCGTCTCGGGCATGGCGCGCGGGTCCTCTCCCTAGAGGTGGTGCAGGTACTCGTCGATCTCCCAGTCCGAGACCCACGCCCGGTGACGCTCGATCTCGAACCGCTTGACTGCCAGGAAGGTCTCGACGATCTCCGGGCCCAGCGCGTCGCGCAGCAGCGTGTCGGTTTCGAGCGCGTCGAGGGCCTCTTCGAGCGTGCCGGGCAGGCGCGCGCCGGCGTGCTCGGGGTCGGCGCGGTAGGCGTCACCGGCGACGGGCTCCGGGGGCTCCAGCTCGCGGTCCAGGCCGTCGTGGCCGGCCGCGAGCGTCGCCGCGATCGCCAGGTAGGGATTGGCGGCGCCGTCGCCCACGCGCACCTCGAGACGGGTTGCGCCACCGCGCTCCGGCGGAACGCGGATGAACGTGGAGCGGTTGTCCCAGCCCCAGTTCGCATGCGTCGGGGCCAGCGAGTCGGGCTGGATGCGCCGGAAGGCGTTGATCGTCGGGTTCAGGAACGCCATGAGCGCCGGGGCGTGTGACAGCACGCCGGCGGCGAAGCGGCGCAGATCGGGGCTGACGCCGTCGTCCAGGCCGGGGTCGTCGAAGGCGTTGCGCCCGTCGCGTGTGAGGCTCAGGTGCAGGTGCGTGCCCGAGCCGCCCTGGTCGTTGAAGGGCTTGCCCATGAAGGTGGCCAGCAGCCCGTTCTGGGCGGCCATGTCCTTGACCGACGTCTTGAGCAGGAACGCGCGGTCGGCGGCGGTCAGCGCGTCGGCGTGGCGCAGGTTGATCTCGTACTGCGAGTTCATGAACTCGTGGTTGACCGCGAACACCTCGAGGCCGAGTTCGGCCATGCCCTCGGTCATGCGGCGCACGATCCCGCCCGGATCGGCCTGCGGGCCGACGGTGTAGACCATGGAGAGGTGGTCGACGTGCCGCGTGACGCCGCGGGGCGCGGCGGCGTCGCGGCGCAGGAGGAAGAACTCGAGCTCGGGGCCGACGACGGGCGCGAAGCCGAGGCCGCCCAGCCGCTCGGCGACGCGGCGGACGGCGCCGCGCGGGTCAGCGATCGGCGCGCCGCCCTCTGCGGGCTCCAGGTTCGCCAGGCACACCGCCACGCCGGGCTCCCACGGCAGCGGGGCCATGGTCGGCAGGTCGGGCTTGGCCATGAAGTCCGGGTAGCCCTCGTCGCCGCCGCGCACGGGCGTGTGGCTCAGGTCGGTGCCCATGACCGCCGAGCAGAAGCACAGCCCCTTCTCGAGAGCGTGGTCGAACTCGGAGATCGGGACCTCCTTGCCGCGGGCGACGCCGTGCAGGTCGGGGTACAGGACCCGGACCGTCGTGGTGGGCACCGCCACCGTGCCGGCGGGGACGGCCCCTTCGGCCTGCGGTGCGGTGATCGCGTTCGTCTGGACCATCGTGTCCCCTCTCACGTGCGCGCCCTCTGCCAGAAGGCGTCGAACAGGCGGAATGCCGCGTCGCGCGCAGCCGCGGCGTGGTGGCGTCCGCGCTCGAGCAGTGCCTCGCCGTCCTCCATGCCGAGCGCGCTGAGGCGCTCATGGTCGCTCTGCGCCCAGAGCCGCACGATCTCGATCGTGCTCTCGGGGTGGAACTGCACCCCGAGGTGACGGCCATGGCGGAAGGCCTGCACGCCGGCGTCGCTCTCGGCGAGCTGCTCGGCGCCGGGCGGCAGCGTGAAGCGGTCGTAGTGCCACTGCAGCCAGGGGCCCTCGGGCACCTCGTCGGGCACACGCGAGCGGATCGCGCCCCAACCGAGCTCGGCCTGCGGCGCGCGCTCGATCGTGCCGCCCATCGCGGCGGCGAGCGCCTGGCCGCCGAAGCAGAGGCCCAGCACCGGCACGTCGTGCTCGATCGCCTGCCGCAGCCACGCCATCTCGGCCCGCACCTGCGGGACGTCGAGGTCGCTCGGGTTGTGCGGCGAGCCCAGCGAGGCGACGAAGGCCTGACCGTTGAACGCCGGCAGGTCGCCGCTGTGCTCGGCGTGGTGGACGTCGAAGCCGATGCCGCGGGCGTCGGCCCACTCGGCGAGCACGCCCGGCGGGCCCCAGTCGCCGTGCTGCAGGATGAGCGCGCGGGCGCTCATGCGGCGACGACCTCGACGGCGAGCCGGCGGCGGTAGCCGATGAGCTTCTTCGCGTTGCTGAAGGTGACAGCGCCGACGAGCCGGCCGGCCGCGTCGTGGGCCTCGGCGACCAGGCGCGGGCCGTCCTCCTCGACGACCTCGATCCGCTCGCCGAGCGCGGGGAAGCCGACGGCCTGGACCTTCACGTCGTACTGGTCGCTCCAGAAGTACGGCGGCGCCACGTGCGGCTTGCGGTCCTCCGGGTCGGCCACCGCGTTGCGCCCGGCGAGCGCGCCGTGCTCGGCCGCGGTCGTCCAGTGCTCGACGCGCACGGGCGCGCCGCCGGCCAGCGGGTGCGGCCAAGTGGCGAGGTCGCCCGCGGCCAGCACGTCGGGGTCGCTGACCGAGGTGAGCGTCGCGTCGCACAGCACGCCGCCGCGCTCGTCGAGAGCCAGGCCGCTGGCCGCGAGCCACTCGGTGTTGGGGAGGGCGCCGAGGGCGACGAGCACGAGGTCGGCGTCGACGCTCGTGCCGTCGGCGAGCTGGACGCCGTCGGTCGCGATCTCGGTCACGCCGGTGCCGAGCCGCAGGTCGACGCCGTGCTCGCGGTGCATGCGCGCGCAGCGCTCGCCCAGCTCGGGGCCGAGCGGCACGAGCGGCTGCAGCGCGATGTCGATCAGGGTGACCTCGAGCCCGCGCTTGCGCGCGGTCGCGGCGACCTCGCAGCCGATGAAGCCCGCGCCGACGATCGCCACGCGCGGGCCGCGCTCGAACGCCGCGCGCAGCGCGAGCGCGTCGTCGATGTCGCGCAGGACCGGCAGCTCCGGCGCGCCCGGCCACGTGCGCGCGCGGGCGCCCGTGGCGATGACGAGCCGGTCGTACGGGACCGTGCGGCCGTCCTCGAGTAGGACGTGGCGCGCGTCGCGGTCCAGGCCGGTGGCCGGCGTGCCGAGCAGCCACTCGGCGTCGACAGCGTCGACCGGGAACGCGCAGTCCGGGTGCTCCTGCGCGCCCGCGAGCAGCTCCTTGGAGAGCGGCGGACGGGTGTAGGGCGGGTGCGGCTCGTCGCCGACCACCGTGACGGGGCCGGTGTGGCCCGCGACGCGGACGGCCTGTGCGGCTCGCAGGCCCGCAAGCGACGCCCCGACGACGACGACCCGCTCCACGGCGTCAGCCGTCGACCCGGATGGCCATCATCGGGCAGGCGTTCGCGGCCTCCTCGACAGCCTCGCGCCGGCTCTCGTCGACGTCCTCCTGCCAGCGCAGGACGTCGTCGTCGCCGAGCTCGAACACGTCGGGTGCGGGCAGGACGCACTCCCCGTGGCTCTGGCAGAGGTTCATGTCGACGTGGACCTTCATGCGGTGGCGCTCCTCTCGGCGACCAGTCGCTCGGCCTCCTCCTCGGGGATGGCGAGCGCGACGTGCAGGGTGTTGGCGGAGGTCTCGAGCTGCTCGCCCGGACCGGTGAGGTCGACGTCCCAGTCGACGACGGTGCTCTCGACGCGCCCCAGGCCGCTGATCTCGACGGCCACGACGTCGCCGGGCTCCATCGGGCGCGAGTTGGCGGGCGTGCCGGTGAGCACGAGGTCGCCGGGCTCGAGCGTGATGAGCCGGTTGAGGTCGGCCAGCTGGTAGGCGACGCCCCAGATCAGGTCGTCGGCCGTGGCCCGCTGGACGACCTTGCCGTTGAGCGTCGTGGTGAGGGTGAAGCTGGTGGCGTCGAACTCACTGGCGGGCACGACCTCGGGGCCGACGGGCAGGAAGCCGTCCTGACCCTTGACGCGCAGCATGGAGCCGCGGTCGGCGTGGCGGAAGTCGTGCAGGCCGACGTCGTTGGCGGGCAGGTAGCCGGCGACGTGGTCGAGCACCTCGTCGATGCCGACGCCCTTCATGCGCTTGCCGATCACGACCGCGAGCTCGCCCTCGTAGTTGAGGAACTGCGCGCCGCGCGGCCGGCGGATCGTGCCGCGGTGCCCGTTGAGCGTCGTCGGCGGCTTGACGAAGTACGACGGCTCCGGCGGCACCTTGGCCCGGTACTCGTCGATGCGGCTGCGGTAGGTCAGGTGGACGGCGAGCACCTTCGACGGCTGCACGGGCGGCAGGTACGCCGCGTCGGCCTCCGCGATCTCGCGGCCGTCGTCGAGCACGATGCGGTCGCCGCTGCGGCGCCCGTTGACGCGCTCGCCGTCCAGCAGCAGCCGGACTTCCCTCGGGTCGGTCACAGGCGCACTGTGCTCGCGCGCACGCTTCGGCGCAACAGCAACTCACGCACGATTTTGCGTCGGATGCGATCAGTAGAGTGGGGTGCCATGGACCTGCGCCAGCTCCGCTCCTTCGTGGCGGTGGCCGAGGAGCTGCACTTCTCGCGTGCCGCGGCCCGGCTGCACCTCGCGCAGTCCGCGCTCAGCGCGCAGGTGCGTCAGCTGGAGCGGGAGGTCGGCGGGCCGCTGTTCGTGCGCTCGACGCGGCGGGTCGAGCTCACGCCCGCCGGCGAGGCGCTGCTGGGTGATGCGACGCAGCTCCTGTCGCTGGCCGATGCGGCGCTGGAGCGGGTCCGCGGGCTCGTGCGGGGGCAGTCGCGGTCGCTCGTGATCGGCACGCTCGGGCCGTCGCCGGGCGGCGTGCTCGCGCCGTTGATCGCCCGGTTCGGCTCGCGGCACCCCGACGTGCGGATGGAGATCCGCGCGTTCGACTTCACCGACACGGTCGACGGGCTGCGGCGCCGCCAGGCCGACTGCGCGTTCCTGTATCTGCCGATCGAGGACCCGGAGCTCGAGGTCACGCCGTTGCTGACGGAGGAGCGGGTCGTCGTCCTGCCGGAGTCGCACCGCCTGGCCAGCCGCGCGACGCTCGCGCCGGGCGACCTGCTCGGGGAGATCTTCATCGAGCAGCCCTCATCGGTGCCCCAGGCCTGGCGCGATCACTGGCTGCTCGTCGCCGAGAACGGCGAGCGCCCGCGCACGAGCCCGCACACCGCCGACAAGTTCGAGGACTGGCTGCACCTGATCGCCCAGGGCGAGGGGATCGACACCTGCCCGGCGGTGATCTCGCGGTACTACGCGTGGCCGGAGGTGGCGTTCGTGCCGCTCGTCGACGCCGAGCCGTGCACGCTGGCGATCGTGCGCCGCCGCGACGCCCCGGACCCGCTCGTCGAGGAGTTCATCGCGCTGGCGCACGAGATCGTGGCGCGCGCCGCCCAGAGCGGGACGCCGTACTCGAGCGCCGCGGCCGGGTGAGCGAGCGCCCGCGGCTGACGCAACCTGACCGGCGTGAACGGCCCTCGCGCCACGGCCCGCTCTTCGCTACAGCACCTCGCGAGAGGCGTACGTCCTCCGCGCGGTCGGGAACCCGGTGTGGCCGGTGCTGAAGGTCCGCCCGCGCTGAAGCGCCGGCGCGCGCGCAGAGCACGAAGTTCGTGGTGGTCGCTTCGCGGCCTTGCCCGCACGGCACCGCTGCCGTGGGGTGGGCCGTGCGGACGTACCTGAGGAGGCCGAGCTTCGCGAGCTGGATCCAACTCCGCGTCGGCGGGGTAGGGCTCTGCTGGCATGCAACCGTCCGACGTGCCGCCCCTCTCTCTTCGCCCCGACGAGTTCCGACGGTTGGGGCACCGCGTCATCGATGTGATCGCCGATCACCTCGAGCACGTGGCCGAGCGACCGCCGATCACCGTCGGCACGCCGGACGAGCTGCGCGCTCGGCTCGACGAGCCGGCTCCGGAGTCGCCCACGCCCCCGGACGCGGTGCTCGATCAGGTCCTGCGCGACGTGCTGCCGTTCGTGCAGCACGGCGATCATCCCCGGTTCTTCGCGCGCATCGGCAGCCCGGGCAACCCGATCGGTGTCCTTGCCGACGCGCTCGCCGTGGGGCACAACGCGTTCGTCGGCTCGTGGACCGGCGGGTCCGGCCCGGCGACGATCGAGCTGGTCACGCTCGAGTGGCTGCGTGAGCTCTTCGGCCTGCCGGAGGGGACAGAGGGCGCGTTCGTCAGCGGCGGGTCCGTAGCCAGCCTGACCGCGCTCGCGGCGGCGCGCGCGGTCGTGCTCGGCGGCCACGATCCACGGGCGACCGTGTACCTCTCAGACCAGGCGCACGCCTCGATCGCGCGTGCGCTGCGGATCCTTGGATGCGCCCCGGGGCAGATCCGCACCCTCGAGAGCGACGCCGAGCTTCGCATGCCGGTTGCCGCGCTCCGCGACGCGATCACCCGGGATCGGGCGGCAGGCGCCAGACCGTTCTGCGTCATCGCCACCGCCGGATCGACCAACACCGGCGCGGTCGATCCGCTCGAGGCCATCGCCGACGTGTGCGCTCACGAGGGTCTCTGGCTTCACGCCGACGCCGCGTACGGAGGGCCGGCCGTGCTGAGCGAGGCGGGCCGGCGGGTCCTCCAGGGCCTGGAGCGGGTCGATTCGCTGGCCGTCGACCCGCACAAGTGGCTGTTCCAGCCCTACGAGATCGGCTGTGTGCTCGTCCGGCGGCCCGGCGCACTCGAGGCAGCCTTCGCGTTGCATCCCGAGTACCTGGCCGATGTCAGCGGCGTGCCCGGCGAGGTCAACTTCTTCGATCGTGGCGTCCAGCTGACGCGCGGGTTCCGCGCCCTCAAGCTTTGGATGACGATCAAGGTCTACGGGCTCGCGGCCGTCCGCGATGCGGTGGCGCATGGGATCGCGTTGGCCGAACACGCCGAGCGCGTGCTGCGGGACGGCCGGGGATGGGACGTCGTCACCCCCGCACAGCTGGGGATCGTGAGCTTCCGACCAGTCCTCGACCAGTTGGAGGACGAACCGGCGGTCGTGGCCGCGCTCGTCGCGGGGATGACGGCGGATGGCTACGCGGCCGTCAGCTCGACCACGCTCAAGGGTCGCAGCGTGCTTCGCCTCTGCACCATCAACCCGCGCACGACCTTCGACGACATCACGCGGACCATCGATCGACTCGACCGTGTCGCTGTGCGCCTGAACCGCGCCTGGCACAACGCGTAGTCGAGCGTCCGCGAACCTGCCTCAGGCGCTGTCCCATGCGGCGATGATCTCCGCGACGTGGCGGTGATCGGTGCCACAACAGCCTCCGAGGAGCCGGACGGAGGGGAGCAACTCGACACTCGGCTGCGACGCTTCCCGTTCGCATCGAAGCGAGAGTCGCTCGCCTCGGGCACCGCCACGCTCGAACGTACGCTGGGGGTCGACGGCGGGGACGATTGCGAGCGCTGTTCCGCTCAACTCAGAGCAACTCGGATCGCCCGAACAGGCCGAATCCCGTCGTATGCGCCTGTTCTGCGTGGGTTGTGGTCCCGGCGGCCGCGGGTTCGAGTCCCGTCGCTCACCCTCGTCGTCCCTGCAAACGACGATCTTCTGTGTGGCGGTCGATCGGCGTGGGGACAACGGCGATCTCCGCGACCGCGCTGTAGAGCCAATCTCGGCGGTGGCCGCCGGGTTCCGTGGGGTCGGATCCCGGAGGACGCCGTTCTGCTTGGGCGGGCTGTTGACCGGGCGATTCTGAGACGACGAAGGCTCCTCGCTTCGGCGAATCATGGAGCAGGAGTGGCGGTCTTGGGTCGCGTATCACGAGGCGCCGCGACTATATTCCGCCCGTGCTCGACCTTCGCCGTTTGAGCGTGTTTCGGGAAGTCGCGCAGGCCGGCAGCTTCTCGGAGGCCGCCGACCGCCTCCACTACTCCCAGCCGGCAATCTCGCACCACGTCTCGCGGCTCGAACTGGAGCTCGGCGCGACGCTGCTCATCCGCAAGCCCCGCGGACTGGAGCTCACAGACGTCGGCCACGAGGTCCTCCGCCTTGCGGATGCGCTCCTCGAGCAGGTCCATGACGCCGAGACCGAGCTGCGAGCGATGGTGTCCCAGGCGCCTGAGCGGATGCGGCTGGGCGGATTTCAGACGAGCACGGTCACGGTCATCGCGACGGCGCTCGAGCTGTTCTGGCTCGAGCATCCGAGTACGAGGGTGACGGTGCTCGAAGCCGATCCGATCGACCACATCGATGGCCTGCGCTCGGGCCGGCTCGATCTCGCGATCGTGTTCGACCACCCCGAAGGACCGATCACACTCGACGAGCGCGTCGAGGTGAGCTACCTCCACGAGGATCCGATGTTGATCGCGCTGCCGGAGCAACACCAGCTTGCGGCGCTCGAGGAGGTGCCGCTGGAGGCGCTCCGTAGCGAACGGTGGCTCGAGGGTGCCGGGCCTGAGGGAAGCTCCTCCGTGTTCCTGATGCGAGCGTGCGAGGCGGCGGGGTTTGAGCCCGACATCGTGTTCGCGTGCGGCAACTACGACGCGGTGCAGCTTCTGATTCGCAACGGCATGGGTGTCGCGATGGTGCCGGAGCTCTCGGTGGGCGTGCTCCCGGCGGGCGTGGCGATCCGCCGCCCGGCGCGCGTATCGCCGATCCGCCGGATCGGCACCGCGGCGCTCCGCACGCGCCATCGCCCCGCCCACTTCGGCGCGATGGAGCGTGCATTGGCGGCGGCCTTCGCCGGCTATCGCGCGACGCGGCCGAGGCTCACGACGCGGTAGCTCTCTCGGGACCGAGCACGAGCCGGCGAACCTCCTCGATAACACGCTCTTGGTGGTCCTGCAGGTCCGCAAAGCCGACGCCGGTGTAGCGGGGGAGGAAGGGATCGCGGATCTTGGAGCGGAGGCCGCACAGCTCCTCGAGCACCGCCAGTCCGCAGAACGGGACGTAGAGCGGCGAGTAGCCGCCCTCGTGGCAGAGGACGACGCGCCCGGAGCACAGCTCGTCGGCGGCGGACCGGATCCGTTCGGTCAGCGCGCGGAAGTCCTCGGAGGTCAGGAGCATCCGCGCGGAGGGATCCATGGCGTTCGCGTCGAGCCCGCAGGAGACGACGATCAGCTCGGGAGCGTGGGCGCGCAGGGCCGGCAGGATCACCCTGTCGAATGCCGCCCCGTAGGCGCCGATCCCCGAGCCGGGGGGGAGGGGCACGTTGACGTTGCGGCCCGCGCCGGCGCCAGCTCCGCGCTCGTGCGCGCCGCCCTCCCCGCGGGGATACCAGTCGGCCTGATGCAGCGATACGGTCAGCACGTCCGCGTCCTCCCAGAACACGGCCTGCGTGCCGTTGCCATGGTGGACGTCCCAGTCGACGATGGCGATGCGCCTGAGCCCGTGGGCGCGCTGCGCGTGACGAACCGCGACAGCGACGTTGTTGAACAGGCAAAAGCCCCGGCCCTCGTCCGGCAGAGCATGATGACCGGCGGGACGGACGAGCGCGTACGCGTTCTCCACCGTCCCGTCCAGCACCGCGTCCACTGCTGCGATGCAACCGCCTGCGGCCAGCGCCCCGAAGTCGTACCCGCCGCGGGACACCGGCGTCACCTCGCCTGCCCAGCCGTCCCCGCGGACTGACGCCTCGCGCACCCGCGCCAGATAATCGGCCGTATGGACGGCGCCCAGCTGCTCGTCATCCGCCGGTCGCGGGCTGAGCTGGGGCAGCTGCCCCAGCAGGCCGCTGACCTCGAGCAGGCTCCGGAGCCGCCGGCGCGCATGCGGCGTCTCCTCGCCGAAGTCGCCTGGCTCGACGGCGAGCTGCTCGCTGCCAGGCGGCCCGAGCGCTCCTCCGCCGTACCACAGGTAGAGCTCGTGCCAGGCGACCCCGGTGATGCGTCGCGGTGCGCCACCGCCACCGTTGAAGTGGTCGAGCACCCTAGGGCCGGACTTCCTGCTTGCGCTGGAACTCCGGCGCGCCGTCCTTGATCCGGTACACCGCGAGGTTGCCCAACGTGAGGTCGCCGGCGGGGGTCACGCTGTAGGTCCCGAGCGCACCCTTGTAGCCGTGCAGCGCGTAGAGCGCCTTGCGCGTGGCGGTGCGGATCGCCGCGATCTTGGCGTCCGGCCCGACGGCACGCGAGGCCTGCCCGATCCCCCGCAGCGCGAGCTCCATCAGCTCGTAGCCGTAGATGGCATACGTGTCGGGATGCGCGTCGCCGAACGCCTTCGTGTAGTCGCTGAAGACCTTCTGGCCCTTAGGGCCGTATTGATTGGGCGGGAGCACTTGCGCCGTGATCAGCACGCGGTCACCCACCGACGCTGGAACCCCGCCTTTCGCGGGATCGTAGAAGTCCTGGGTGAGCACGCAGTCGCTGCCGTAGAGTCGCGCCGACGGCAGGGCGCCGGCCACGTCCTTGTAGAGCTGGGTGGCGTTGCTGGCGGTGCAGCCGGTGAACACGAAGCACGCGGTGTGCTTCGATGCCAGGGACGAGGCGAGCCCGCGGTAGTTCGCGGCCTGCTTGTCCATGCTCGTCTTCGCGACGATCGGGAGGCCGGCGCGGCGGGCGGACGTCGCCACCACGCTCGCGAGCCCCTCGCCGAAGACCTCACGGTCGTCGACCACGGCGAGGTTCGAGCAGCCGTCGTCCTTCGCGAGTTGCGCGAGCAGCTTGCCCTGGACGTTATCGGTCGCCGAGACGCGTACGAGCGTACGCGTGCCGCTCGGGTAGTACTTGGCGGGCTCTCCCGGCGCGGTGCCCGGACCGCCCTGGGTCAGACCGACCGAGGAGCTCACCGTGATCTGGGGCATGTCTTCCGCGTTGGTCACCGGCAGGCTGAGCGCGGTGGCGCCGGAGTTGTACTCGCCGAGGTAGACGACGCCTCGCTTGTCGAGGACCGCCTTGCGAGCGTTCGCGGTCGTCTGCGCGGGATCCCAGGTGCCCGTCTGCGCCACCGAGTCGTCGAGCGGCTTGAACGTGACCTTGAAGGATCCCGCCTTGCCGCCCGCCTGGCGCAGCGCGAGCCGGGCGCCATTGTCGAGCGCCTGCGCTTGTGGGCGCGAAGGGCCTTGGAGTGGAAAGCTGGAGTAGACCACGACCGGCTGGCCCTTCGTGCCGCCCGAGGAGGACGACGAACCCCCGCATGCGCTCGCCGCTACTGCGACGATCGCGATCGTGACTCCCAGCCAGTGTCCTACGGTGCTTCGCCGTCCGTCCCGCATGCGTTCCCCCGATCGGATCGACCAGAAGCCCGGTCGTGTAACGGGGGCGAGCGAATCACGGGGCGCGGATCCCGGCAAGCGAAGTCTTCTTGTGCGGCATCGAAAACCTCGATGGGCGCCGTGCAGGCCGTCGATACGATCGCCCGCCATGGAGCCCCACGGCACGCCGCGCCCGCGACCGACGGTCGACGACCTCCGCTCGGAGCAGTCGCGCTCGCTGTTCGCCCGGGCGGAGCGCGTGCTCGTGGAGGGCGTGAGCTCGCCCTCGCGCGGCCCAGCGCACTTCTCGCCCTACCCGATCTTCATGCAGCGCGGCGAGGGCGCCGAAATCGTCGACGTCGACGGCAACCGTTTCGTCGACATCATGATGGCTTTCGGCGCACTCGTGCATGGTCACGCGCACCCCCGGCTCGTGGCCGCGCTGCAGCAGGCCGCCGAGCGGGGCGCGCTCTTCGCGACGGGCTCCGAGGTCGAGGTCGATCTGGCCGAGCGCCTGCACGCCGTGATCCCGAGCGCCGAACGAGTTCGGTTCGCGAACACCGGCACCGAGGCCGCGATGGGCGCGCTCCGCATCGTCCGTGGCTTCACCGGACGCGACAAGATCCTCAAGTTCGAGGGTCACTATCACGGGTGGGCCGACGCGTACAGCGTGTCCTCGAACGTGCTCCCGGCCGGGGTCGCCGGGCACCGCAATGCGCCTGTCCCGATCGCCGACAGCTCAGGGATCCCGACCGCTGCCCTGCGGGACACGGTCGTCGTGCCATGGAATGACGCCGATGCGGTGGAGGCGGCGCTGCGCCGGCATCCCGGGCAAATCGCGGCGATCGTCACCGAGCCCGTGATGTCCAACATGGGAGTGATCCCACCGGCGCCCGGCTTCCTCGCTGCGCTTCGCCGGCTCGCCGACGAGCACGACACGCTGCTCTATATCGACGAGACCGTCACCGGTTTCCGGCTCGCCCCGGGAGGAGCCCAACAGCGCTTCGGCGTGACACCCGACATTTCGACCTTTGGCAAGGGACTGGGCGGCGGCATGCCCGTCGCCGCAATTGTCGGGCGAGCCGACATCATGGACTCGCTGCGCGCGGGCCGGGTGCTCCACTACGGCACCCACAACGCGAACCCCTTGCTCCTCGAGGTCGCCCGCGCTTCGGTGGATCTCCTCCTGGCGAAGGACGCTGCGGTCTTCGCGCGGCTCGAGACGCTCGCGGAGAGCCTCGTCGACGGCCTCCGAGCAGCGATCGTCGGCTCGGGGCTTCCGGCGATCGTGCAACACGTCGGGCCGATGCTCCAAGTCTTCTTCCTGCGGCCCGGCAGCGAGGACGTCGAGGCGATCGTCGACGCCCGGGACTTCGGCGCGCACGTCGACCTGCAGCGGTTCAACCGCTTCACGCACGCGATGTTCTCGAGCGGCGTGTATCTCTCGCCGCTGCCGGCGCTGCACTCCGTGCTCAGTACCGCGCACACCGAGGAGCACGTGGCGCGCGTGGTCGCGGCCGCCCAGGAAGCACTGGCTGATCCGACCGTCTAGGCATGCCCGGCGGGTTCGCCACCGGTCGGCTGCGAACGTGAGCTCATATGACGGACTCCAACGAGGGCGCCGGGCCCCCATGGTGACCATCTCGGCCTCGGCGCCCCGGACGACGATGCTGACGCCGCGCGCCGCCATGGCCTCCACCACCAGGATCGATTCGTCGAGGCGCTAGCCATTGCTCAGTGCGGGCTGGTGAGCTTCAGGGCTAACGATGACACCCGTCCCACGCCGCCAGCAGCATTTGCGTGAAACTGAAACGTGTCGTGTCGCATCCACGTGTCGGCACGAGCACGCGCTCGGGGTCAACGGCGGGGACAATTGCGAGCGGTGGTCAGGCCAACTCGACTCAACTGAGATCCCCTGAACAGGGCCGAATCCGGCCGTATACGCCTGAGTTTCATGGGTTGTGGTCTCGGCGGCCGCGGGTTCGAGTCCCGTCGATGAGGCGAATTGCTCGCCGGCTGGGCCCGGCGTACCGTGGCGGCAACGAGGAGGAGCACATGACGGATCGGATCGACGTTGCCCGGGAGCTTTACGAGGCGGTCGCGGCCGGCGACCGTGAAGCGATCGCCGGACGGCTGGCGGCTGACGTGCGCTGGCAGGGTCGCGAGCGCGGCCGTCGAGGGCACCGCCGGCGCTCGAGGTGCGCAGGCGCCGACGGCGCGACCGATTCGATGCTGCTGATCGGACGCAAGCTGCCCACCGTCCGTCCGCGCGCGTTCCACGTGGCCGGCGACCGCGTGCTCGTCGGGTTGTGGGCCGAGACGATGGAACGCTGCCCCGCGCGTTGGTGGACCATCTTGACGATCCGCGACGAGCGGGTGGTCGCAGTCGAGGATCACAACCGCCACCGTGACGCCGTCCGGGCGTTGGAGCGCGACGCGTCCGTGGCGCGCTAGGCAGACGGAGGCCGAGCATGTTCGAGACGAGCGGCTATCGCCGGCT
>JAXDHR010000143.1:0-5499 GCA_034664425.1 Solirubrobacteraceae bacterium
CGTAGACCTGGCCGGAGCGCAGGTCGACGATCGGCTGGAAGTGCGGCCTCATCTGGCCGTGCGAGAGGAAGTCAGGGAACCAGTTCGTGCGGGCACGGTCGAGCAGCGTCTCGGCGGGAAGCGGCAGTGCCTGGTCGTCGCCGAGGCGCATCGCGAACAGGCACGCCCGCTCGGGCTGCGCGAGCGTGGCGAGCAGCTCCTTGAGACGCTCGTCCCAACCGGGCCCGGCGAGCACGAGACCCTCGACCGCGATGTCCCCGTCGACCGGCTCGGTCGCGTGATGCTCGACCTTGTAGAGCACGGAGGGACGGTGCGACAGCAGTCGCACGCCATCGGCGGCGGATCCGGCCTCCAGGGTCATCCTTCCGATCATCGGCGCGTGGACGCCCCGGCTTGATCTTCAGACGTCATAGCTCGCGCGCTCGGTGGCGAGCTCGACCGGCGCGCCGTAGGCCTCGGCCGCCTCAGCGATCGCGGCGTCCGCGTCGAGCTCGTCGGAGACGTGGGTGAGCACGACCCGGCGCGCCCCCGCCCGGCGGCCGTGCTCGCCCGCCTCGCGCGGGGTCAGATGGCCGCGCTCGCCGTCCTCGGCGGCGCCGTCCTCGGTCATCGACGCCTCGATCAGCAGCAGGTCGGTATCGCGCGCGAAGTCGCACAGCTCGACGTTCGGGCCGCAGTCCGAGGAGAAGGTGAGGCGCCGGCCGCCCTCGGCGAGCTCGACGGCGTTGGTGGGGACGTAGTGAGGGACGGGGCGGAAGCGAACCGCGAGCGGTCCGATCGCGAGCGTCTCGGCGGGGTCGTACTCGCGCAGCTCGAAGGCGTCCTCGACGTGGGTGCCGAACATCCCCGAGCCCTCGCAGACGACCATGAAGGCGTCGCGGGCACCGGGCGGCGCGTGCAGCACCGGGCGCGGGCGCGCGGCGGGCTCGCGCGCCCAGCGCGGGCCGTAGATCAGCGCCGAGGCGAACGGGATGACGTCGAGCATGTGGTCGGCGTGGAGGTGCGAGATCACGAGCGCGTCGACGGTTGCGTAGTCGCGCACCGCGCGCAGCTTCCCCAGCACTCCGGGCCCGCAGTCGAGCAGCACGCTGATGGCTCCCGACTCGACCAGATAGCCGCTGCAGGCTCCTCCCGCGTCCGCCCACGCGGGCGACTTGCCCAGCACGGTCATGCGCACGCGGGCGACTCTACCCGGGGAGGCCCGCTACGCGTGCAGGGCAGCCTGCTCCTGGGCGCTCGGGAAGGCCCAGGCGGCCTGGCGCCGGCGCTCCTGACGGAACACGAAGCGCATCTGCTCGGGCGGGCGCAGCCCCGTGCCGTGGTCCGGGCGGAAGGTCGGGCATGCCTCGGTCTCCGAGAGCGCGCACAGGAGGTTGCGATGGAAGTAGCACTCCTCGCAGGTGACCTTCTGCTGAACCTTGGTGATGCGCGACAACCCGGTCTCCCCTTCACGACTCCGTCACAGGACGGGCGGTAGGAAAACCTCACCGCAGCGGCGGCGCAAGCGCCGTTCCCGCAAAACGCAGCAACTTCGTCTGAGGCCCGCAAATACCCCCCAAATGGCACTAAACATCCGTGCTACCGGGGTCTCGATTCCGCAATCTCGGCTCGTTTCGTCGGCACGCCAGGCACCGTTTCGGCGCGGAGGGGTCGGGTAGGCGATCCGCGTGCGGATCCTCCTCACCGGCGTCTCGGGCTACGTGGGCGCGGCGCTGGTCCCGCGGTTGCGCCGCGACGGGCACGAGCTGCGTGGCTTCGCCCGTTCCGCCGAGCGGGTCGCCGCCGCCGGCGTCGTGCTCGACGACCTCGTTCTCGGCGACGCGGTCACCGGCGCGGGGCTGGCCGCGGCGATGGACGGCATCGATGCGGCCTACTACCTGATCCACTCCATGGAGGGACCGGCCGGCGGTGCCTTCCCCGAGCAGGAGCGCCGCGCCGCGGACGCGTTCGGCGCCGCGGCGCGCGCCGCCGGCGTGCGGCGGATCGTCTACCTCGGCGGGCTCGTCCCGCAGGATGGGCACGCGTCACGGCACCTTGCCAGCCGGCTCGCGGTCGAGCAGGGCCTGCTGGCCGCGGCGCCCGAGGCGATCGCGCTGCGCGCCTCGATCGTGATCGGCGCCCGCTCGCGCTCGTTCCGCTTCCTCGTGCGCCTGATCGAGCGCATCCCCGTGCTGGCGCTGCCGGCCTGGCGCGACAACCGGACGGCGCCGATCGACGGCCGCGACGTGCTCGAGTTCCTGGCGCGGGCGGCGACCGCTCCCGCGGCGCTCGCCGGCCGCTCGTGGGACATCGCGGGCCCGGAGATCGTGACCTACGGGCAGCTGATCGAGCGGATCGCGGACGCGATGATCGTGGCGCGGCCGCGACTGTCGCTCGGGGTCACCCTGACGCCGATCGCCTCGGTGGTCGCCGCGGCGATCGCAGGCGAGGACCCGGCGCTGATCACGCCGCTGATGGAGGGGCTCGAGAGCGACCTGCTGCCGCGCCATCACGACGCGCCGGCGGCGTTCGGCGTTAGCTTGCACGACTTCGACGCAGCGGTGGAGCGTGCGCTGCGCGAGTGGGAGCAGACCGAGGAGGTTGCCGCCAGATGACGCTCGTGACCGCGTCGATCGACATCGACGCCCCGCCGGAACGCGTGTACGACGCGATGCTCGACCCTGCCCGGTTGAAGGACTGGGTCACGATCCACCGGCGCGTCAACCGCTCCGACGACGGCACGCCGCGGGAGGGCTACGAGATGGAGCAGACGCTCTGCCTGCGCGGTGCCAACTTCAAGGTCCGCTGGACGCTGACCGAGGCCGACAAGCCCGGCGCGGCGACCTGGGAGGGCCGCGGGCCCGCCCACTCCTACGCCCGCACGAGCTACCACCTGCGCCCGCGGGACGGCGGCGGGACCCGCTTCAACTACGAGAACGAGTTCAAGGCCCCGGGCGGCTTCCTCGGCGCCGCCGCGTCGAAGGCGCTGATGGGCGGCGTGCCGGAGCGCGAGGCGCGCAGGTCGCTCGAGCGCCTGAAGGCGATGCTCGAACGCTAGGCGGGGGAGCCGGCTCCCTTCCCGGCCGGGTCCGGATAGCGTGCCGGCCATGCCGCCTGCCCGCTACGAGCGCACCGGCGAGGTCGCCGAGATCGTCATCTCGGCCCCGCCCCTGAACCTCTTCGGTCCCGAACTCTTCGGCGCGCTCGAGGAGGCGATCGCCCGCGCCGCCGCCGAACGGCCGCGTGGACTCCTGGTGCGTGCGGAGGGCGACGTCTTCTCGGCGGGCGTCGACGTGCACGTCTTCGACGGGCTCGACGAAGCGGGCGCGCGAGCACTCACCGAGCGGCTGCTCGCGCTCACGCACGCGCTCGAGGACCTGCCGCTGCCGACGCTCGCCGTCGCGCACGGCCTGTGCCTCACCGCGGGTCTGGAGCTGTCGCTCGCGTGCGACCTGCTGTGGGCCGCGGAGGGCGCGAAGTTCGGGCTCGTGGAGAAGGTGGTCGGCATCACGCCGCTGATGGGCGGGACGCAGCGCATGGCCGAGCGCGCCGGCAGCGCTCGGGCGCGCGAGTTCGTCATGACGGGCGGCCTCTACGGCGCCGAGGAGCTGCACGCCTGGGGCGTGGTGAACCGGCTGCGCCCGGCCGGGGAGCTGCTCGACGCCGCCCGCGCCGAGCTCGCCGCGCTCGCCGCGGGCCCGACGATCGCCCATGCGGCCACCAAGGCGATCGTGCGTGCGCAGGCCGATCACGGCACGCGCGGGGCCGACGCACGCACGCCCGCGCTCACCTCACATCTGTTCGAGACGCAGGACTCACGCGATGCGGTCCGGTCGTTTCTCACCCAGGGCCCAGGGAAAGCCACATATACGGGGCAATGAGTCCTGGTACATTCATGTAACTGTGAGTCTTACCCAGGAGAACGCAGATGGCTGACTTCCTCGACGAGAAGCGCAAGGAGATCCAGGGACGGCTCAAGGAGCTGCGTCCCCTCGTGGACGAGTTCCATCGTCTCGAGGCGGCCGAGCGCGCGCTCTCGGGAGTGGAGTCAACTCCGGCTCCAGCCAGTGCCTCCCCCCGGCGCACGCGCCGCTCGAGCGGCTCATCCAACGGCCGCCGCGGCCGCCCGCGCGGTTCCGGCACCCGCGCGCAGGAGGCCTTGAAGCTCGTGCGCGAGCGCCCCGGGATCACCATCCCCGAACTCGCCGAGACGATGGGCATCAAGCAGAACTACCTCTACCGGGTGATGCCCACCCTTGCTGAGGAGAATCGAGTGGTTAAGTCAGGTCGTGGGTGGCATCTGCGTGAGGGAAGTGACGGGAACGGCGAGTGAGCCGTCCCCGTCACCGTCGCGCTTAGACCAGCCCGAGCCCCTTCACCGCGTCGCGCTCCTCCTTGAGCTCTCCGACCGTGGCGTCGATGCGCTGCTGGGAGAACTCGGGCACGTCGAGCCCTTCGACGATCTCCCATTCGCCGTTCGCGCAACGCACGGGGAACGAGGAGATGACGCCCTCCTCGACGCCGTAGGCGCCGCGCGAGTAGACCGCCATCGAGACCCACTCGTCGCCCGGCGTGCCGAGCACCCAGTCGTGCACATGGTCGACCGCCGCGTTCGCAGCCGACGCCGCCGACGATGCGCCGCGCGCCTCGATGATCTCGGCACCGCGCTTGCCGACGCGCGGGATGTACTCGTCGGTGACCCAGGCCTCGTCGCCGACGACGTCCCACGCGCGCTCACCGCGGACCTTCGCGTTGAAGAGATCGGGGTACATGCTCGGCGAGTGGTTGCCCCAGACGACCATGTGGCTGATGTCCGACACCGCCGCGCCGGTCTTCTGGGCGAGTTGGGCGACCGCGCGGTTGTGGTCCAGCCGCGTCATCGCGGTGAAGCGCTCCGCGGGGACGCCGTCGGCGTTGGACTGGGCGATCAGGGCGTTCGTGTTGGCGGGGTTGCCGACCACGAGCACCTTCACGTCGCTCGCGGCGTGCGCGGCGATCGCCTCGCCCTGCGGCTTGAAGATGCCGCCGTTGGCCTCGAGCAGGTCGGCGCGCTCCATCCCCTTGGTACGCGGGCGCGCGCCGACGAGCAGTGCGACGCCGGCGCCGTCGAAGGCCGTGGCGGCGTCGTCGGTGACGTCGATGTCGGTCAGCAGCGGGAAGGCGCAGTCGAAGAGCTCGAGCGCGGTCCCCTCCGCCGCCTTGACGGCCTGCGGGACCTCGAGCAGATTGAGCTTGACCGGCGTGTCGTCGCCGAGCATCTGGCCCGACGCGATCCGGAACAGCAGCGCGTAGCCGATCTGGCCGGCGGCGCCGGTGACGGTGACCGTGACCGGCTGGCTCATGCGTTCGTCTCCATGGTTCGGTGTCCTCCCGGGGAGTGGACGGGCGATGCTATGCCACCATTGACGCTACGTGCTCGGTAGCGGCGGCTCATTGAGGCTGGCGAACGTCCTCGGCATCCGGGTCGGGGTGAACCTCTCCTGGTTCCTCGTCCTGTTCCTCTTCATCTTCTGGTTCCAG
>JAXDHR010000144.1:0-12856 GCA_034664425.1 Solirubrobacteraceae bacterium
CGAAGATCATGCTCGAGCGCGCCCGCGCGGCCGAGAACATCGAGTTCCTCACCCCGTACGTCATCGACGAGTTCCTCGCCGGCGAGAACGGCGCGCTGGACCGTGCGCGCGTCAAGCACATCGAGACGGGCGAGACGCGCGAGATCCCGATGGCGGGCGCGTTCATCGCGATCGGCCACGAGCCGCAGTCCGAGATCGCCGATGGCATCGTCGACACCGATTCGAACGGCTACGTCGTCACCGAGGGCAAGTCCACCCGCACGAGCGTGCCGGGCATCTTCGCCGCCGGCGACCTCGTCGACCACACCTACCGCCAGGCGATCACCGCCGCCGGCTCGGGCTGTCAGGCCGCGCTGGACGCCGAGTGGTACCTGCGCGACAACCCGCTGGTTCCGACGCCCGCGGCGCTCGAGGGCACCGGCGACCTCGCCGAGGAGGCGTGGCTGCCGAGCTCGTCCGCGTAGCGCCTAGCGCGATACGGCCAGCGAGTACACGGCGTCCAGCCGCCGCCCCTTGCCGGGTTGGACGCCGACGAACAGCAGCTCCCGGCGACCGAAGCGGTTGACCAGCGTCAAGCGCTCGCGCCGCGAGCCGCGATGCGCGGAGCTCCGCTGCAGCGGGTAGCTGCGCGTCTTGCCCTTGCTGCGCAGGCCGCGCACGAGCACGTCGGCGTTGCCGCTGCGCGGGCGCACCGTCACGCGCGCGGAGCCGTGGCCGGGAAGCTCGATCCGGTACCAGTCCTGTGGGTCCTCGGTGAGGTCGACCGTCGCCGTCCGGCGGCCGGCGCGGCGGCCCTTGAACAGGAACGGCTGCGCGCGCCCGATCAGGCTGCCGTCGATCAGGGCGGGGCCGTCGTTGGGCTCGCCGGGGTCGTGCCGGCCCTTCCTGAGCGAGAGCGCCTTGTCGACGTCGAGCACGCCGTAGCCGGTCTCGCCGTCGTAGCCGTGCGTGCCGACGTCGCGCGCCGAATAGCGGACGACGTCGGCCGCCTGGTCGGCCTTCAGCCGCGGCCGGGCGGAGCGGACCCAGGCAATCGCCGCCGACACCATCGGCGCGGCGAAGCTCGTCCCCGACTCGTAGGCGTAGCCGTCGGGCGCCGCGGGGCAGCCGGTGTCCTGCTTGGCGAGGGCGAGCGGCACGGCGACGGGGATGCACACCCCCGGGGCGGCGAGGTCGAGGGCGGCGTTGGCGTTCGAGAACGGGGCGGCGAGGTCGTCGGGGCCGACGGCCCCGACGGTCACGACATGCGGCAGCGCGGCGGGGAACTCGATCGGGTTGCCCTGGGTGAGCTCGTTGCCGGCCGCGGCGACGGGGACGATGCCGTGCCCGAACGCGATCTCGAGCGCCAGGTACTCGGGCGTGCAGAACCGCGCCGAGCCGTAGCTCATGTTGATCACCGAGGCGCCGTGCTCGACCGCGGCGAGGATGCCGCGGGTCGAGTCCGCGCACGAGATGTTGTGGCCGAGCGCGACGTTGAGCGCGCGCGCGCCCGGCCACAGGCCGGTGAGGCCGACGCCGTTCTGGGGCGCCGCCGCCACCGAGGCGGTCGAGGTGCCGTGCGGGTTGGTGACGCGGTGGCCGCCCGTCGTCGCCACGTTGCCCGCGGCGAACTCGGGATGGGTCCTGTCGAGCGCGGCGTCGACGAGCGCGATCAGCTTGTGCCGCGTGGGCGGCTGTCGCATCGGGCTCACGACGTGGTCGCGCCAGCGGTATCCAGCGAGGTCGTCGAGCGGGTCGTTGCCGAAGGGGCGCACCTGCCGGGTCGCACGGAGGACGTCGGGCTGCGCGTAGGTGAGGCGGTGACGGGCGGCGAGCGCGCCGGCGAAGGCGCGCGCCCGCGCACGCGCGACGACGTAGGCGCCGGGCAGTCCGAGGCCGCGCGCGCCGTGCGCATGGGCCAGCCGCTGCGACGCGGGGCCGGGCCGGGCGCCGACGATCCAGATCGCACGATCGGCAAGCACGCCGGCGGCGCTCGCATCGCCCGGGAGCGACACGGGCAGCGCCGGCACGGCCGCCGTCGCGACCGCCGGAGCGCTGAGGACCAGAGCGGCCGCGACCACGGCCGCCCGCACGGGGCGCGACGTCATGGGCGCAGCGTAGAGATCGGTCCGGCCGCGCGCACGGCCTTCACGAGCGACGGCGCCCGGCGCCGGCGGTCCCCGCGCAGCGGCGCGTAGCATCCCGCGCGTGAACGTGTTCACCGTCGTCTTCGGGGGACTGCTGCTCTTCTTCGTGGTCGTCCCGATCCTGCTGGGGCTGTTCTCCAAGCGGTCCCCGCGCGACTACCTGGACTGGAAGCCGACGATCTCGCCCGAGGCCGAGATCGAGAACGACGTCGACGACGTCGAGCAGATGCTCGAAGCCCAGAACGCGATCCGCCGCCGGCGCGGGCGCCCGGAGCTGACCGAGGAGGACTTCCAGGCCAAGGTCCGCGCCGACCACGAGGAGCTGCGGCGGTGGCGCGAGTCCTCCTCGTAGGCGGCGGCGGCCGCGCCCGCGCGCTGGCCGGCGCGCTGGTCGAGGACGGGCACGCGGTGCGCGCCACCACGCGCGACCCGGCGCGGGCGGACGCGATCCGGGCGGCGGGCGCCGAGCCTTACGTCGGCGACCCCGACCGCATCGCGACGCTGATGGGCGCGCTGACCGGGGTGACCGTGCTCGCCTGGCTGATGGGCACGGCCAGCGGCGATCCAGAGCAGGTCTTCGCGCTGCACGACACGCGCCTGCGGATGCTGTGGGAGAAGCTCGTCGACACGCCCGTCCGCGGAGTGGTCTACGAGGCCGCCGGCACGGTCCCGGAGTCCGCGCTGATCCGCGGCGAGGCGGTCGCACGCGTCGCGCACGAGACCTGGCGCATCCCACTCGCCTACGTGCGCGAGGACCCCGCGGACGAGACGGCCTGGGTGGCCGCGGCCCGCGCGGCGGTCAACGAGCTGCTCGGGCTCTGAGGTGCTGCCATGCGATGGGGCGCGAAGCGAGCGCGCCTACGCCGGCACGCGCTCGAGCAGGTCCTCGACGATGCGGGCGGTCGCGCCCCAGATCGTGTGGGGGCCGACCTCGAAGGTCGTGGTACGGAAGGCGATGCCCTTGCGCAGCAAGCGCCGCTCGCCCTTGCCGGCGCGGATCGCGCTCAGCGGGAGCTCCAGGATCTCGGCGACCTCGGTGGCTGACAGGACCCATTCGAGTCCGGCCTCGATGACCCCGACGAACGGGTAGATCGCGTAGCTCGTGACGAGCGTCGGCGTCGGCTCGAGCGCGCCGGCGACCTCGACGGCGTCCGGCGAGAGCCCGATCTCCTCGTGCGCCTCGCGCAGCGCCGTGCGCTCGAGCGCCTCGTCCCCGTCGCGGCGTCCGCCCGGGAAGGAGATCTCGCCCGCGTGGCGCTTGAGGTCGTCGCGCCGGCGCGTGAAGACCGCATGCACCTCGCCCGCGGGATCCTCGTAGAGCGGGACCAGCACGGCCGACTCGGTGCGGCCATGCACATCCATCGCCAGCGCCGCCTCGGGCGCCAGGAGCACCGGCCGCAGCGAGTCTGCGAGGGCGCTCAGGCCAGCTCGATGCGCTCGTCGAAGGCGACCTCGCCCTCGAGGGTGCGATGCACGGGGCACTTGGCCGCGATCACGCGCAGGCGCTCGACCTGCTCCTCGGTCAGGTGGGGAGGCATCCGGAAGACGAGCTCGAAGCGAGTCGGGCAGCCGCGCTCGGCGGGGGTGTAGATGCAGTCGATCTCGAGGCCGGCGACGTTCCAGCCCTTGCGCTTGGCGTACATCTCCATGGTGATGGCCGTGCAGGAGGCGAGCGAGGCGGCCAGCAGCTCCTGCGGGCTCGGGCCCTCATCCTCGCCGCCGGCGTCGGCGGGCTCGTCCGCGGTCAGGTGGTGCGTGCGGATCTTGAGGTCGTGCGTGTACTTCTCGCGTTGGCGAGCGACGGCGCGCATGGCGCGCGAGTCGGCGGTGGTGTCGTGCTTACGATTGAGGAGCGACATGGGAGTTCAACTCATGGAATAGCAACCCGGTCAGCACCTTCGGGAAGAAGTAGGTCGATTTAGGCGGCATGCTCTCGCCCGCGGCTGCCACTGCACGTACCCGTTCGACGGGGATTCCGGCCATGAAGAAGGCGGCATCCGCCTCGCCGCGCTCGACGCGCTCACGCGCCTGCGCGGTGTCGCGGGCGTAGTCGAGCCCGTTGAGGTGCGAAATGTCGTCCTCGCTCATGCCCAGCGCGCCGCGCAGGACGAGCGCCTCGAGCACCGCCGTGTCGAGCTCGCGGTAGGGCTGCGGCTTGTCAGGCAGCGCCGCGGCGACCGCGTCGGAATCTGACAGCGTCAACCGCAGCGGGCGCTCGCGCGCGTCGAGGTAGCCGAGCTGGACCGGGCCGTCCTGCGTCGGCGGCTCGAGCTCCCCGGCTGCGACCTCCGTGGCCGTGAAGCTCGCGTCGAGCACGCGCTGTAGCGCCGCCCGGCGCTCGTCGTCGAGCTCGGTCAGCAGGCGATGGGTGGGGAAGACGGTCAGGCCGGGGTCCTGCAGCGCGACGAGGCACATCAGCACCCAGCCGGCGTCGTCGTCGCCGGTCTCGCGCGCGTGCACGCGCGCGGTCTCGTAGCGGTGGTGGCCGTCGGCGATCAGCAGCTCGGTGTCGGCGAGCGCGGCGCGCACGGCCTCGGCGGCGCCCTCGTCCGCGACGCGCCACAGCCGGTGGACGGTGCCGTCCTCGTCGAGCACCCCGCCCCACGGCTCGCCGTCGAGGTGCGGCGCGAGCGCGCCCCAGGCGGCGCCGGCGGGGTCGTCGTAGAGCGAGAAGATCGGCGACAGGTTGGCGGCCGTCGCACGCGTGAGCCGCAGCCGGTCCTCCTTCGGGCCGGGATGCGTGCGCTCGTGCGGGCGGATCCGGCCGGGGCCGTAATCCTCCACGCGCACGCGCGCGAAGAAGCCGCGGCGCGTGCTGCGCTGCCCGTCCGGGCCGGTGTAGTCCTGCTCGAGCGCCCACAGGGCCGGCTCGTCGTCGCGCACGAGAATGCCCTCGTCGCGCCACACCGCGAGGGTGCGGGCGGCGTGCGCGTAGGGGTCGCCGCCGTCCGGGTCGCGCGGGAGGTCGATCTCGACGACGTTGTAGGGCGAGCGCGAGAGCAGCTCGGCCCGCTGCGGCTCGTCGATGACGTCGTACGGCGGGGCGGCGACCGGCTGCAGGCCGCCGGTGCGGGTCAGGTCGTAGTGGAGCGCGCGCAGGGGCTGGACGTCGGCCATGGACGCGGGAGGGTATCCCGCTAGCCGAGCGCCCCGAAGTCGACGGTGTAGGTGGCGCCGCCGTCCAGCCCCGGCTGCGGCGTGCCGAGCGCGACGCCGACGCCGAGCTCGCGGTAGCCGCCGCGGAGGATGTTCGCGCGGTGCTCGGAAGAGTTCATCCAGGCCTTGACCGCGCCGCGCGGCGTGGACAGGCTGCCGGTGCCCCATTCGAGGTTCTCGCCGACCATCCAACCGCGGTTGGCGCGCATGTAGCCGGACCGCTTGATGCGGTCGACCATCGTCACGCCGCCGGGCGTCGTGTGATCGAAGTAGTCGCGGCCGGCCATGTCCGCCGAGTGACCGACCGCCGCCTTGCGGAGCTTCGGGTCGGTGCCCAGCCGCGCAAGACCGTGCTCGGCCCGGATCTGGTTGTGCAGGCAGACGATCGCCGCGCGGACCGCCGCGAGGTTGCCGGCGTTCGGGACGAGGTCCGCGTTCGGGCAGTCCTGCGCGGTGTGCGCCTTGGCGCCCGCGGCGTGGGCAAGTGGGATGCGCTTGGCCACGTACTCGTCGCGCGCCGTGGCGGTCGCGGGCACCGCGAGGAGGAGCGCGGCGGCCAATGGTAGGAGCGTACGGCGGAGCACTGTGCCCTTTGCGTCGTCACCGCGGCGCCGCCGCTTGAGGTTCTGGACGACCTGCGGACGGATTCGTGCCGCGAGCCCGTCGGCCGGCTTGCTCGTTCGCGGTTTGGACACTCCCTCACTATTCGGCACACGAGACGAGACATCGGCTGTCCAGGCGCACGGTCCGGCCCGGCCGTCGAGTCAGTGCCAGGAGCAGGACCGGCCGCACGTGAGTCAAGGGATCCCGGCGAGCAGCCGACGGCGTGCCATACTCGGCGCCGGACCGAACCGGGGCGTGGCGCAGTCTGGCAGCGCGCGGCGTTTGGGTCGCCGAGGTCGCCGGTTCGAATCCGGCCGCCCCGATCGCGTTCGCGGGTCAGGCGACGCCCGTCGCGGCCCAGGCGCGGGCGGTGATGGTCAACGGCCCGTCGCCTAGCTGCGCACGGCAGGCGTCACGGACGGCGTCGCGAGTCGCCGGATCGAGGCGCGCGACGTACGCGCCCGCCGGGCCGACGCCGTACGTGTACGGCTCCCACCACTCGTCGAAGCTCTCGTACATGACCTCGGCCGGCAGGGCGACCTCGCGCACGTCGCCGATTCCCGCTGCCGCGAAGAGCTGCGGCAGCTGGCCCTCGCCGGATCCGGTCGAGCCCGCCTCGTCGCGCGCGCCGGGGATCAGCTCGTGCACCCCCGACCAGAACGCGGTCAGCGGCGAGCGATTGCCGGCGAGGTCCCAGCCGCAGGCGCCGACGACGCCGCCCGCCACGGTCACGCGCGCCATCTCGCGCAGGCCGGCGACCGGGTCGGACATGAACGGGACGACGAGCTGGGCGAGCGTGACGTCGAACGCATCGTCCGCGAACGGCAGCCGCTCGGCCGGGGCGCGCTCGACCGCGACCTCCGGGAAGCGCTCCGCGATCGCGTCGACGAACGACGCGGAGGGGTCGACCGCCTTGACCGCCGACGGCCCGAGCCGCTCGACGAGCTCGACCGTCAGCGCGCCGGGGCCGCAGCCGACGTCGAGCGCCCGCTGACCCTCCTGCACGCCGGCAAGCTCGGCCAGCTGAGGGGAGAGCTGGCGCGAGTAGCGGCCCATGAAGCGGTCGTATGCGGTGGCGCTGACGTCAAAGGCCATGGCGCGACTCTACGCGCCGCGCAGGGTCAGCGCTCGTGATCGCCGCGCAGCCACAGCGGCGCGGGCGCCGTCGCCGGCGTGGCCACCGGCGGCTCCCAGACCGGTGCCTCGGGCGGCGCGGCCGGCGACGAGCGGCGCCGCCCGGCACTCGTGCCGACGCGCTCGCCGAGCAGCGCGATCACCAGGGCGAGCGTGAGCGCGAGCGGCAGTTGCAGCCACAGGCTGCCGGCGTCGGTTCCCGCGCCGATCACGTGCGCGGCGGCCATCGCCCAGGCGACCGGGATCAGCCGGTGCGCCGCGCGCCAGCGGCGGACGCCGAGCCGGCGCCGCGCGTAGTAGGTCAGCGAAAGCGCCGCCGCGAGATAGCCCGCGAGCACGCCGATCCCGGTCCACAGCGGCCGGTAGCTCGACGTGAACGGGACGAGCACGCCGCTCAGCCCCGGGCGCAGCCAGGAGTCGCCGAGCAGCAGCGCCCCGTGCGCCGCCGTGGTCCCGAGCGCGAGCAGCGCGATCCGCTCGTGCCCGTGGCGCAGCGCCGCCTTCAGTCGCGCCGGCGCCATCCCGCTGGCCTGTACCAGGCCCATCGCGACGACGAGGCTGAGCAGCAGCCAGGCGACGACGCCGGCCGAGCGGCTGGCGAGCCACCAGGCGTGGCCGAGCACGTCGCGGGAGTCGTTCACGCCGCCACCGGAGCGCGGAGCCGCACGACCGGCGCTGGGGCGATCACCTCGATGCGCCCGTCGTCGTGCTGGAGCACGCCGCCGAGGCGGCGCAGCTGGCGGCGCGCCTCATCGGCGCCCGAGAGCAGCGCGTTCTTCGCGAGCACCTCCGCCTCGAGCGCGCCCGCGCCGACGGCGGTGACGGCGAGCAGCCCCGTCCAGGCCGGCGCACCGGTCAGGGGGTCGAGCAGGTGGTGTGCCCAGCTCCCGTCGGGCCGCCGCCAGAGCCGGGTGTGCACGCCCGAGGTGGCAACTCCGCCGGTGCGCAGCCGCAGCCGGTGCACGGCGCCGCCGCGCACGCCGGCGACGTCGATATCCCACGGCGCGACGCCACCGCCCGCGCCGGCGACCAGGTCGCCGCCGCAGGCGATCACGAAGCGCACGTCCGCCGGCAGCGACGTGCCCGCCAGATCGGCGACGAGGCCCTTGGCCAGGCCGCCGGAGTCGACCCGCAGGCCGGTCGGCCGGATCACGCGGCGCGCGCCGTCGACGTGCACGGAGGCCCAGCCACGGGCCGGATGCGGCCGCGCGGGCCGCCGCTCCGGCGCGGCCGCGAGCGCGGCGTCGAGGTCCGCGCCGTCCCAGCCCTCGCGCGAGCGGTCGTAGCCGAGCGCCTCGAGCGCGGTCAGACGCGTGGCGTCGACGAGCCCGCTCGACAGGTCGCCGGCCCAGCCGACGGCGCGCACGAGCGCAGCCAGCAGGGGGGAGACGGGGATGGCCGTCCGGGACTCGCGGTTGAGCGCCGACAGCTCGCTCGCCCCGTCGAAGCGCGTCAGCGTGCGGTCGCCATGCTCGATCTGCGCTCGCACCGCCGCGGCGAGCGCGTCGAGCTCCTGCTGCGCGTACGCGCACGACTCGAGCCGGACCGAGCAGTCGCAGCCCATCGAGCGGAAGCTCAGCAGTGCGCGCCGCATGTCAGGAGGCGTGGGTCATCGGCGGGGCGATCTGCGTGTCGGGCTGGGCGTAGGGATCCGGCTGGGCGTACGGATCGAACCCGTAGCGCTGGACGGGCGGGGCCGACGGCGCGGCCTTGGTGGCGGCGCTGCGCGCGAGCGCGGGGTCGGCGCCGGCGTGCACGCGCTGCGCGAGCAGCAGCAGGATCGCCACGAAGAGCACGGCCGTGATCGCGAGCAGCCGCTTCCAGCTCGGCTCCCACCACGCAGCTCGCGCATTCATGGCGGAGAGGATGCCCGGTCCATCTGTGGCGTAGCTAAGAGGTTCGATGGCGATGCCGCCGCTTGCGCGCACAGTCAGACTTGCGGGATCGTTCCGATCGCTGACGACCTTGAGCGCTGCCCCTGACCCCCTTGTCCTCGTCGTCGACGACGAGGCGTCCGTGCGCCACTCGCTCGAGCGGGCGCTCTCCCTCGAGGGGTTCGCGGTCGGCACGGCGGCCGGCGGTCGCGAGGCGCTGGCGGCGATCGCCCAGCGGCCGCCGGCGGTGATCGTGCTCGACGTGGCGATGCCCGACCTCGACGGCGTCGCGGTCGTCCGGCGGCTGCGCGCCGACGGCATCGACGTCCCCGTCTGCATCCTCTCCGCGCGCGACGAGGTCGAGGACCGTGTCGCCGGCCTGCAGGCGGGCGCCGACGACTACCTCGTCAAGCCGTTCGCCCTGCCCGAGCTGACCGCGCGTCTGCACGCGCTGCTGCGCCGGCGCGGCTCCGACGGCGGCGGCCCGCGGGTGGTCGGCGACGTCGTCGTCGACGCGCGCCGGCACGTCGCGACCCGCGACGGCCGCGACCTCGAGCTCACCCGCCGCGAGTTCGAGGTGCTGGAGGCGTTCGCGCGCCATCCCGGCCAGGTGCTGTCGCGCGATCAGCTGCTCGGCCACGTCTGGGGCTACACGCCCGAGGTCGACACGAACGTCGTCGACGTCTTCGTGGGCTACGTGCGGCGCAAGCTCGAGGCCGAGGGCGAGCCGCGCGTCGTGCACACCGTCCGCGGCGTGGGGTGGGTGCTGCGGCCATGAGGGCGCCCCGCAGCCTGCGCGCACGCGTGACGCTCGCAGCGCTCGCGGCGGTCGCGCTGATCGGGCTCCTGGCCGGCGTCGTCCTGATCGCCGAGATCCAGCGCCAGGGCCGCGAATCGGTCGACCACGATCTGCGCCAGCGCGCCCAGCAGCTCACCGCCGATCCCGACGGCGACGGCATGCCGGGCGGACCGGCGCCCGGCCGCTTCCGCGGCGGCCCGGAGCCGTTGCTCGCCGGCTCGGGCACGTTCGTGCAGGTCGCCTACGGCAACCGGACGATCGAGCGCCGCGGGGACGTCCCCACCGTGCCGCCGCCCGTGCCGCGGCCGCCCGGCCTGGCGACGATCGACATCGGCGGGACGCCGTGGCGCTCGCTGACGCTGACCGCTCCCGGCGGCGTCGTGCGGGTGCAGCTCGTGCAGAGCCTCGCGTCGGTGCAGGAGCGCGTGGACGCGACGCGGACGACGGTGTTCTGGCTCGATCTCGCCGCGCTCGCGCTGACCGGCCTCGCCGCGTGGCTGTTCACGACCCTCGCGCTGCGACCGCTGGGCCGGCTGCAGGCGGGCGCGGCGCGCGTGACGGGCGCGCAGGATCTCGCGACGCCGCTCCCCGACGAGGGGCCGGAGGAGGTGCGCTCGCTCGCCGCCGCGCTCAACGCGATGCTCGGCCGCCTCGAGGTATCGACCGCCACGATGGACCGGGCGCTGCAGTCGACCCGGCGCTTCGCGGCCGATGCCGGGCACGAGCTGCGCACGCCGCTGACCGGACTGCGCGCGAACCTCGATGCGCTCGAGCGCAACCCCGACCTGCCGGCCGAACAACGCCGCGCCCTCGTACGCGACACGATTGCCGAGCAGGAGCGGATCCTGCACCTGCTCGAAGGGCTGCAGGCGCTCACCCGCGGCGACGCGGCCGACCGCCTCCCCCGCGAGGAGGTCGAGCTCGACGAGGTGCTCGACGCCGCCGTCTACGGCGCGCGCCGGCGGCATCCCGACGTCGCCTACGAGCTCGACGTGCGCGCCGAGGGCGCGGCGCTCGAAGGCTGGGGAGAAGGCCTACGGCTGCTCGCCGACAACCTGCTCGACAACGCGGCCCTGCACGGCCGGCCAACCGGGGGCCACGTCCGCGTGACGCTGGCTCGCGGGCCGGGATCGATCGTCCTGCGCGTCGAGGACGACGGCGCCGGCATTCCCGCGGGCGAGCGCGGACGGCTGCTCGAGCCGTTCACCCGCGGCCGCGACGCGACCGGCCCGGGCACAGGCCTGGGGCTGGCGATCGTCGCCCAGCAGGTCGCCCTGCACGGCGGCGAGCTGCGTCTGGACGAGTCGTCGCTCGGCGGCCTCGCGGTCGAGGTCCGGCTGCCCGCGCCGGACGCTCCCGCGCGGGATCTGGGGCCTACTGGCGCTGCGAGCGCTCGCTAGGCCAGCAGCGGCCCAGCATGTCCGCGAGCGCGACGAACTCCGCGGAGTCCTCCCACTCGTCATCCGGGATGCGGCCGGGGCGGATCGGACGCAGCTCGGACGGGCTCAGTGGCTCGCACTGCTCGGTGAAATGCTCGAGCAATTCGGTCCAGTCGCGTTCGGTGGCGGCCCGGATCCGGTCGAGGTGGTCGTCGAGAGCGTCCATGCCTTCCCATCTAAGCAATTCGGCAAACGTCGAGTCAAATTTGAGTCAGAGTTGAGGCACACTCGGGCTGTGGATCCGATCTTCGCGACCAATTCGGCCGGCTACGACGCCCCGATCGGTCTGACGGCGGACCCGGTCGTTCTGACCCTGCTCGACGGCGAGCTCTGCGTGCTCCTGGCCCGCCGCCTGGAGCCGCCCCAGCGCGGGATGTTCGCCCTGCCGGGTGGGTTCGTGGGTGCGTCGGAGGCGCCGGAGCAGACGGCGGAGCGCAAGCTGCGCGAGAAGACCGGCGTCGGCTCGGTGCACCTCGAGCAGCTGCGGACCTATGGGGAGCCGGGCCGCGATCCGCGCGGTTGGCTGCCGTCGGTGGCCTACATGGCGCTGGTCGGGCCGGAGGCGCTGCCGGAGGAGCGCCCCGCCGATCGCGACGCGTCGTGGCAGCAGGTCGCCGCCCTGCCACCGCTGGCCCTGGACCACGCGCGGATCGTCGACGACGCGCTCTGGCGTCTGCGCGCGCGAGTCAGCGACAAGTCGTGGTTCGTGCGCGTGGCCGGCGGCCTGCTCCCGGCGCAATTCACGCTGCGCCAGGCGCAGGAGCTCTACGAGGCGCTGCGCGGCGAGCCGATCGACCCCGCGAACTTCCGCCGCGACGTGCGCGCGACGGGGCTGCTGAGTGACACGGGACAGGTCCGCTCGGAGGGCCCGGGGCGACCGGGACGAGTCTTCACTCGCCGTCCATGCGACCCGGCGTTGAAGGCGACGTAGGTTCGCCGATGCGCGTCTCGATCACCCGGCCGCCTCGTCGAGCAGCTCGGGCGGCAGGACGGACGCGGCCGAATCGCTGACCTCGATCCGAGCCAGGCGCCCGTAGTAGTCGAAGTGCAGCACGAGCGCGTCGAGCGCCGGAACCCGATCGACGGCCGCCAGCTCGGAGAGCTCGACCACCTCCCTGATCTCCCCGGGATCCTCGGCGAGATCGATCCACGCACGCCCCGATTCCTCCATCGTGATCCGCATGGGCAAAGACTACGCTTGGCCGTGCATGCCCCTGTAGCTCAGCTGGATAGAGCAGCGGACTTCTAATCCGCAGGTCGTTGGTTCGAGTCCAACCGGGGGCGCTGGGAAGTGGCTGCAAATCGGCACCTTTTTTGGTCAGCCGAGGTTCGACGAGCGGCGAAGGAGTCCCGAAAAGGTCCCGAAGGTCGGGATCCCGATTGGCCCGATCGACCCGCTCGGCGGCTTGATCGCCATGCGCGATCAACCCGTCTCGGGCCACGTCACCCGCGTCGAGGGCTCGCGGCGCCCGGTCTGGCGAGCGAAGTACCGTCTGCCCGACGGCCGCCAGGTCAAGAAGACGCTCGGCCAGGCCTGGACGGCCCGCGGCCGCCCGCCGGCGGGCTATTGGACGAAGCGCACCGCCGAGGCCTGGCTACGCCGCACGCTCGCGGAGGCGGCGGCCTGCACGTTGCCCGGGATGGTCCGCACCGGCGCGACGGTGGCCGATGCCTGCGCGGAGTACCTGCGCTACATCGAGAAGGACCGCCAGCGCAAGCCGTCGA
>JAXDHR010000145.1:0-15546 GCA_034664425.1 Solirubrobacteraceae bacterium
GATCAGCGAGCCCTTGCCGTGCACGACCTCGTCGTGCGAGAGCGGCAGGATGAAGTTCTCCGTGAAGGCGTAGACGAGGCTGAAGGTCAACTCGTGGTGGTGCCAGCGCCGGTACACGGGGTCCTGCTGGAAGTACGCCAGCGTGTCGTGCATCCAGCCCATGTTCCACTTGAAGCCGAAGCCGAGGCCGCCGAGGTAGGTCGGGCGCGAGACGCCCGGCCACGCGGTCGACTCCTCCGCCGCCGAGACCGTGCCGGGCTCGCGGCCGTACAGGACCTCGTTGAGCTGCTTGAGGAAGGCGACGGCGTCGAGGTCCTCGTTGCCACCGAACTGGTTCGGCACCCACTGCCCCTCCTCGCGCGAGTAGTCGAGGTAGAGCATCGAGGCGACCGCGTCGACGCGGATGCCGTCGGCGTGGAAGTCGCGCAGCCAGTAGAGGGCGTTCGCGACGAGGAAGTTGCGGACCTCGTGGCGCCCGTAGTTGAAGACCAGGGTCCCCCAGTCGGGATGCGCGCCGCGGCGGGGGTCGGAGTGCTCGTAGAGCGCCGTCCCGTCGAAGCGGGCAAGCGCGAAGTCGTCGCGCGGGAAGTGCGCGGGGACCCAGTCGAGGATCACGCCGAGGCCATGGCCGTGCAGGCGGTCGACGAACGCGCGGAAGTCGTCCGGGCTGCCGAAGCGCGGGCTCGGGGCGAAGTAGCCCGTGACCTGGTAGCCCCAGGAGCCCGTGAACGGATGCGCCATGACCGGCAGCAGCTCGATGTGGGTGAAGCCCATGTCGAGCGCGTAGGCCGCGAGCTCGTCGGCCAGCTCCAGGTAGGTCAGCGAGCGGTTGTCCTCGAGCGGGTTCAGCCGCCAGGAGCCCAGGTGGACCTCGTAGACCGACATCGGGCCCTCGAGCGGCCGCGATGCGCGGCGGGCGGCGAGCCACTCGGCGTCGGCCCATTCGTGCGTCGACTCGTAGACGACGGACGCCGTCTTCGGCGGCAGCTCGGTGGCGAAGGCGACGGGATCGGCCTTCAGACGGATCTCGCCGTCAGGCGCGACGATCTCGTACTTGTACGCCGAGCCGCCTCCGACGCCTGGGATGAACAGCTCCCAGATGCCCGAGGCGCCGAGCGAGCGCATCGGGTGCAGGTGCGCGTCCCAGCCGTTGAAGTCGCCGACGACGTGGACGGATCGTCCGGCCGGCGCCCAGACGGCGAACGACGTTCCCCGGACGCCCTCGAGCTCGCGTACGTGCGCACCCAGGCGGCCCCAGAGCTCCTCGTGGCGCCCCTCGCCGATCAGGTGCAGGTCGAGATCGCCGATCGTCGGTAGGAAGCGGTACGGATCCTCGATCTCGACGGTGCCGAGATCCGGGTAGTCGACCTCGAGCATGTAGTGCAGCGGCAGCTCGACGCCCTCGATGACGCCTTCGAAGATGCCGCCGGGATGGATGCGCTCGAGCTCGATCGTCTGGCCGCCGGCGACGGCTCGCATCGCCTCGGCGGCGGGCCGCATGGCGCGGATCACGACTCCGTCGGCGGTCGGATGGGCTCCGAGGATCGAGTGCGGGTCGTTGTGCTCACGGCGGGCGAGGCGCTCGAGATCTGGGGCGGCGGCGGTCGTCATCGGTTGCGTCTGCCTTTCCCCGCCTCCGCACTGACGTAACCCGGCTTTCAGCGGTGGTAGCGTCGCGCGCCATGGCCGCAGACCGAGAGCTCGATGTCGTCGTCTACGGAGCCTCGGGCTTCGTCGGACGCCTCACCGCGGAGTACCTGGCGGCCCACACGCCCCCGGGGACGCGCATCGGCCTCGCTGGCCGCAGCGAGTCGCGGCTGGCCGCGGTGCGCGACGAGCTGGGCGGCGCTGCGGCGGCCTGGCCGCTGATCGTGGCCGACTCCGCCGACGAGCCGGCGCTCGCCGCGCTCGCGGCGCGCACGTCCGTCGTCGCCACGACGGTCGGACCCTACCGCGCCTACGGGCTGCCGCTGGTCGAGGCGTGCGCGACCGCCGGGACGGACTACTGCGACCTCGCGGGCGAGGTGCTGTTCATGCGCGAGGCGATCGACCGCTACGACGCAATGGCGGCCGGCTCGGGCGCGCGCATCGTGCACACGTGCGGCTTCGACTCGGTCCCCTCCGACCTCGGCGCCTTCCTGCTCGCGGAGGCGGCACGGAGCGAAGGCGCCGGCGAGCTCGAGGACACGACGATGGTCGTCCGCTCGATGCGCGGCGGCTTCAGCGGCGGCACGCTCGCCTCGATGAAGGGGCAGCTCGACGAGATGCGCACCGACAAGTCGCTCGCGCGCGTCGTCGTCGACCCGTATGCGCTCAGCCCCGACCGCCCGGCGGAGCCGGATCTCGGGCGCGAGCGCGACCTCGCGGGCGTCGAGCGCGACGACGAGCTCGGCTGGCTCGGCCCGTTCGTGATGGCCTCGATCAACACGCGCGTCGTGCGGCGCTCGAACGCGCTCCAGGGCTGGGCCTACGGGCGCCGCTTCCGCTACCGCGAGGTGATGGGCTTCGGCAGCGGGCGCGACGCGCCGGTCAAGGCCGCCGCGGTGGCGACCGGCGTCACCGCGCTCGGAGCGGGGCTGTCGTTCGGGCCGACGCGCCAGCTGCTCGACCGCGTGCTGCCCTCCCCCGGCGAGGGGCCGTCGGAGGCCGCGCGCGACAAGGGGTCGTTCAAGATCGTCACCCGGGCGCGCACCTCCTCCGGCGCGACCTACGAGGCGCGGATCGCCGCCGCCGGCGACCCGGGCTACAAGGCGACCGCCGTGATGCTCGGCGAGGCGGCATTGTGCCTCGCGCTGGACCGCGACCAGCTGCCGGAGCGCGCCGGCGTGCTGACACCGGCGACCGCGATGGGTCACCGGCTGGCCGAGCGGCTGCGAGCGGCGGGCCAGACCTACGAGGCTGGTCCGGCGTAGGCCCGGGCCGGCGCTAGGACGCCTGCGCGGCCTCGGCCGCGGCCGGCTGGCGTTCGCCCAGCCGCGTGAGCGCCTTGCGCAGCAGCTCGCGCAGCTGGTCGCGCTCCTCGGCATCGAGCCCAGCGAGGATCTCGTCCTCGAGCTCGGTCTGCGCGGCCTGGGCCCGCTTGAGGACCTTGTGGCCCTCGTCCGTGAGATCGACGACGTGGCGTCGGCGGTCGGCCGTGTCGCGCTGGCGTGTCGTCCATCCCAGCGTCTCGAGCTCGTTGAGCATCAGGACGCAGTTGTTCGCATCGATCATCAGCGTCTCGCAGAGATCCTGCTGGCGCGCCGGCGCGCGACGCTCGAGATAGGAGAGGACCAGGAACTGGCGCAGTCGCATGCCCAGCAGCTCGTCGGAGCTCGCCCGGTGAACGGCCTTGGACATGTGCAGAACGAGCGCCAGCGTTCCCGGTTGTGACATCGCCGTGAAAGCGTACCACCAGCAATGATGGTCTTTACATCAAAGATGATCCCTGCTTCAATGACTATCTATGTCGCATGTACTGCAAGATCAACGCCGCCGCTGGATCGCGCTCGCCGTCGTCTGCATGGGCCAGCTGATGATGGTCCTGGACGCGACGATCGTGAACGTCGCGCTGCCGGCCATCCAGACCGACCTCCATTTCACGCCCGGCAACCTCACGTGGGTCATCGACGCCTACATGGTCGCCTTCGGCTCGCTGCTGCTGCTCGCCGGGAGGCTCGGCGATCTCGTCGGGCGCAAGCGCGTGTTCCTCTCGGGCCTCGCGCTCTTCACGCTGGCCTCCGTGTCCTGCGGCCTCGCCCAGGACCAGCTCACCCTGATCATCGCCCGCTTCGTGCAGGGCGTCGGCGGCGCGGTCGCCTCCGCCGTCATCCTCGCCATCCTCGTCACCGAGTTCCGCGAGGCGCGCGAGCGCGCCATCGCGATGAGCGTCTACAGCTTCGTCGTCTCAAGCGGCGGGTCCATCGGCCTACTCGCGGGCGGTGCGCTGACCCAGTCGCTGGACTGGCACTGGATCTTCTTCATCAACGTCCCGATCGGCATCGCGACGTTCGTCCTCGGCCGCATCCTGATCGCCGAGACGCCCGGGATCGGATTCGGCGAGAGCGTCGACTGGCTCGGCTCCGTGCTCGTCACCGTCGCGACGATGACCGGCATCTACGCGATCGTGAAGGCCGCGGACTACGGCTGGGGCTCGGCGCACACGCTCGGCGCGGGCGCCGTCGCGCTCGCGCTGCTCGGGGCCTTCGCCGTGCTCGAGTCGCGCCTGCGCAACCCGATCTTCCCGCCGCGCATCCTGCGCTCCGGCGGTCTCGTGGGGTCGAGCGTCGTACGCGGCTTCCTCGTCACCGGCATGTTCTCGACGTTCCTGCTGGGCGCGCTCTACCTCGAGCGCGTGCGCGGCTACGGTGCGTTCGAGACCGGGCTCGCCTTCCTCCCCATGACGCTCGTGCTGGGCACCATGTCGCTCGGTCCGACCGCGTCGCTGATGCGGCGCTTCGGGCCGCTGCGCCTCCTGCTCGCGGGCCTCGCGCTGATCACCCTGGCGCTGCTGGGTCTCTCGCGCCTCGGCGACGCCACGCCGTACTTCCCGGGCGTGCTCGTGCCCTTCCTGCTGCTCGGCCTCGGCGCGGGCAGCGCCTTCCTCCCGCTGATGACGATCGCGATGGCCGACGTGCCCGCGCGCGACTCCGGCCTCGCATCGGGCATCGTCAACGCGTCGCTGCAGATCGGGGCCGCGATCGGGATCGCCGCGCTCGGCACGATCGCCGCGACCCGCAGCCAGGTGCTGCGCGACGGCGGCCAGAACGTCGCCTCCGCGCTGACCGGCGGCTACACGCTGGCCTGGACGATCGGAGCGCTCAGCGTCCTCGTCGGCGGCGTCGCCGCGCTGGCGATGCTGCGCACCCCGCGCAGCCCGCAGCCGGCAAACGTCGCGGAGGCGGTCGAGGCGGCCTAGGCCTGGGCGCTCGAGGGCAGGCGACCCGTCGCGCGGCGGAAGTCCTGCGTGAAGTGCGCCTGGTCGAAGTACCCGAGCTCGGCGGCCAGCCTCGCGAGGCCGCCGGGCGCGGGCGCCGCCAGGCGGTCGGCCGCATCCTGGTGGCGGAAGCGCTGCAGCACGCGCTTCGGCGACGCGCCGACGTGCGCGGCGAACATGCGCTGCAACGTCCGCGGCGCGACGGCGAAGTCGCGGGCGACGTCCGCGACGGTGGTTGCCGGCGGCGCGTCGCGCATCGCCTCGACGACGGCGCGCACCCACGCCCGCTGCGGATCGGGCGGCGGGCGCCGCGCGCGCAGGAACGCGCTGACGATCTCGACCATCGCGCTCGTCGTCGAGGCACCGGCCAGGGCCCGCTCGAGTGCCGCGCCGTCGCCGCCGAACGCGTCCGCCGCGGCGATCACCCGGTCATTGAGCGTCCGCACCGGTCCGTCGACGAAGCCGGAGAAGCCTCCCGGGCGGAACTTCGTCCCGAGCACGGCGCCCGCCCCGGAGAGCACGTGCCTGGAGGTGCGGCCGGCAACGCCGTAGAGCAGCACGCCCGCCGGCTCCACGGCCAGGTTCACGCACGGGTCGGGCAGCACCTCCTGCACGACCGGCTCGATCCCCCGGTGGTCCCAGGCGACGACCCAGTGCTGCTCGACCACGTCGGCGAGGTCCGGCGCCGGCGCGATCCGCACCATCCCCGCGATCCGCGGTGCCGAGCGCGGGGTGATCAGCGGCCTGCGCGACATCTGTCGCATCTTTGCAAGCGGGCAGGCGCCGCCCGCGCGATCATCCGCCCATGAGCGAGCAACCAACGCACACGGTCGTGCACCTGCGCCAACTGGAGGACGACGCCGCCAAGGGCGGCTTCGGCGAGACCCTCGAGGCGCGCTTCGCCCGCGACGCCCTCGGCTGCGAGCGCATCGGCATCAGCCTGCAGCGCGTCAAGCCCGGAGTGCGCGCACCGTTCGCGCACCGCCACGACGGCGACGAGGAGATCTACCTCGTGGTCGCCGGAAGCGGCCGCGCGATCGTCGAGGGCGACCTCATCGAGCTGCGCCAGTGGGACGCCCTGCGCGTCCCGGCCGCCAGCGCGCGGTCCTTCGAGGCCGGCGACGACGGCCTCGAGTTCGTCGCCTTCGGCACCCACACCGAAGGCGATCGCGGCGAGTTCGTCGACGCCGGCTGGCCCGGTCAGGCTTCGGGCACGTAGTGGCGCGAGCCGTCGCCGGGCTCGATCCACACGCGCATCACGCGGCTCGTGCTCGGGTCGACGAAGCGCTCGGTCGTCGGCAGCCACGTCGGCTCGGGCCGGTCGGCCTCGGCATGGCGCCGGCCCCAGCGCCGCCGCGGCGGCTGCGCCGGCGCGAGCGCGGGCAGGCCGGCGAGCGCACCGGCTGCGTCGGCGCGGTCCGTTCCGCCGTAGACGGCATCGAGCCGGCGGCTCAGCTCGTCGGCGTCGAGCCGCCCCTCGGCGTAGTGGCGGCCCAGCAGCTGCGCGAGCGCGTCGCGGTCGGCGTCGCCGAGGCGCGCGCCGTCAGCCACGGTCGACGACGACCGCCGTGCCGTAGGCCACGATCTCGGTGAGTCCGCCCTGGCCCATCTCCGAGGAGTCGAAGCGCATGCCGACGATCCCGTTGGCCCCGAGCAGCCGCGCGTTGGCGACCATGCGGTCGATCGCGTGCCGGCGCGAGTCCTCGAGCAGCTCCGTGTACTGCGAGACCTCGCCCTGGCGCAGCGCCGAGAAGCTCGCGGTGAACCCCTTGGCGATCCCCATGCTGCGGACGACGAGCCCGAAGCAGACCCCGAGGTTCTGCCGGACCGTCGCGTCCGGCAGCTCGAAGGCCGTGGTGATCGGGAGATCCGCCGCGCCGGGTGCCGTCATGGGCCCACCCTACAACGCGGCGTCCAGCAGCCGGAGGATCCCCGCGACCGGGATGCCGACCCAATCTGGGCGGTTGTTGAGTTCGTAGCGGAGCTCGTAGACCGCCTTCTCGAGCTCGAACACCGCCAGGAGCTGATCGATCGCCTGCTGCCCCGGCGGCAGCAGCGCGGAGTCGACGTGCTCGAGGTAGCCGTCGACGTAGGCGTCGCGGGCGCGGTCCTCCCAGGCGTCATCGACCTCGGTGCCGTTGAGGATGCGGGCGCCGGCCGCGGCGTAGGAGAACGAGCGCAGCATCCCCGCGACGTCGCGCAGCGGCGGGCGCTTGCGGCGGCGCTCGTGCAACGGCCGCGCCGGCTCGCCCTCGAAGTCGAGGATCACCCAGCCGCGGTCGGAGAGCATCGTCTGGCCCAGGTGCAGATCGCCGTGCGTGCGGATCACGCGCCCGGAGACGTTGAGGTGGGAGAGGTTCTGCAGCAGCTCGCGCACGTCCTGCCCGCGGCCCTGGATCGGCGCCAGCGCCTCGCTGTCGGGCAGGTCGATGAAGAGGCGCTCGATCTGCTCGTCGATGTCGGCGGTCAGCAGCGCGAGCGCCTCGGTGCTCGGCTCCTCGGCGACGAACGCCGGATCCGAGCCGTTGGACCCGAGCGCGGAGTGCAGGTCCCCGGTGACTCCGCCGAGCGCGCGCAGCTCGTCGATCAGCGCGTCCGGATCGACCGCGAGCCCGTCGAGCGCCAGCTCCCAGCCGTCGCGCGCCCCAGCGAGGTACTCCTGCAGGATGCCGAGCGTCGCGTCGAGCAGCCGGCCCTCGTACTCGTACCAGCCGGCGAGCGAGGCGATGTTCGGGAAGCCCCGCTCGGTCAGGAAGCGCAGCAGCTCGAGCTCCGGGTTCACGCCCGGCTCGACGCGCCGGAACGCCTTCAGGATCAACGCCTCGCCGAAGACCACCGAGGAGTTGGACTGCTCGACGCCGACCGGGCGCACGTCGACGGTCCCGCCGCCGCCTGCGGCCGCGGACTCGGCCCAGCGGAAGCGCAGCGACGCCTCCTCACCGGTGATCTCCGTGTCGTTGCGGCGCATGCGGTGCAGCAGCTCGCGCGCGTGCGCCGGGTCGACGAGCGCGTCGTAGACCGTCCAGCCGTCGAGCTCGGAGATCACGCCGTCGCTCCAGTCCTCCCCGGCCGGGCGCAGCCCGAGCGGCAGCTGGTAGGTCTCGTGCGTGCCCTCGCCGAAGCGCGCCTCGACGAGCAGCAGGATCAGCTGCGGCGACTCCTCGCGCAGCACGATCGCCTCGGCGATGTCGATCTGCGTCACCTCGCGCGACTTTGAGCCGAACCAGCGGCGCGCGATGATCCAGTCGTGCAGCGCCTCCTGGTCGAGCCGGGAGAGATCGATCACGCGGTCGTCGCCTCCTGGTCGTCCGCCACGAGCTGGAACCAGTAGAAGCCGCGCGGCGCGAGCGTGAGCAGGTACGGCCACTCGCCGATGCGCGGGAAGTGCGAGCGCCCGAAGACCTCGACGGGATGGCGGCCCTCGAACTCCGAGAGGTCGAGCTCGACGGCCTGCGCCGAGCGGGCGAGGTTGTGGACGCACAGCATCACGTCGTCCTCGTAGCGGCGCACATGGGCGAAGATGCGGTCGTTGGACGGCGTCAGCGGCTCGTAGGTCCCCTGGCCGAACACCGGGTGCTCCTTGCGCAGCGAGATGAAGCGGCGCATCCAGCGCAGCAGGCTCGTCGGCGTGCGCAGCTGCGCCTCGACGTTGACGGCCTGGTAGCCGAACACCGGGTCCATCAGCGGCGGTGCGTAGAGCTGCGCGAAGTCCGCGCGCGAGAAGCCGCCGTTGCGGTCGCCGGTCCACTGCATCGGCGTGCGCACGCCGTCGCGATCACCGAGGTACACGTTGTCGCCCATCGCGAACTCGTCGCCGTAGTACAGAACCGGCGATCCGGGCAGCGAGAAGAGGATCGCGTGCATCAGCTCGATCTCGTCGCGGCCACCCTCGAGCAGCGGCGCGAGCCGCCGGCGGATGCCGACGTTGATCTTCATCCGCGGGTCCTTTGCGTACTCCGCGTACATGTAGTCGCGTTCCTCGTCGGTGACCATCTCGAGCGTGAGCTCGTCGTGGTTGCGCAGGAAGAGCCCCCACTGGCAGTTGTTCGGGATCGACGGCGTCTGCTCGAGGATCTCGTACATCGGCGTCGCCGTCTCGCGGCGCAGCGCCATGAACATCCGCGGCATCACCGGGAAGTGGAAGGCCATGTGCGCCTCATCGCCGTCGCCGAAGTACTCGACGACGTCCGCCGGCCACTGGTTGGCCTCGGCGAGCAGCACGCGGTCCGGGTAGTTGGCGTCGATCTCCGCTCGCACCCGCTTGAGGTACTCGTGCGTCTCGGGCAGGTTCTCGCCGTTGGTGCCCTCGCGCTCGTACAGGTAGGGCACGGCGTCGAGCCGGAAGCCGTCCATGCCGAGGTCCAGCCAGAAGCGCAGGACCTCGATCAGCGCCTCCTGGACCTCCGGGTTGTCGAAGTTGAGGTCGGGCTGGTGGGAGAAGAAGCGGTGCCAGAAGTAGGCGCCCGCCTGGTCGTCCCAGGTCCAGTTGGAGGACTCGGTGTCGGTGAAGATGATCCGCGCGTCCTCGTAGCGGTGGACCGTGTCCGACCACACGTACCAGTCGCGCTTGGGGTTGTCGGGGCCCGAGCGCGACTCCTGGAACCACGGGTGGTCGCTCGAGGTGTGGTTCATGACGAGGTCGGCGATCACGCGGATGCCGCGCTGGTGGGACGCCTCGATGAAGTCGCGCACATCGTCGACAGTGCCGTAGTCGGGCTGGATCGAGAAGTAGTCGGAGATGTCGTAGCCGCCGTCGCGCAGCGGCGACTCGTAGAACGGCAGCAGCCAGATGCAGTCGATGCCGAGCCACTGCAGGTAGTCGAGCTTCTCGATCAGCCCGCGGAAGTCCCCGGAGCCGTCGCCGTTGGCGTCGAAGAACGCGCGCGTGTGGATCTCGTAGAAGACGGCGGTCTTGAACCAGTCCTTCTCGGCCTCGAACCAGTGGCCTGGGTCGTTGCGGCTCATCATCCTGCTCCGCGTGCGCGGCGCAGCGCCGCCCACAGTGTCGAACCGTTGTCGCGCGGCATCACTGCTGTACGCGCAGCACGTGGGTCTGCCGGCCCTGGGGGTCCAGCCGCAGGTAGTTCTCTCCGATTCGCCAGTCGAAGTGCTCGCCCGTCAGCTGGTCTTCGACCGTGAAGACGGGCGGCAGGCCGAGATGGGCCGGCACGAGTGCGACGCCCTCCTGCACGTGATGGGGATCGAGGTTGACCGCGACGAACAGCGTGTTGCCCTGCAGCTGCTTCGCGTAGGCGACGAGCGCATCGTTGTAGGTCTCGAGGAAGTGGACGTCGGAGAGGTGCTGGAGCGCGACGTTCTCGCGGCGGACCTCGTTGAGCCGGCGGATCATCGGCAGCAGTGGGCCGTCGAGGGAGCGGTCGGGACGCAGCTGGTACTTCTCGGAGTCCAGGTACTCCTCCGAGCCCTCGCGCACGGCGACGTTCTCGAAGCGCTCGTAGCCCGAGTAGACGCCATAGCTCGGTGACAGCGTGGCGGCGAGCACGAGCCGCGCGACGAACGCCGGCGGGCCGCCGTACTGCAGGTAGGCGTGGAGGATGTCGGGCGTCACGGGGAAGAAGTTGGGGCGGAAGTACTCGCGCTCCTCGCCCCACGCGAGCTCGTTGACGTACTCGGCCAGCTCCCAGCGCGAGTTCTTCCACGTGAAGTAGGTGTAGCCCTGGGTGAAGCCGAGCTTGGCCAGCTCGCGCATCACCGAGCGGCGCGTGAACGCCTCCGCGAGGAAGATCACGTCGCGGTCCACGGCATGGACCTCGGCGATCAGCCACTCCCAGAACGCGAACGGCTTCGTGTGCGGGTTGTCGACCCGGAAGACCTTCACGCCCTGCTGCACCCAGAGCAGGATGATCCGGCGCCACTCTCCCCAGAGCGACTCCCAGGCCGGGGTGTCCCAGTTGAAGTTGTAGATGTCCTGGTAGCGCTTGGGTGGGTTCTCCGCGTACTTGAGCGTGCCGTCGGGTCGGCGCTGGAACCACTCGGGGTGCTCGGACAGCCACGGGTGATCGGCCGAGGCGTTGAGCGCGAGGTCGAGGCAGACGTCCATGCCGTGCTCGCGCGCCGTCGCGCACAGCGAGCGGACGTCGTCCATCGTGCCCAGCTCGGGGTGGACGGCGTCGTGGCCGCCCTCCTCGGCGCCGATCGCGTACGGCGAGCCGGGATCGTCCGGCCCCGCCTCGAGCGCGTTGTTCGGGCCCTTGCGGTTCTTGCGGCCGATCGGGTGGATCGGAAGCATGTACAGCACGTCGAAGCCGTGCTCGGCGAGCTCGGGGATCAGCTTCTCGACCGCCTTCAGCCCGCCCCAGGAGCGCGGCACGAGCTCGTACCAGGAGGAGAAGCGTGCGCGCACCCGGTCGACTTCGATGGCGAGCGGAGCGAGGTGCGCCGCGTCGTGGCGCTCGCCGTGGCGGTCGACGGCGGCGAGCACGTCGGGCGCGAGCGCCGCGTCGAACTTGGCCATCTCCTCGGCGGCGTCGTCACGGAGGACGTCGAGCGCGCGCTCGAGCACGGTGCGCTCAGGCCCGGTCTCCGCCCGCGCGGCGGCGTCCTCGATCAGCAGCGCGCCCTCGGACAGCTCGCCCGTGAGGTCGTGCTGGCCGGCGTTGATCTTGCGCTGCAGCTCGTCGCGCCAGGTCGAGAAGACGTCGCTCCAGGCTTCGATGCTCCACTCCCAGCGCCCCGGTGTCTCGACCCGGAAGGAGCCCGCCCAGCGGACGCCGTTGTGATGCGCGTCGACCGCCTGCATCGGCGACTCGATCCAGCCACCGATGGCGTTCAGCGGCCGGTAGCGGACGGCCGCGCGGATGATCTCGTGCCCGTCGCGGAAGATGTCCGCGCTGACGTCGACCGTGTCACCAACGCAGCGCTTGGGTGCGTAGCGCCCGCAGTCGAGCAGCGGCAGCGGCTTGTTGATGCGGATGCGTGATTTCGTGTGGTAGGCGTCTGGCGCGGGCACTCCCTGCGCCAGTTATCCGCGAACGCACTCCGATGAACCTCTCACTGCCACGATCCTCAGGGGTGCAGCTGCACCCGACCTCGCTGCCCGGCGGCCGCCTCGGCCCCGAGGCCTTCGCCTTCGTCGACTGGCTCGCCGACGCGGGACAGTCCTTCTGGCAGGTGCTGCCGCTCGGACCGCCCGATCGCTACGGCTCGCCGTACAAGGCGAAGTCCGCCTTCGCCGCCTGGCCGGGGCTGCTGGCCGAGCCGGCCGCCCGCGTCTCGCACGAGCAGATGAGCGAGTTCCGCGTCAAGGAGCGCTTCTGGATCGACGACTGGGCTCGCTTCGGGCCCGGCCGTCCGGAGGAGCTGATCGCCGACCAGGTCCGCTTCGACCGCGAGTGGGCCGCGCTGCGCCGCTACGCGGCCGACCGCGGCGTGCGGCTGATCGGCGACGTCCCGATCTACGTGGCGCCGGGCTCGGCCGACCAGCGTGCCCATCCCGGCCTATTCCGCGACGACGCCGTCGCCGGCGTGCCGCCCGACGCGTTCACCGACAAGGGCCAGCTGTGGGGCAACCCGCTCTACGACTGGCCGGCGCTGCGCCGCGACGGGCACTACGCCTGGTGGACGGAGCGCCTGCGCCGCGTCTTCGAGCTCTACGACCTCGCCCGCATCGACCACTTCCGCGGCTTCGTCGCCTACTGGGCGGTGCCGCGCGCCGCGCGCGACGCGCGCGGCGGGACCTGGAAGCGCGGCCCCGGGCGCGCGGTCTTCGACGCTGCCGGCGCGGCGCTGGAGCGGACGCTTCCGCTGATCGCCGAGGACCTCGGCGTGATCACGCCCGCCGTCGAGCGGCTCCGCGACGACCTCGGCTATCCCGGGATGGTCGTGCTGCAGTTCGGCTTCGACGGCGACCCGCGCAGCCCGCACCTGCCCGAGAACCACGTCGAAGGGCGCATCGTCTACACGGGGACCCACGACCACGACACGATCCGCGGCTGGTGGGACGGGCTCGAACCCACGGTTCGCGAGCGCGTCGAGCGCTCGATCGACGCCCACGGGGTCCGCGAGGACGAGCCCCAATGGTCGCTGATCCGGCTCGCCTTGGCGTCCCCAGCCCGCCTGGCGATGGTGCAGGCGCAGGACGTCCTCGGGCTCGGCTCCGAGGCGCGCATGAACATGCCCGGCACCGCCAAGGGCGCCTGGAAGTGGCGTCTGCGCGAGGGCGCGCTCACCCCGGACCTGGCGAAGCGGCTGCGCACGGCGACCGAGGCGGCGGAGCGGGTGGGCGCCTAGACTCCTGCGCCCGATGCCCGCGCCCGACAGCCCAGAGGAGATCCTCGAGGTCAACCGCCGCTACCACGACGCGACGGCGGAGGAGTACGACGGCAAGTGGGGCATCTCGTTCGGCGAGGAGGGCCGCCGGCAGGTGCTCGGCAAGCTCTCCAAGCTGCTCGGGCCGGCGCCGGGGCCGTTCGCGCGCGCGCTCGAGATCGGAGCCGGAACGGGCTACTTCACGCTGAACCTGATGCAAGCCGGCGTGGTCCGCGCGGCGACCTGCACCGACATCTCGCCGGGCATGCTGCAGATGCTCGAGACCAATGCGGCGCGCCTCGGCCTCGACGTCGAGACGCTCGCCTGCGACGCGACCGAACTGCCGTTCCCAGACGGCGCCTTCGACCTCGTGCTCGGCCACGCGGTGCTGCACCACCTGCCCTTCCTCGAGCGCTCGTTCGCCGAGTTCTTCCGCGTGCTTCGCCCCGGTGGCGTCCTCTTCTTCGCCGGCGAGCCGTCGCGACGAGGCGACCGGCTCGCGGCGCTACCGAAGCGCGCCGGCGTCCGCGCGGCTCCCATGTGGCGCCGAGCGATGCGTGCGCGCCCGCTGGCCGCGGCCGCGAACGGTCACGGTCACGGGAACGGCAACGGCGCCGCGGCGCGCGACGACCACGCCCTCGAGCACGTCGTCGACGTGCACGCCTTCGTGCCCGCCGACCTCGAGCGGTCCGCATCCGGGGCCGGCTTCCACGACGTGCATGTGCGCGGCGAGGAGCTGCTCGCGAACTGGTTCGGATGGTTCAATCGGACGGTGGAGTCGACCGCCGAGCCCAGCGACATCCCGATGCCGTGGATCCAGTACGCATATCGCGGATACCTGCTGCTGCAGCGGGTCGACCGCCGGCTGCTCGAGCCCCGCCTGCCCCCGCAGCTGTTCTACAACCTGATGCTCGCCGCGCGCAAGCCGGCGTGAGCGCAATGGCCGGCCCGGCGGAGCCAGACCGCCCGCGGGAGCCGTCGAACCCGCTCGCGCTGCTCACCGACAAGCGCGCCGCGATCGACACCGGGCTCGGCCCGGTCGCCTTCGTCGTCACGAACGCGATCTTCGGCCTGCACACCGCGGCCTACGTCGCGGTCGGGCTGGCGGTGCTCGTGGCGATCGAGCGGCTCGCGCGCCGCAAGCCGGTCACCAATGCGATCGGCGGCGTGCTCGGCACCGGCCTGGCGGTCTTCATCGCGCTGCGCTCGGGGCACGCCACGGGCTACTTCGTGCCGCGCATGCTCTACGCCGCCGCGCTCGCCGTCGTGCTCGCCGGCTCGGCGCTGATCCGGCGCCCGCTGCTCGGCTACCTGATCGCCGCGCTCTACCGGATGCCGCCCGAGTGGGTTCGCCACCCGGGCGTGCGCCGGGCGAGCGGCGAGGTGACGTTCGCCTGGTCGGGGCTGTTCGCGTTCCGGGCGGTCGTCTACGCGGTCCTGATCGCGGCGGGCTCGGTCGGGGCGCTCGCGGCAGCCAGCGTCGTCATGGGCTGGCCGGCGTTCGGGCTGCTGCTGTTCCTCTCCTACCGCTACCTGCCGCGCCGGCTCACGCAGCTCGGCGCGCCCTTGCCGCACGCGCCCTGATCCATGCGGCGCGCGCGGAGACCTTCGCGTGGCGGTAGGCGTAGGTCGCATCGCCCCGCAGGCGGCCGCGCCGGGTCGTCTCGTAGGCGACCAGCGTACGCGGTGGCCGGCGGGTCGGCAGGCCGTCGGCGGCGAGCACGGCCAGCGCGCGCTCGGCGATCGCGATCTGCCCGAACGCGGTCGGATGCACGTGGTCGGTCATCACGAGCCCGCGGCCGGCGAAGCCGCGCAGGTCGAGCACGAGCGCCCCGGCCGCACGCGCGTTGGCGAGGACGATCGCGTTGCCCGCGTCCACGTGCCCGGCGGGCGGACGGCCGAGGTCGAGCGGAAGCGTGACCGCCAGCACCCGGTCGCAGCGCTCGAGCAGCGTCGCGAGCGCCTGGGCATGGTCGCGCGCGAAGGCCGCGGGCTCCCAGTCGGCCGCGCACACGTCGTTGACGCCGACGTAGAGCGTGCCGACGTCGTAGCGGGCAGCCGGCGCGACGTCCGCCGTGAACGCGCCGAGCTGCTCGCGCACGAGGTCGGCCGCCCGCGCGCCGTCGCGCGCGTAGCCCGTGTACGGGAGCCCGAGTCCGCGCGCCGTCCACAGCGCCCAGCTCTGCAGCGCGACGCCCCACTGCAGCTCGCCGCCACCGTTGGTGATCGAGTCGCCGAAGGCGAGCACGCCGAGGCGGCAGGGCGGGACGTCGGCGGCAGCCATGCGGCCGCGCAAGCTACCGGACGGCGAAGGCGCGCTGCCGCGGCTTGGCCGCGCCGGCGTTCGAGCGCAGCCCGAGCAT
>JAXDHR010000146.1:0-10315 GCA_034664425.1 Solirubrobacteraceae bacterium
CCCCCCGTCGCGCCCGCGGCTGCCGCCACCGCCTCGGCCACCGCGGGGGCGACCGCGCGGTTGAACACGCTGGGGACGATGTACTCGCCCTGCAGCTCGTCCGGGGCGATGACGCCGGCGATCGCACGCGCGGCGGCCGCCTTCATCTCCTCGTTGATCGTGCGTGCGCGCACGTCGAGCGCGCCGCGGAACACACCGGGGAAGGCGAGCACGTTGTTGATCTGGTTGGGGTAGTCCGAGCGGCCGGTGGCGACGATCGCCACCTCCGCGCCGACCTCCTCCGGCTGCACCTCGGGCACCGGGTTGGCCATCGCGAAGACGATCGCACCCGGGGCCATCGTGCGCACGGCCGCCGCCGAGAAGGCGCCCGGGACCGATACGCCGACCACCACGTCCGCGCCCGCGAGCGCGTCGTCGGCACTGCCGGTCAGGCCGCGCGGGTTGGTGCGCGCGGCGAGCGCGGCGCCCTCCGGGCCGAGGTCCGCGCGCCCGGGGTGCAGGATGCCGCCGACGTCGCACACGACCATGTCCTCGACGCCCTCCGCGAGCATGATCTTCGCGCATGCCTGACCCGCCGCGCCCGCGCCGACCACGACGACGCGGACCGCGTCGATCTCCTTGCCGACGACGCGGAGCGCGTTCAGCAACGCGGCGAGCACGACGATCGCCGTGCCGTGCTGGTCGTCATGGAAGACGGGTATCTCGAGCTCCTCGCGCAGGCGGCGCTCGATCTCGAAGCAGCGCGGCGCGGCGATGTCCTCGAGGTTGATGCCGCCGAAGGTTGGCGCGACGCCCTTGACGATCGCGACGATCTCATCGACGTCGGTGGTGTCGAGGCAGAGCGGGAAGGCGTCCACGCCGGCGAGCTCCTTGAACAGCATCGCCTTGCCCTCCATCACCGGCATCGCGGCCTTCGGGCCGACGTTGCCGAGGCCGAGCACCGCGGTGCCGTCGGAGACGACCGCGACCGTCGAGCCCTTGATGGTCAGCGCCCAGGCGGACTCCTCGTCGTCGGCGATCGCCTGCGAGACGCGCGCTACGCCCGGGGTGTAGACCATCGAGAGGTCGTCGCGGGTCTTGATCGGGAGCTTGGGGACCACCTCGATCTTGCCGCCCTTGTGCATCAGGAACGTGCGGTCGGAGACGCTGACCACCGTCACGGCCTCGATCGCGCGGACGGCGGCGACGACGCGCTCGGCGTGCCCGGCGTCGGCACACGCGACGGTGACGTCGCGCACGACGCCGCCGCGGTCGACCCGGACGAGGTCGATCGCGCCGAGCATCGCGCCCTGCTCGCCGATCACGCCGGCGACGCGCGCGAAGCTCCCGGCCTGCTGCGGGAGCTCGAGCCGCATGGTGAACGAGTACGAGGCCGACGTCTGAGGCACCATCCCGAGATGGTGGCACGGGGGGGCGAAAACGTCCGCGTCCGCACCTAGCGTCAATGAGGATGTCCCGACGCCTGGCCACCGTGATCGTGATCGCCGCCGTGCTCGCGCTCGGCGGCGGCTCGCTGCGGCAGACGTTCTCGGACGCGCTCGACGGCAGCGGCGGCGGCAGCCCGCGCGGGGGCACGAGCGCCACGGTCGCGCGCGTCGTCGACGGTGACACGATCGTCCTGCGCGGCGGCGAGCGGGTCCGCTACATCGGCATGGATACGCCGGAGTCGGTCAAGCCGGGAACGCCGGTGCAGTGCTACGCGAAGGCCGCCAGCCACGAGAACGAGCGGCTGGTGGACGGCGAGCGGGTGCGGCTGCGCTACGACGCCGAGCGCGAGGACCGCTACGGCCGCACGCTCGCCTACGTCTATCGCGCGCGCGACGGCGTGTTCGTCAACGCGGAACTGGTGCGCCGGGGCTACGCGCGCCAGTTGACGATTCCTCCGAACGTCGCCCACGCGGGCCTGTTCAGACGGCTGGCCGCGCAGGCGCGCGAGCGCGGCCGCGGGCTGTGGCGGGCGTGCTGACCGCGGCTCAGGCGGCGAGGCCGAGCGCGAGCACGCAGACGTCGTCCTCGCCCGCCTCGTCGCCCAGCAGGGCGTCCGCCACCGCCGCCGCGAGGCCGGCACCCGGTGCCGCGTCGGCGCGCGCGAGCGCGGTGACCAGCGCCTGGAAGCTGTCGTGCAGCAGTCGCGAGCGGCGCTCCACCAAGCCATCGCTGTAGAGCACGAGTCCGCCGCCCGGCTCGAGCTCGAGCTCGCCCTCGGCGCGCGCGGCGACGCCGTGGGCGTCCAGTGGCAGCGAGCGGCCGTCCCACAGCAGCCGCGCGGCGCCGCCGGGTTCGACCACCGCCGGCGGCGGATGGCCGGCGCAGGCGTAGCGGACCCGGCGCGAGCCGACGTCGACCTGCGCGAAGGCAAGCGTCGCCATCCGGCCGACGCGATGGACGTTCGCGAAGCGATCGAGCGCCTCCAGCAGCGCAGCGGGCCCGAGCCCCGTCGACGCCAGCGCGCGCACCGCGCTGCGCAGCTGTCCCATCGTGGCCGCCGCCGCGATGCCGCGGCCGACGACGTCGCCGACAACGAGCGCCACCGCGTCCGAGCGATCGAGCCGGAACGCGTCGTACCAATCGCCTCCGACCTGCAGGCCCTGGACCCCCGGCCGGTAGACGACCTCGGTGCGGACGCGCCCGTCGCCCGGCAGCTCGCCCGAGAGCATCGCCTGCTGCAGCTCGAGGGCGATCTCGTGCTCGCGTGTGCGCGCGCGCACCAGCTCCTGCTCGTAGCGCCGCCGGTCCGAGGCGTCGAAGATCGTCGTCCGGATCAGCGCCGGCCCGGCGCCCTGCTCGCGCACCGCCGCGTTGACCAGTGCCGGCAGGCGGCTGCCATCGGCGCGGACGATATCGAGCGCGATCTCCCGTACCGAGCGCTGCATCGCCAGCAGCGGCGCGAAGTGCGTCTCGTGGTAGATGCGCCCGCCGGGCGTCAGCAGATCGCGGAAGCGCGTCCCCAGCAGACCGGCGCGCGTGTGGCCGGTCCAGTCCTCGAACGTCCGGTTGACCCGCACGATCGTTCCGTCCATGCGGGTCGTGAGGTAGCCGCACGGCGCGTTCTCGAAGAGCTCCTCCGCGCTCTCGGGCGCAAGCGCTTCCTCGGGGCTCACGCCGACAGGAAGGCCTGGATCGCCGCGACCGTCTCGGCGGGAGCGCTGACGTTCGGACAGTGGCCCGTCGCCTGCAGCCGCGTCAGCCGGCTGCCGGAGAGCTGCGCGTGCACGTAGGCGCCCACGGACTCCGGCGCGATCGCGTCGTCGGAGCACTGGAGGACCAGCGTCGGCGTACGCACGCGCGCGAGGTCGTCGCGATTGTCGGAGAGGAAGGTCGTGCGGGCGAAGTGCGCCGCGATCGCCGGATCCGTGCGGCAGAACGAGTTCGTCAGCTCCTCGCCGAGCTCCGGGCGGTCCGCGTTGCCCATGATCACCGGCGCCATCGCGCTCGACCAGCCCAGGTAGTTGCTCTCCAGCGAGGCGAGCAGCCCCTCGATGTCCTCCCGCGTGAAGCCCCCGACGTAGTCGCCGTCGTCGATGTAGCGCGGCGACGGCGCGACCATCACGAGCGCGCCGAACCGATCGGGAGCCTCTGCCGCCGCGAGGGCGCCGATCATCGCGCTGACCGAGTGACCGACGAAGACCACGTCCTCGAGCGCGAGCTCGTCGCAGATCGCGAGCACGTCGGCCGCGTAGCCGTCGAGCGACGCGTAGCGACGCTCGTCGAACGCCGACGCGTCCGATCCGCCGGCGCCGACGTGATCGAAGAGCACGATCCGGTGCGTGTCGGCGAAAGCGGGCCAGACGCCGCGCCACATGTTCTGATCGCAGCCGAACCCGTGGGCGAAGACCATCGGCCGTGCGTCCGCGGCGCCGTGGACGGTGACGTTGTTGCGGCGCAGCGCACTCATGCCGGAGCGTCCTCATCGGCGAACGGCAGCTGGTCGTGCATTCCCGTGAGCTCGAGGACCTGCACGACGGCCTCGGTCAGCGTCGGGGACACGCGCAGGTCCCAGCCCTCCTCGGCGACTTCGCGCAGCAGCGCGTCGAGCACCCGGACTCCGGAGGAGTCCATGAACGTGACTCCGGCCAGATCGAGCAGTACCGGCCCGGTGCGCAGGTGCGCCCGGACCGCGTCCCCCATGCCGTCCGCAGTGGCGAGATCGATCTCGCCCGTGACGGCGACTGCCGTCCGGTCGGCGGACGTGGAGCTGTCGATCCTCACGAGCGGACCCTAGCGCGCAACCGCCGTCCCACGACGCGGCGGTGAACGCGAAGTTGCAGCAGTGCTAGATTCCCGGACCGATGCGGATGCGCCAGACCATGGCCGATTTCGAGGCCACGTTCTTCGAGGAGCTCGAGGAGGAGCGCGGGCGCGCGGAGCGCCTGCGTCTCGAAGCCCAGCGCCGGACGCGCCATCGCCACGCCGCCCGCTCGCACAAGCACGGCTCCGTCCGCTTCGCCGTTCTGGTCCTGACGCTCATCGCGACCGCCGTGGTCGTGACGATCGCCATGTTCCAGACGCTCTACTACGTGATGGGCTGACCTCCGCCGGCGGTGCGCCGGCGGGTCAGGGTCGTGACGAGAGTCGCTTGAGCGCGTCGTCGACCTCCGCACGCGCGGACGTGCCGGCGGCCAGGTTCTCCTGCTGGATCTCGAGGTAGACCTCCTTGCGGAACACTGGAATGTCCCGCGGGGCCTGGATCCCGATCCGTACCTTCTCTCCCATGATCGAGAGCACGGAGACCTCGATCTCGTCGCCGATCATGATCGACTGGTTGGACTTGCGTGTCAGTACCAGCATCTACGCCGCCTCCCTGGCGATGTGAATCGAGCGGTCCGGCCGAGCCCGCACTCGGACCCACCCGCTCGACGTGCGGGGCGAGCAACATCTGGATGTTCGCCGTTCGCGTCTCGAAGCCTTCAGCATTGAGCCCCAGAGCCTTGTTGCTAGTCTCCCGGCCGCATGAGCCGCCGGTCCTTGCGCCCCCAACTTAACCAGATCCGCGCGTGGGTGCGACAAGGACGCACGGATGCTTGGATCGCGCACCAGCTCGAGGCGACGGTTCAGCAGATCCAGGCCTTCAAGCGCGAGCAGGACCTCGAAGCCAACGGCGACGAGCCCGCGGCCGAGGAGGTCGACCTCCGCGCGCAGGACGACGCCGCCATCGCCGCCGAGCTCGAGGCGGAGGCGGCGCGCAAGGCCGAGGAGGACGCGAAGGCCGCCGAGGAGGCCACCAGGCGCGCCGCCGAGGCGCCGCCGGAAGCGACTGCCGACGAGGAGGAGAAGCCGAAGCCGCGGCGCCGCCGCAGCACCACCGGGCGCTCCCGTCGCCGCGGCGCCGCAGGGCATCCGCTCGAGGGCACGTTCGATCACGGCGAGGAGGGCTACGGGCTGTGGCTCGATCCCGCCGTTCAGGACGACCCCGTCTACGCCGAGCACTGGGCGGGCCACCGTCCCGTCGAGGTCACGATCGAGGAGGACCAGATCGTGATCCGCCGTGCCGGCGGAGGCGAGGACGACGCGGTCGCCTGAGCCGGCACCCGGCCTCGCGCTGCCCCCGCAGACCCGGCTCGCCAGGGCGCACGCCACCCGTGCGGAGATGTTCACCCGCGCCGCCGAGCGCGTCGTACGGCTCGACTGGGGCAGTGCGATCTTCCACGACGCCTTCCCGCGCTGGCCGGACCTGAACACGGTCCGCGTCGAGGTCGCGGCCCCCGAGCTCGACGCCGCGCGGCTCGAGCGCGCCGTCGAGCGGCTGCAGGCCCACCTTCCCCTCCAGCGCGTCGAGGTCTTCGACGAGGCGACCGCGGCGCGGCTGGGGCCGCGCATGGATGCGCGCGGATGGTCGCTGCAGCGCTCGGTGCTGATGGGCTGCGAGCCGGGCGGTGGTGAGCGCGTGCCCCGCGGCGGTGGCGGCGAGTCCCCGACCGCGCCTGCGGTCGAGGAGGTTCCCTACGCGGCGGTCGAGAAGCTGCGTGCGCAGTGGCTGCGCAGCGACGGCGCAGCCGGAGACGAGGGGGCGCTCGCACAGGGTCTCGCCGCCGACCGCCTGACGTTCTCGCGCACGCCGACCCGCGCCTTCGCGGCGATCCGGGCCGGCAAGCCGGTGGCATACGGGCTGCTGCTCGACCTCGGCGACACCGCGCTGGTCGAGGACGTCTACACCACGCCCGAGGCACGCGGTGCCGGGCTGGGGGCTGCCGTCGTGCACCGGCTCGTATGGGAGGGCCGCGCGGGGGGCCACGACGACGTTGTGCTGGCCACAGACGCCGCGGGGCGCGCCCGCGGGCTGTACAGCCGGCTGGGCTTCGTACGCATCGGGGCGGTGCAGCGCTTCCTGCGCCGCGTGAGCTGAACGTCGTGCAGGCAGCGGCAGCGATCGCGCTGCGCCACGCCATCCACCGGCTCGTCTGCGACGAGGACCGCCCGTGGGCGCACGGACGCGCGCTGCGCGCGACCGACCTGCCGAGCTACTACACCTACAACTCCGTCCGCGTCGAGGACGCCGCTGAGCGGCTCGGCCCCGAGGCGCTGATGACCGCCGTCGACGAGCTGCAGCACGGGCTCGCGCACCGGCAGGTCGAGGTCGAGGACCAGGCCGCCGGCGAGCGGCTGCGACCCGGCTTCGAGGCGCGCGGCTGGGTCACGGAGCGGCTCGCCTGGATGGCGCTCCGCGGCGCGGCGGCGGGCCGGGGTGCGGCTGCGCACGCGGAGGTCGGCGAGGTCCCGTTCGCCCGCACGCGCCCGCTCCGCGAGGCCTGGTTCGGCAGCTCGGCGCTCGCGGGCTCCCCCGCCGCGCGCTCGCACTTCCTCGGCGTCGAGGAGCGTGTCGCGACCCGCCGCGGCACCCGCGCGCTCGCCGCCTGGGGTCCCGGCGGCGACCCGCTGGGCTTCGTCGCCTTCTCGTTGATCGGCGAGGCGGCCGAGGTCGAGCAGGTCTACGTCGTCGCAGAGCGTCGCGGCCACGGGACGGGCGCAGCGCTCGTGCGGGCGGCGATCGCCGCCGCAGGCGCGCCGGTGACGTGGATCGTCGCCGACGACGAGGGCGACGCGAAACGCCTCTACGAGCGGCTCGGCTTCGCCACGGCGTGGATCCAGCACGTCTTCACGCGCGGGCGGGTCGGCCACGCTCACGCGTGCCCGGACTCCCAGTCCTCGATGCGGCGACCGCCGGCGTAGTCGGAGGCCTCGCGGACGTAGCGGCCGAAGGCCGCGTCGCCGACGACGCGCACGTCCCACGCCCACGGATCGTCCGGTGCGGTGCCCACGGCGAGGTCGGTGATCCAGCCCGTCCCCTGCTCGTAGAAGTCGACGAGCTCGTCGGTCGTGAAGGGGCCGCCGAGGCGGCGGCGCAGCTCGTCCTCGACGCGGCGTGTCACGCGCTCGAGCAGGGGCCGCTCGCCTGGAGCGGCGTCGGCGAGGCGGCGCAGCCCCGCCAGCCACTGGTCGAGCGCGGTCTCGAACGGCACCCGTCCGAGGCTAGCGGGCCCGGCCGCGCACCTGCCCCGTGGCAACTTCCCGTCGCATGGGCACGGCAACGTGCCACGCGATCGCCGCCGACGCCCCGGAGCGGCCGGGCGCTTACCGGGCGCCGGTGCCCGAGATCACGTAGAGCTTCTCCCCCGCCCGGACCATGCCGAGCCGGCGCGCCTGGCGCTCGAGCGACGACGCACCCTGCAGCGCGGCCTGCTGGCTGCGCAGGCTGCGGTTCTGGGCCTGCAGCGAAGCCACTTCGGCCCGCTTCTCCTTGGCCTGGCGGTAGGTCGACACCCAGCGGGCGGCCGGGCCGACGTAGAGGATCAGGACGAACGCGAAGACCCCGATCAGGGCCCAGCGGCCCAGGCGGTCCCAGCGGATACGCGTACGGCGGTCCATGCCTTGCGCCTTCGTTCGACGCGCGGTCTCCCCTTCCTCTGCAACCGAAATCGCAGCCGGCGCTCGGCGCCGGACACGGGCCACGGAACATGAGGACGTTCCTGTCAGGAGCGGAACACAGCGCGCCCCGGGTACTCGGCGTCGCCGCCCAGGGCCTCCTCGATACGCAGCAGCTGGTTGTACTTCGCGACGCGGTCCGAGCGCGAGGGAGCGCCGGTCTTGATCTGTCCGCAGCCGGTTGCCACCGCGAGGTCGGCGATCGTCGTGTCCTCCGTCTCGCCGGAGCGGTGCGACATCACCGCCGTGTAGCCGTTCGAGCGCGCGAGGTCGATCGCCGCGAGCGTCTCGGTCAGCGTGCCGATCTGGTTGACCTTGATCAGGATCGAATTGGCCACGCCGGCGTCGATGCCGCGCTGCAGGCGCTCGGTGTTGGTCACGAACAGGTCGTCGCCGACGAGCTGCACGCGCTCGCCGAGGCGATCGGTCAGCGCGCGCCAGCCGTCCCAGTCCTCCTCGTCCATGCCGTCCTCGATCGAGAGGATCGGATAGCGCTCCGCAAGGTCGGCCCAGTAGCCGGCGAGCTCGTCAGCGCTGAGCGTGCGGCCCTCGTGCGTGAGCTCGTAGCCCGCGTCGCCGAAGATCTCGCTCGTCGCCGGGTCGAGCGCGATCGCGACGTCGTCCCCGGGCCGGTAGCCCGCGGCCTCGATGCCGGCCACGAGCGCCTCGAGCGCCGCCTCGTTGGAAGCGAGGTCGGGGGCGAAGCCGCCCTCGTCGCCGACCGCCGTCGCCAGCCCGTGCTGGGAGAGCCACCGCTTCAACGCGTGGAAGACCTCCGATCCGGTGCGCAGCGCCTCCGCGAACGTCGGCGCGCCGACCGGCACGACCATGAACTCCTGGAAGTCGACCGAGTTGTCCGCGTGCGCGCCGCCGTTGAGCACGTTCATCATCGGCACGGGCAGGATGCGGGCGCCCTCCCCGCCGAGGTAGCGCCACAACGGCAGCGACTCCTCGGCGGCGGCCGCGCGCGCCGCGGCGAGCGAGACGCCGAGGATCGCGTTGGCCCCGAGGCGCGAGTTGTTCGGCGTGCCGTCGAGGTCGATCAGCGCGCGATCGAGGCCGGCCTGGTCGAGCACGTCGACGCCGCGGACCGTGTCGGCGATCTCGCCGTTGACGTTGCCGACGGCCTGCGAGACGCCCTTGCCGCCGTACGCGTCGCCGCCGTCGCGCAGCTCGGTCGCCTCGAACTCGCCCGTCGAGGCGCCTGACGGGACGGCGGCGCGGCCCGTCGCGCCCGAGCGCAGGGCGATGTCCACCTCGACCGTGGGGTTGCCGCGCGAGTCGAGGATCTGCCGGGCGTGGACGGTCTCGATCTGCGACACGATGAGGCTCCTAGGTGGGTTCGGAAAGGCGGGCGCGCGCGTAGTACGCGAGCTGCTCGTCGGGCGTGAGATCGTGCCATTCGGCGCCGTCGGCTGCGGCGAGGTCCGATGCGCCCTGCACACGGCCGCGGAAGCGCTCGGCGGACGCGCGCAGCGCGAGCTCGGGATCGACCTTCAGCTTGCGCGCGACGTTGACCGCGGCGAAGAGCACATCACCGGCCTCGTGGAAGGCCGCGTCGCGGTCACCCTCGGCCTCGCGCAGCTCCTCGAGCTCGCCGGTCACCGCGTCGTAGGGGACGTGCTCGAAGTCGAACCCGCTGGAGGCGGCGCGGCGCTGGACCTTGCGCGCGTACAGCGGGCCGGGCAGGTTCTCGGGGACCTCGCCGAAGAGGCCCGGCTCGCGGCCGGCCTCGGTGCGCTTGATCTGGTCCCAGTTGGCGAGCACCTCGCCGGGGCTCTCGGCCTCCACCTCGCCGAAGATGTGCGGGTGGCGGCGGATCAGCTTGTCCCGGCAGTGCTCGGCGACCGCGGCGAGCGAGCCGGCGCCGCGCTCCTCGAGCAGCAGCGCGAGGAAGTGGACCTGGAAGAGCACGTCGCCGAGCTCGTCCAGCAGCTTGGCGTCGTCACCGCGGTTGGCGGCGTCCGCCAGCTCGTAGGCCTCCTCGACCGTGTGGGGGACGATCGAGCGCTCGTCCTGCTCGCGATCCCAGGGGCACTCGCGCCGCAGCCGGCGCGTGAGCTCGTCGAGGCGCCGCAGCGCCTCGACGTTCTCGGCCCCCGTGCTCACCCGCCCGTGGTGCCCGTACCGGTCGTGCCGGTGGTGCCCGCGGCCGCGGTCGGCGTCGGGGTCGGCTTCGGGCCGTTGGCGCAGTCGGACGTGACGTAGCCCTTGCGGCACTGCGTCTTGCCGCGCCAGCGCTTCTTGAAGCCGTTGATGTAGCTGTCGAGCGCCTTCTGCTGGTTCTGCGAGGCCAGCGTCTGCTTGATCGTGGCCTTCGCCTGGGCGAGCGACTGCGTCGTCGCCTTGGTGATGCCGGTGACCTTGAAGACGTACCAGCCGAACTGGGTCTTGA
>JAXDHR010000147.1:0-24050 GCA_034664425.1 Solirubrobacteraceae bacterium
ACCGTGCGGTTGCCGTACATCTCGTTGAGCGTGGCGAACAGCGAGGCGGTCACCGTCCAGTCGCGCGTGGCGGGGTTCGTGACCATCGGCCCGACAATCAGCCGATGCGTCTCGTTGAGGATGCGGCTGTAGATGACGAACGGCTCCTCCCAGAGCAGGTGGGAGTCGAACGTCCACGCGTGCGTGAAGCCGTAGCTCTCCGCGCGCTTGGCCAGCTCGATGACGCGAGCGGCCGGCGGATCGGCCTGCAGCACGACGCCGAAGTCGAGGCTCATGCCGCCATCCTCTCGACTTCGCCGGCGGCGACCGCCTCGAGCGTCGCGCCGACCGTGCGGCCGTAGGCCTCGATCGCGATCCGCAGCGCCGGCTCGGGCGAGTCCTCGACCGCGGTGTGCGACAGCGGCGGGTCCGACTGGGCGAAGAGCATCACGGTCGGGACGCGGCGCCCGATCTCCGTGGCGTCGTGCAGCGGCCCCGAGGGGATCGGCGGCCCGTCGTCGCCACCGGCCTCGGCGACAGCCCCACGGGCGAGCTCGATCAGGCGCGGGTGAAACGGCGTCGGCGTCGCGCCGAAGACGCGGCGGAACTTGACGTCGCAGCCGAACTCGCGCGCCGCGGCCTCGCAGGCGGCGAGGTTGTCGCGCAGCATCGCCGCGAGCACGTCGGCGTCGAGGTGGCGCAGGTCGAGCATCATGTCGCAGGCACCGGCCACGGCGGTGATCACGCCGGGCTCGGCGTGCATCGCGCCGACCGTGCACACGCCCTCGTGACGGATGCCGACCGCGCGGATGGCGAGCGCCGCCGTCGCGGCGGCGGCGAGCGCGTCGCGCCGCAGGCGCATCGGCGTCGAGCCGGCGTGCGCCGCCTGCCCCGTGAAGCGGATCAGGTAGCGCTCGTCCCCGAAGGTGCCGCTCACCGCCGACGCGAGGCGCCCGCTGTCGAGCAGCACCGGGCCCTGCTCGATGTGCAGCTCGAGGTAGGCGAGCGCGCCCTCGAGCCGCGCCGCCGCCGCGCCGGCGCCGTCGAGGTCGACGCCGCAGGCCGCGAGCGCGTCCTGCAGCCGCGTGCCATCGGCGTCGCGCAGGTCGCGCACGTCGTCGGGATCGAGCGTCCCGGCGACGGCCGAGGAGCCCAGCAGGCTGCGCCCGAAGCGCGCGCCCTCCTCGTCGGCCCAGTCGACGAGCCGGATCGTCACCGGCGGTGGCTCGCCGGTGGCCGCGAGCGCACGCAGGATCCCGACGGCCGAGAGCAGGCCGAGCGCGCCGTCGAGCCAGCCGCCGGACGGCACCGCGTCGATGTGCGAGCCGACGATCGCGAAGCCGGGCTCGCGGCCGGGCAGCTCGGCCCACAGGTTGCCTGCCTCGTCGCGATCGACTGTGACGGGCAGCTCCGCCAGCTTGGCGGTCAGCCACTCGCGCGCCGCGAGCCAGTCCTGTGTCCATGCCAGGCGCCGCGCGCCGCCGGGCCCGCCGAAGCGCTCATGCAGCTCGCGCAGGTCGGCGAGCACGCCGTCGACGTCGATCGCGACGCTCATGCGGTCACCGCGGCGTTCACGTTCGAACGCGCCACGAAGCGGCCGTGCCCCGGCTCGGTCCGGATCTCGCCGCGGTCGTAGACGAGCGTTCCGCGGGAGTACGTGTGGCGCACGCTGCCGCTGGCGGTCTCGCCCTCGTAGAGGTCGTAGTCGACGTTCATCAGCGACGTCGCGACGCCGTAGGGCCGCGGCGCGGCGGGATCGAAGACGACGATGTCCGCGTCCTTGCCGGGGGCGATCGCCCCCTTGTCGTGGAGGCCGAAGCGGCGCGCGATGGTGGTGCTCGTCCGGTCGACCAGCTGGCTCGGCGTCAGCCGGCCCGCCATCACGCCCTCGTCCCACAGCTTCGCGAGGCGGTGCTGGATCGCGGGCAGGCCGTTGGGCACGAGGCTGAAGTCGTCGAGCCCGCGGGCCTTCTGCTCGTCGCGGAACGGGCAGTGGTCGGTCGAGACGCTCTCGAGGACACCGCGGCGGACGTAGTCCCACAACGGCTCGTGGTTCGCGGCGTCGCGCAGCGGCGGCGAGCAGATGTAGCGGCAGCCCTCGACGCCCGGGCGCCGCAGGTCGTCGATCGTGTTCACGAGGTACTGCGTGCACGTCTCGGCGCTGACGGCGACGCCGCGCTGCTGCGCGGCCTCGACCTCGGCGGCGGCGGCCGCGCAGGTGACGTGAACCACGAAGAGCGAGGCGCCCGTGTGCTCGGCGAGCCGCGCGGCACGGCTCGTCGCCTCCGCCTCGACGATCTCGGGGCGTGTGAGGGCATGGTGGATCGCCGACGTGTCGCCGCGCGCGAGCGCCCGCTTGACCAGCAGGTCCACCAGGTCGCCGTTCTCGGCGTGGACCATGATCAGGCCGCCGAGCTCGCGCGCGCGGTCCATCGTGGCCGCGAGCGCGTCGTCGCGGGTCATCAGCTCGCCCTTGTAGGCCATGAACAGCTTGAATGAGCTCACGCCGGCCTCGGCCATCGCCGGCATGTCGTCGAGCGTCGGCTCGTTGGCGTTCGTGATCGCCATGTGGAAGCCATAGTCGACGTGCGCGGCGCCGGCCGCCCGGGCCTGCCACTGCTCGAGCGCCGAGCGCAGGCCGTCGGGCTCGCGCTGGATCGCGAAGTCGACGATGCAGGTGACCCCGCCGGCGGCGGCGGCGCGCGTGCCCGTGTCGTAGTCGTCGGAGGACCACATGCCCATGAACGGCATCGACAGGTGCGTGTGGTTGTCGATCAGCCCCGGCATCACCAGGCAGCCGGGCACGTCGACCACCTCCGCGCCCGCCGGCGCCTCGACGGCGCCCACGGCGGCGATCCGCCCGTCGGCGACCAGCACGTCCGCGTCGTACTCGCCGTCGGCCGCGACGACGCGGCCTCCTTGCAGCAGCATGGCCCGTTCGTCGCTCATGCCCCAATCCTCCCAGCCGCGTCCAGGCCCCGCGCGGCGAGGCGGCCTGCGTACCGCTGCCGACCGGCTGGACGGCGTAGGACGTTCCCCCTGCGCGGGAACGACTGCGCAAAGATGGGGCATCGTGCAAGTGGCTCCCGGCGATGTTCGCATCGAGATGCTCGGACGCTTCCGAGTCGTCGTCGGCGAGCGGGAGATCACCGAGGGCAACTGGCCGACGCGTCGGGCGCAGGAGCTCGTTGCCCTGCTCGCCCTTGCCGACGGTCATCGGGTTCTGCGTGATCAGGTCGTCGAGCAGCTGTGGCCACACCTCGGTGCCGAGGCCGGCGCGGCCAATCTGCGCAAAGCCGCCCACCACGCCAGGCGGGCGTTGGACGACCCGGAGTCGATCGTGCTGCGCTCCGGGCGTGTCGAGCTGTTTCCCGCTCGCCGCGTGACCACCGACGTCCAGAGTTTCCTGCGCGGCGCCGAGTTCGCCCTGCGCGAACCCAACGGCGACGCGTGCGCGAGAGCGGCAGCCGATGGCGCGAGGGAGTTGCTGCCCGACGCCCCGTACGAGGCATGGACGCAGGAGCCGCGCCGCCAGGTCCAAGCCCGCCTGGTCGAGCTGTTGCGTCGTAGCGGCGACTGGGAGCGGCTCGTGGAGGTCGAGCCGATGGACGAGGCGGCTTGTCGGGAGCTGATGAGCGCAGCGATCGACGCGGGTCAGCGGCACGTCGCGATCCGCTGGTACGAGCGGCTGCGAATCGCGTTGGTCCGCGAGCTCGGCGCGCAGCCTGGTGTCGAGACACGGGCGCTGTACGACAGGTGTACCGCAGGCTTGCGCCTCGGCGAGCGCGCGTTCGTCGGCCGCGCGGTCGAGCTCGCCGACGCCGCGCGACAGCTGCAATCGGTCACGGGCGGCCGGACGTCGGCGCTGCTCGTGCGTGGCCCTACCGGCATCGGCAAGTCGGCGTTCTGCCGCGAGATCACAGGTCGCGCACAGGAGCGCGGCTGGCGCGTGATCACCGTCGCGGCCACGCCGTCCGGCACGCCCTACGGACCGATCGGAGCGTTCATCGAACAGCTCCTGGTTCACGGACGCGCGTCGCTCGACGCGTTGCCCCCGCACACGCGGTCGATTCTCGCGGAGTTGAGTCCGCTTGCGGGACCGGCGCCGCCCCTGCAGGGGGCGCTCACTCGCCACCAGGTCGTCGCGGCGCTGCAGCGTGCACTCGCGCTGGCGCCGAGTGGCGCGCCGACGCTGCTGTGTGTCGAAGACGCACACCTCCTCGACGGGGCGACCGCGGACGCACTGCACCAACTCGTGGCGGGCGGCAGCGGAGATCCACTGCTGGTGATGCTCGCCGCCCGTGCGGAGTGGTTGCGGACGAGCCTGCCACGCGGCATCGCCGAGCTCGCGCTCAGCGAGCGCACGCTGTCGCTCCAGCTCGGCCCGCTCGACGAGCGCGAGATCGCCGAGCTCGTCACGCTCAGCGCGTCGGCGCCGCCCTCCCCGGAGGCCGTCGCGCGGATCGCGCGCGCGGCTGATGGAAGCCCGTTCTTCGCGCTTGAGCTCACGCGGGCGCTGGCGTCGGGTGCGGCGGAGGCGCTGCCGCAGACGGTACGCCAGGCGATCACACACCGCCTCGTCGGCCTCGATCCGGCGACGATCGACGCGCTCACCACGCTCGCGATCGCCCAGGACGAACTCGATCTCGCCAGCGTTCTCGCGCTCACCGGGCTGGACGAGCGCAGCGCGTTCGCGCTGCTCGACGCCGCGCTCGACAGCGGCGTTCTCGTCGTGGCTGGAACGCACTACCGGTTCCGCCACGATCTGGTCCGCCAGGCGCTCACTGAGGAGCTACCGTCGCATCGCCGTCTACAGCTCCACCGCGCGGCGGCGATGCGCCTGGTCACTGCGGGCAGTCCTCCCGAGCTCATCGCCGATCACTGGCTGAAGGGCGAACGGCCAGGGGAGGCGGTCGACTGGCTGCTGGCAGCTACGCGCCGCGGCGTCGGGATCGGCGCCTTCGCCGACGCGCTCGCGCGGGTCGAGCGCCTGCTGATCGAGTCGCCGGGGCATCACGACGGGCTGTGCCTGCGCGCCGAGATCCTCGACGCGCTGGGCGACAGCCGGGCGCCTGAGGCGTACGCCGCCGCGGCCCTCGCGCTCGGCGACCCCGAGGCCCAGGAGCTGCGCGCCCGCCAGGCGCTGGCGCAGCTCAAGGCGAGCAACCCCGACGGCGCGCTGCGCACGCTCGAGGGCATCACCCCGAGGACGACGGTGGGTCGGCTGGCCGAGGCGTTGACGCTCAGCGCCGCAGCGGCCATCGGGCGCTACGCCGACGCCGACACAGCCGAGGCGAAGGCGCAGGAGGCGCACAAGCTCGCGGTGGAGCTCGGCGACCCCGGGGCGATCCTCGACGCAACATGGGCGCACGCGCTCGCGGCGCACGCCAAGGGCGAGCTGCCCGGCCGGCTGCGGGAGTACCTGCGTGCCACCCATGATCTGCCCGAGCTCGCCACGCGCGTCTTCGACGGGCAACTGTGCGTCACCGAGCGGATGCTCTACGGCGGGCTTCCCAACGACGAGATCATCGCGTTTGCCGACAGCCTCGCAGCCGAGGCACAGCGCATCGGTGCCGCGCGTGGCCATGCGTTCGCGCTCACGCTGCGCGGGGAGGCCGGGGTCCTGGCGGGGCAGCTCGACGAGGCCGACCGCGACTTCGCAGAAGGTGCCCGGCTGCACGGCCGGATCGGTGCCGTCGCCGGCGAATCCCTGTCGCTGTTAGGTCGGGCTCAGGTCGCGATCTACCGTGGTCAACCGGAGCACGCGCGGCCCTTCCTGACCGATGCGCTGCTCATGGCCCGGGAGTCCGAGGTCGGCCATCACACGCTCGATCGCATATACGGGGCCATGGTCGAAGCAGCGAGCGATCCGTCGAGCGGCCTGCTGGCGGTCCGCGACGCGGAGACTGCCATCCAGGGTCCCGCCGAGACATGTCCGACGTGCCGCATCGCGTTCATCGTCCCGGCGACGATCGCCGCCGCCCGGGCCGGGGACCTCCAGCGCACGCATCGCTACGCACGCGACTGCGAGACGGCGCTCGAGATCGTCGCGCTCCCGCCCGCCTGGCACGCGGCGGTGGAAGAGGCGCGCGGCTGGGTCGCACGCGCGAACGGTCGGCTTGATGTCGCGCACGAGCACTTCCGCAAGGCAGCCGACGGCTTTCGCACGTGGGGCCAGCCGCTCGACGCGCGGCGCTGCGCCGAGCAGGCCCGCGCGTAGGGAACGTCTCAGGAACGCCGATCCGCGAGCGTGGTCCGCATCGTCGCCGTGTGGCGACGGAGACGATCGCCACGAACGACCGAGGAGACATCCCATGCGTTCCATTTCGCGTCACGACGTGCCCGTTGCACTCGCGGACGGCGGTGTCGAGGTCCGGGTGCTCGATCAGGACGGCCTGATGGTCGGCTTCGTCCGGCTGCCCGCCGGCACCGATCTGCGCCCAGCCACGAAGGGCCTGCCCGGCGACCTGTGCCCGTGCCCGCACTGGGGGTACATGCTCAAGGGCCGCGTGCGCATGCACACGACCGACGGCCACCAGGACTTCCGCGCCGGCGAGGCGTTCTACTGGGCCCCCGGCCACGCACCGGAGGCGCTCGAGGACACCGAGTACGTCGACTTCTCGCCCACGCACGAGTTCCAGCGCGTCCTCGACCATCTGACCGGGACGGCGCCCGCCCACGCCTGACGGCGGCCACGCCCGGGGGGCGGCACGCGCTTGCGCCGGATCGATCACCACCGTCTCGTGCGCCGAGCCTCCGACCCGGCGCGTCAGCGCGGGCTGGGCGCGATGTTGGGTGTTGACGTGGAGGGCGGCGGCGGGCTGATCTTCGGATACGCGACGCTCGACGCGCCCGCGATCCAGAGTGGGATCGAGCGCGTAGCCACCGCGATCACGGCGCTGCGCGCGAGCCGGCGCGAGGGGAGCCAGCTCACGCGGTGTAGGTGAGCACCACGATGCCCGACGCGAGCGCCTCAGCATGTCGGTCACCGCCCCGATCCCGTACTGGACGATGTCCCGGCCCGGCTGCTGCTTGCGCCGGGCTGGATCTCGCCTCCGCGGCCATCGTCCTCGTGACGACCCGACGGCCAATCCTGTGGATTCTCCACGACTCCGTCCAGGCTGATGTACGTCGAGTTGATGATCCTCGCATGGCTCCGTCTCCGTCTCTGGGCCAGGACCAATCCGTTGAGCGCGGACGGCGCGGACGGCTCGATCAGCGGACGGGGATCGAAGCCGCGATCACGGTCCCGCCGCCGGGCGGGCTCTCGACCCGCAGCTTCCCGTTCAGGGCGGCGAGCCGGTCGCTGAGCCCGACGAGCCCGGTCCCATCGGCTCGAGCGCCGCCGACTCCGTCGTCGCGGACCTCCACCTGCAGCGCGCGATCCTCGAGGCGGGCCGTGATGGTGGCGTGCTGTGCGTGCGCGTGCTTGGCGACGTTGGTGAGCGCCTCGGCCACGATGAAGTACGCCGTCGCCTCGACCACGCGAGGGAAGCGATCGACCGGTATGTCGATCTCCACCGGGATCGACGTCCCGGAAGTGAGCGACCACACTGCCTCGCCCAGGCCTCGATGGGTCAGGCTGGACGGGAGGATGCCGTGGGCGAGCTCCCGTATCTCGTCGTTCGCGGTCGTCGCGTGCTGGAGCGGCTCGTCCACGAGCGCGGCCGCATCTGCTCCATAGCGCTCGAGCTCACGGCGGGTCAGCTTCAGCGTCACGATCGTGTGCACGAGCCGCGCCTGCGCACCGTCGTGCAGGTCCCGCACCACCCGCCGGCGCTCGTCGTCGGCGGCGGCCACGATCCGAGCTCGGGAGGCGGCGAGGTCTGACCGCGCCTGGACGTTGGAGATCGCCGTCGCCACCAGCTCGGTGAACTGCGCGATCCGCGACTCGGCGTCCACGGGCATCGGCTCCGCCCGTGACGTTCCAGCCGCGATCGCCCCCCACAGCCGCCCGTTGACGACGACCGGGCTTGCGACCGCCGAGCGCAGTCCCACCTCCCGCGACTCGCCGGCGAGCGCGCCCGACGCGTGCTCGTATCGGTCGAAGCGGCCCGGCCGCTGCGTCCGGTACACCAGCGAGGCGACGCTGTCTCCGTCAAGCTTCCAGCGGCTGCCGACGGGGATCGCTTCGCGCAGCTTGCCCCAGCTGCCGACAGCCGTCGCATGCCCGTCCGGCTCGAAGCGGTGGATCACCACTGCGTCTGCCGCGAGGATCTGCCCCACCTCCTCGGCGACCTTGGCGAGGATCTCCTCTGCGGGACATTCGCGCGCGACGCTCGTCGCGACCCGCCGGAGCGCGGCCTGCTCTTCCGCGAGCCGTTCCAGATCGGCTCTCGCCTGCACGTTGGCGATCGCCGTGGCCACCAATTCGGTGAATTCCGCGATCCGCGACTCGGCGCCGTCGGGCAAGGGCTCCGCTCGCGACGCTCCGGCCGCGATCGCACCCCACAGACGCCCGTTGACGACGATCGGGCTTGCGACCGACGCGTGGACTCCCAGCTCTCGCGACTCCGCCGTGATCACGCCCGAAACCGGCTGGCCCGTTCGGTACACCATCCCGGCGGTGCTGCCTTGAGCCAGCTTCCGGCGGCTGCCGACCCGAAGCGCGTCGTCGGTCCCCCAGGCCCCGACGATGGTCTCGTATCCGTCCGCGTCGAAGCGGTGGATCGCCGCGAGGTCCGCTCCCAGCAGGAGCGCCACCTCCTCGGCGACCTTGGCGAGCACCGCGTCTGCCGAACCTTCTCGCGCGACCATCGTCGCGACCCGCCGTAGGGCCGCCTGCTCCTCGACGAGCCGCCCGAGCTCGCGGATCTCGGCCTCGTGGTGCGCCCACGCCGACGCACGCATCCCGATGTCGCCCCATCGCAGCGTGTCTTCGACGAACTCGAGCAGCACGTCCTTGCCGATCCCGTGCTCGTCGGCAACCGCGTGGGCCTGCTCGCGAATGCCTTCCAGACCGATGCGCCAGGCGTGCAGCATCTCGTCGCTCGTGATGCCCTGCCGGGCGCGCGTGTTTCCGGACGCCACATGTTGGACTCGTGCGCGCATGCGATCTGCGCCGGGATCACAGATCGCCTCCAGGATGTTGCGCGTGTTCGCCCGCACGACCGGGGTCAGCTCGTGGCGCGGCACCCTGGCGTAGGAGGGCAGCAGCTCCTGCATGCGTGCTGCGCTGCGCTCGGCGATCCACTCGACGTCACGAAGCAGCACCTCGGCGAGCAGCGGCGAGCGGCTGAGCGCCGGGGCCGGCGCGGCGGCGCCGCGGACGTCTTCTGTGCTCACAGCGAATGACCCTCCTCGCTGCCTCCGAGGGTAGCGCGCGAGGCCCGGCGGCCTTCACGGGCGACCCCACGCCGGTTCCTCAGCCGGCCGCAGACGGCCCGGCGGGCTCCGCCTCGGCGAGCAGCTGCCCGGACCGGATGCGCGCCGCCATGTCCTTGGACTCCGCGCGGTACACGCGGCCGTCCTCGAACTCGATCACGGGATAGATGCGCTGTCCGCTGAGACGTTCGAGCTCGTCGCGCTTGCCACGGCGGACGGGCCCCTTCACCACCTCATAGTCGATGTTCTGCTCCTCGAGCGCCTTCTGGACCTTCCAGCACGGATGTGGCTCGAGCTTGAGCCACTCATTGCGGCAGCGGTGCAGCTTGATCGACACGCGCGTCCTCCGATCGCAGAACTTCGGCGATCGTACACAGCGCCGCAGCGACGGTGGTCATCGAGTCGGTGCGGCCTTGCGAGCCGCCGGCTTGAGGCGGACCCACAACTGGCTCAGCCCGGTCGGCCCGGTCACGTCCTTCACGTCGACGTAGGGCTCTGCGCGGACCAGCTCGCCGAGCTTCGCATGGCCGTAGTCGCGCGGATCGAAGGCGGCATGACTCTTGATCAGGTAGGACCCGACCTCGCCGAGGTTCGACCACCCGTCGTCCTTTGACGTGCTCGTGATCGCCGTGGAGAGGATCCGCTTGAGCTGGGGGAGAAGCGGCGTCGGCTCCCCGTCTTCCGATGCCCCCCGTGCCGGCTCTCGCGGGCCCTCGCTGAGAAGGTCGACGTAGATGAACCGGTCACAGGCGGCGACGAAGGGCGCGGGCGTGGTGCGGCGCCCGAGCCCGTACACGGTCATTCCCGACTCGCGCAACCTGGTCGCCAGTCGCGTGAAGTCGCTGTCGCTCGAGACGATCACGAACCCCTCGACGTTGCCGGCGTAGAGCAGGTCCATCGCGTCGATGATCAGGGCCGAGTCGGTGGAGTTCTTCCCGCGCGTGTAGGCGAACTGCTGCACGGGCTGGATCGCGTGGCGCAGCAACTCCTCCTTCCAGCCGCCGAGCTGCGGCGTGGTCCAGTCGCCGTACGCACGCTTGATCGTCGGCGTTCCGTACTTCGCGATCTCCTCGAGCAGCTCCGTCGTGAGACTGGCTGTGGTGTTGTCCGAGTCGATGAGCACCGCGAGTCGCGTCGCGTCGGTGGCGGTCACGAGACCATCGTCGCCCACCGGGCGGCGGTACGCTCACGCACCGAGCCGCGCCACGCCTTCACGAGCTGAGACGTGCGAACCGCGTCGTCCGGGCGACGACCTCGAACCCCAGGCGCAGGTAGATCGACAGGCCGGCGTGGGTCGCGTCCAGACAGGCTCGCTGTGCTCCGGAGGACTGCGCGGCGCGCAGCGCCGCGGCCGTCATCGCCCGCCCTATGCCGCGGCCGCGCCAGCCGGGGTCCGGGTTGACGAAGAGCACGGTGGCCTCGATCCCGAACGTGCCCGAGCCGGACGTCGCGCGCACCGCACCGTCGCCGTCGACCGCGGCGAACAGCCGGACCGCGGCCGGCCGCGGCGGACGGGGAAGGCTCAGGTTCCGTCCTCGTTCTGCCGATCGCACGTATGAGATGTCACCCGCCGTCCGCCAGCGCGCGCGCCTGTCGCTTCCCTTCGCGGCGATCGCCGCGCTGGCCGTCGCGCTCGTACCGCTGCCTGGCGAGCCGCTCGAGCGCGGCGACTGGTACGGCGGCGGTCTGCTCGTCGTGGTGCTCTGGCTCACGCTCGTGTTCGCCCCATGGGAGCGGATCCCGCGGCGCCGGCAGCTCGTCCCGCTTGCCGGCTCGCTGGTCGCCGTGGCGCTGCTGCGCGATGCGACCGGCGGCGCGCGTGGCGGCCTCGGCGTGCTCGTGCTGCTCCCGGTCGTCTGGGTCGCGCTCTACGGCGACCGCCTGCAGCTGCGCGTCGTCGGCTTCGGTACCGCGCTCGTGTGGGCGTACCCGCTGCTCGTCGTCGGCGCACCGAAGTACCCCGCTTCGGGCTGGCGGACGGCGGCGCTGTACATCGCGCTCAGCTGGATGATCGGCGCCAGCGTTCAGGACCTGGTGCTCCGCCGCCGCGCCGCGACGGCCGCACTGCGCGCGCGCGATCGCGAGCGCGAGCAGTTGCTCGCGCGGCTCGCAGCGCTCGCGGCGACCGACGAGCTGACCGGGCTGGCCAACCGCCGGGCGTGGGACGAGACCCTGCGCGAGCTGACCGCAGGTGAGGTTCCGTTCGCGCTCGCGCTGTTCGACCTCGACGGCTTCAAGCGGCTCAACGACGAGCGCGGGCACCGTGTCGGCGATCAGGCGCTGAAGGCGAGCGCCGCCGCGTGGCAGGTCCAGCTCGAGCCCGGCGACGTGCTCGCCCGCCTCGGCGGCGACGAGTTCGGCCTGCTGGCACCGGACCGCACGCCCGAGCAGGCGCTCGCGCTGGCGGAGTCGCTGCGCGCAGCGAGCGCCGGCATCGTCGGCTGCTCGGCCGGCGTCGCCGTCTGGCACGGCGGATCCGCGGCGGAGCTCCAGAGCCGCGCCGACGTGCTGCTCTACGAGGCCAAGCGGGCCGGCGGCGGACGCACGCGCGTCGCCGCAGGCGCCCAACCGGCCGAGCGCCGCTGACGCGCGATGGGTCACATACGATGCCGCGTCGATGACCGACGCGGACGTGATCGTCGTCGGGGCCGGGCTCGCCGGCCTCGTCGCCACCGCCGAGCTGGCCGACGCCGGCCGGCGGGTGCTGCTGCTCGACCAGGAGCCCGAGGCGTCGTTCGGCGGCCAGGCGTTCTGGTCCTTCGGCGGCCTGTTCCTCGTCGACAGCCCCGAGCAGCGGCGGATGCGCATCCGTGACTCGCGCGAGCTCGCGTGGCAGGACTGGCTCGGCACCGCCGGCTTCGACCGGCCCGAGGACGAGTGGCCGCGCCGCTGGGCGGAGGCCTACGTCGACTTCGCGGCCGGCGAGAAGCGCAGCTGGCTGCACGAGCAGGGCGTGCGCCTGCTGCCAAATGTCGGCTGGGCCGAGCGCGGCGGCTACGGCGCCATCGGTCACGGCAACTCGGTCCCACGCTTCCACGTCACGTGGGGCACCGGGCCCGGCGTGATCGAGCCGTTCGAGCGCCGGGTGCGCGCGGCGGCGGTTCGCGGGCTGGTCGACCTGCGCTTCCGCCATCGCGTCGACGCGCTGACCGTCGACGGCGGCGCGGTGACCGGCGTCAGCGGCACGGTGCTCGCGGCCGACGGCTGCCGGCGCGGCCGGCCCAGCAACCGCGACGAGGCCGGCGAGTTCGCGCTCGGCGCGCAGGCGGTCGTGGTCACCGCGGGCGGGATCGGCGGCAACCACGAGCTCGTGCGCCGCAACTGGCCGCAGCGGCTCGGCGCCGCGCCGAAGCGCATGATCTCCGGCGTGCCCGCGCACGTCGACGGGCGCATGATCGAGATCACCCAGACGGCCGGGGGCAACGTGATCGCGCCCGACCGCATGTGGCATTACACCGAGGGCATCCAGAACTGGGATCCGATCTGGCCGATGCACGGGATCCGCATCCTCCCCGGACCCTCGTCGCTGTGGCTCGACGCGACGGGGCGGCGCCTGCCCGTGCCCCTGTTTCCGGGCTTCGACACGCTCGGGACGCTCGCGCACATCATGACCACGGGCCACGACCACACGTGGTTCGTCCTCACCCAGAAGATCATCGAGAAGGAGTTCGCCCTGTCGGGCTCCGAGCAGAACCCGGACATCACGGAGCGCAGCGTGCGCGAGCTGCTGCGCACGCGTATCGGGTCCGGCGCGCCCGGGCCGGTCGAGGCGTTCAAGCGCCATGGGCCGGACTTCGTCGTCGAGCGTGACCTGCGCGCGCTCGTGGCCGGTATGAACCGGCTCACCGACGAGCCGCTGCTCGCCCTCGAGCAGGTCGAGCGCGAGGTCGTCGCGCGCGACCGCGAGATCGCCAACCCCTACGCCAAGGACCTGCAGGTCACCGCGATCCACGGGGCCCGCCGGTATCTCGCCGACCGCGTCACCCGCATCGCCGCTCCGCACGCGCTGCTCGACCCGAAGGCGGGCCCGCTGATCGCGGTCAAGCTGCACATCCTCACCCGTAAGACGCTCGGCGGGCTGCAGACCGATCTCGACGGCCGCGTCCTGCACGCCGGCGGCGAGCCGTTGCCAGGCCTCTACGCCGCCGGCGAGATCGCCGGCTTCGGCGGCGGCGGCATGCACGGCTACCGCGCGCTCGAGGGCACGTTCCTCGGCGGCTGCCTGTTCTCGGGGCGCACCGCCGGGCGGGCGCTCGCGCGCGCGCTCTAGGAACCGGCTCGCCACGGTAGGCGGGTCAGCAGGCCTGTCATGAGGGGCGGGTCGGCTGGGCGTCGTGGATGACGGTGCCGTTGGCCAGGGTGAGGTCGTAGGTCAGAATCAGTTTGGGTCCCGCTTCCCCGCTCGGCTCGCGGGACCCGCTGTGGAATGCAGGGCCCGGCCACCATGCTGCGTAGCGGCCGTTTCGCAGCGTGGCCTTCACCGTGAGGGTGCCGGCGTGGATGGTGACGCCGGTCACGGCGTCACCGACCGCGCCGTCGGTGATCGAGGCCCCCGGCGTTCCGCCGAACTGAGAGATCGCGCCCTGGGTGTAGCCCGTCGCGGGAGCCCTCAGCGCAGGCCCGGTGCTGCCGCCGACAGCCATTTCGACGTTGTCGACATGGCTGGAGCCCTTCGGGTTGCGGACCAAGCATGTGCCTGAGATATCCGGGTCCTCTGTCCGGTACAGCAGGGCGACGTAGTCGCCCCGGCGCTCGGCCAGCACGAGCCTGGCCCTGTCCGCGTCGATCGAGGAGCCCCGCAGCTTGTCCCGGCAGGCAGATGCCGCCGCGTCCACCTCAGCGCCGGCGACGGATCGAGGGGTGGCAGACCAGGACGCGTACGCGGCGTCACCGCCTCGGCCTCCTTGAACCACGGCCGAGCCGACGATCAGCGTGATCGCGGCCGCGGCGGTGAGGACCAGGCGGCGCCGGGATCGCCAAGCCGGTGCGGGCGCCGCGCGCCGCGGGGCCGCGAAGGTCGGCGCGGTCGCGACGATCCGCTCGAGCGTTTCCCCCGCTCGCTCCTGCTCGCCGGCGCTGAGACCGGCGACCGACGCGTCGAGAGAACGGAGCAGGGAGTCGATGCCCACCTTCATGACTGCATCTCCATCGGCACGTAGGAGGGGAATTCGGCGCGGTCGAGCTCGCGGCGTAGGGCGCGTCGAGCGCGCAGCAGCCGCAGGCGATAGGAAACCGGGCTGATGCCGAGGACCCGGGCCGCCTGCGCGGAGCTGAGGTCTTCGAAGACGGTGAGCGACAGCGCCTCCTGGTCGGTCTCGCTCAGTCGCCGCCACGCGGCGGCCAGGTCGATCCGCTGCGCGACGGGATCGCCGTCGAGTCCGTCCGCCAACCGAGTGGACGGCGCGGTCTCGGCGATCCGGACGGCGAGTGCGTCGCGTCGCCCCTGGCCGCGGAGGGTGTTGAGGAGGCAGTGGCGGGCGATTCCGAACAGCCAGGCGCGCACGTCGTCCGGCGTGTTCGGGGCGTCGTCGAGCCGCCGCCATGCCACGAGAAAGGCGTCCGCCGCGACATCCTCGGCATGGGAGCGGTGAACTCGGCGATCCGCGAACCGCAACACGTCCGCGTAGGCGTCGGCGTAGAGCGCTCGGAAGCGCGCCTCCCGGTCTGGCTCCAGTGTCCTCACATCGCCTACCTGTCCGGCAACGCGCTCAGCGTTTCAACGGACTAGCTCGCCGAGCGCCGCGGGATCCAGGCCCGCGGCGGTGAGCGCGCCGAGCAGCGTTCCCAGCAGCAGGCCGCGGACGGCATCGTGGTCGAGGTCGCCCTCGTGCACCCAATCCAGGCAGACGCCGTCCATGTACCACAGCCAGGCGCGCACGGGCGGTGCGCACGGGCGGCGTGACCTGCTCGCCGAGCGCGGTGAGCAGGCGCTTGCCGTCTCCTCGCGCACCCGCTCGATCAGCTCCTTGACCTCGGGGATGCCGGCGCTGCGCTGCAGCGCGAGGTACGCGTCGCGGTGCGTGTCGATCCAGTCCAGCCACACGTCGACCGCCTCGCGGCCGATGCGCGCCATCGACAGCTCGTCGTAGCCGTGTCGGGCGAACAGCTCGGTTGCGCGGTCGAGCAGCCGGCGCCGGCGCTCGTCGACCTGCAGGCGTCGGTAGGCGGGCTCGGCCACGCCCCGGACACTAGTGTTCCGCGAATGCCCCGCCGTCGCGCATTCGCCCAGGTCGACGTGTTCGGCGACGGGCCGTGCACCGGCAACCCGGTCGCCGTCGTGCTCGACGCCGAGGGCCTCGAGAGCGCCGAGATGCAGCGCTTCGCGAACTGGACGAACCTGTCCGAGACGACGTTCCTGCTGCCCCCGACGGTTCCGGACGCCGACTACCGCGCGCGCATCTTCACCCCCGACCGCGAGCTGCCGTTCGCCGGGCACCCGACGCTCGGCAGCTGCCATGCCTGGCTCGAGGCCGGCGGTGCGGGCGCCGCGGAGGCCCTCCGCCAGGAGTGCGCGGCGGGGCTGGTCGAGCTCCGGCGCGACGCCGCCGGACGGCTCGCCTTCGCCGCGCCGCCGCTGCGGCGGTCGGGGCCGGTCGAGCCCGAGATCCTGGCCGAGCTGCAACGCGCGCTCGGGCTCGACCCGGGCGAGGTGGTCGACGCCCAGTGGGTCGACAACGGGCCGGGCTGGGCCGCGGTGCTGCTCGAGTCGGCCGAGCGCGTGCTGGCGATCGAGGCGCGCCACTCCGAGCTCGACATCGGCGTCGTCGCGCCGTGCGGCGCGGGCGAGGACGCGGCGCTCGAGGTCCGCGGCTTCTTCCCCAAGGACGGGGCGATGGTCGAGGACCCGATCACCGGCAGCCTGAACGCCTCGCTCGCCGGCTGGCTGCTCGCGACCGGCCGCGTGCACGCACCCTACGTCGCGCGCCAGGGCACGGCGCTCGGCCGCCGCGGGCGCGTCCACGTCGAGCAGGACGCCGGCGGGACGGTCTGGGTGGGCGGCGCGACCGAGACGGTCGTCAACGGGGCCGTCGCGCTGTAGCGCGCCACGTCGGCGCAAGTCGGAGCCCAGTACGCGACGATCGGCGCATGCCGAGCGCCGACTACGTGATCGTGGGAGCCGGATCGGCGGGCTGCGTGCTCGCAAACCGGCTGACCGAGGACCCCGACGTCAGCGTCCTGCTGATCGAGGCGGGACGCCGGGATCGCAGTCCGAACATCAAGATCCCTGCGGCGTTCGCCAACCAGTTCCACACCAAGCTCGACTGGGACTTCGCGACCGACCCGGAGCCGCACTGCGACGGCCGCTCGCTCTACATCCCGCGCGGGCGCAGCCTCGGCGGCTCGAGCTCCATGAACGCGATGCTCTACGTGCGCGGGCGCCCGCTCGACTACGACGGATGGGCGGCCCGCGGCGCGGACGGCTGGAGCTACCGCGAGGTGCTGCCGTACTTCCTCAAGTCCGAGCACAACGAGCGGGGGGCGTCGGAGTATCACGGCGCCGACGGGCCGCTCGTCGTCGCCGACCAGCGCTCGCCGCGCCCGGTCGATCGCGAGATCCTCGACGCCTGCCAGGCGAGCGGCATCCCGCTGATCGACGACTACAACGGGCCCGAGCAGGACGGCGCGACGATGTTCCAGGTCACCCAGAAGGGCGGCCGCCGCTGGAGCGCGGCCGACGCGTTCCTGCGCCCGGCGATGCAGCGCGACAACCTCGAGGTGGTCACCGGCGCGCTCGTCGGGGGCATCGAGCTCGACGGCGGACGGGCGACCGGCGTTCGCTACCGCACGCGCCGCGGCGAGCGGATCGCGCACGCCACCCGCGAGGTGATCCTCTCCGCGGGCGCGATCGGCTCGCCGCAGCTGCTGCAGCTCTCAGGCATCGGCCCGGCGGACGTGCTCGCCGCCGCCGGCGTGCCGGTGCGCCACGAGCTGGCGGGCGTCGGGCGCGAGCTGCAGGACCACCCGTTCGTGACGATGCTCTTCGAGGTGACCGGCGTCGACTCGCTGCTCGGCGCCGACGGGCCGCGCTCGACGGCCGAGTGGCTGCTCCGGCGCTCGGGAAAGCTCACCTCGCCCGTCGCCGAGGTGGTCGCCTTCGTGCGCAGTCGCGGCGGGCTGCCGGCGGCCGACATCCAGCTCCACATGGGCGCGGCGTACTACGAGAAGCACGGCGAGGAGGAGTTCGATGGTCACGCGGTCACGCTGGCGCCGGTGCTCGTCATGCCGAAGGCGCGCGGGTCGGTCACGTTGCGCTCCGCCGACCCGGCCGACAAGCCGCGGATCCTCACCAACAGCCTCAGCGACCCGGACGACGTCGTCTCGCTGGTGGCGGGCATGCGCCTCGCGCGCGAGATCGCGAGCCGCGAGCCGCTCGCGTCGCGGATCGTGCGCGAGCTCAAACCGGGGCCGGCGGTCGGCGACGACGACGACGACCTCGCCGCCTCGCTGCGTGAGCGGGTGGAGCTCATCTACCACCCCGTCGGCACCTGCCGGATGGGCGCCGACGAGGGCGCGGTCGTCGACCCGTCGCTGCGCGTGCGCGGCCTCGACGGCCTGCGCGTGGTCGACGCGTCGGTGATGCCGCAGATCCCGGGCGGGAACACGAACGCCCCGACGATCATGGTCGCCGAGCGCGCCGCAGACCTGATCCGGGGCCGAGCCCCGGTCCCGGCGGGCTGAGCGCTCCTCATAGGACCGGGCGCAGAGCCTCGCCCCAGGCCATCACGCGGTAGCCTCGCCCGCCATGGACGACGCCACCCTGGAGCGTCTCGCCGACCTCGTCGTCGGCTTCGGCGCCAACGTGCAGCCAGGCCAGATCGTCGCCGTCTCCGGCGAGCCCGGCAAGGAGGCGCTGGTGCGGGCGATCGCGGCGTCGGCCTACAAGCGCGGCGCGAAGTTCGTCGACGTGCAGTGGTTCGACCCATGGGTCAAGCGGGCGCGGATCGAGCATGCCGCCGACGACACGCTCGACTACGTTCCCCCCTGGTACGGCGAGCGCGTGCTGGCGCTCGGCGCGCACCGGGCGGCCCGGATCGCGCTCTCCGGCCCGGTGGCTCCCGGCGTCCTCGAGGGGCTGGACCCCGTGCGCGCGGGCCGCGACCGCCTGCCCGGGGTCAAGGAATCCGGCCAGGTGGTCGACGAGCGCACGACCAACTGGTCGATCATCCCGGCGCCGAGCGCCGCGTGGGCGAAGCTCGTCTTCCCTGAGCTGCCCGAAGACGAGGCGGAGGCCGAGCTCGACCGCCACCTGCTGCACATCCTGCGCCTCGACGAGGCCGACCCGATCGCGGCCTGGCGCGAGCGTGCCGCGACGCTGACGGCCAACGCGGCGCGGCTGACCGAGCGCGGATTCGAGGCGCTGCACTACGAGGGCCCGGGGACCGACTTCACGGTCGGCCTGCTGCCGGGCGCGAGCTGGATGGCGGCCAGCTTCCAGACGGTCGACGGGATCGAGCACATGCCGAACCTGCCGACCGAGGAGATCTTCACTTCTCCGGACCCGACCCGGCTCGACGGCCACGTGAGCGCCTCGATGCCGCTCGTGCTCACCGACGGGACGGTCGTGCGCGGCCTGAAGCTGCGCTTCGCGGGCGGCCGGGTGACCAGTGTCGACGCCGACACCGCCCAAGACGTCATGCGCACGATCGTGCAGCGCGACGAGGGCGCCGCCCGGCTCGGCGAGCTCGCGCTCGTCGACGACGAGGGCCGCATCGGCGCGATGGAAACCGTCTACTACGACACCCTGCTCGACGAGAACGCCGCGAGCCACATCGCACTCGGCCGCGGCTTCGCGTTCCTCGCACCGGGCCACGAGGATCGGGTCAACGCCTCGGAGATCCACATCGACTTCATGATCGGCTCGCCCGCGCTCGAGGTCACCGGCATCACCGCCGAGGGCGATCGCGTCGCCGTTCTGCGCGGCGGGAAGTTCGTGCTCTAGCTACCCTGTGGCTCGCTCGGCCACCGCTGGCGGGCGCAATTCGGAGAGGTGCCGGAGCGGTTGAACGGGCACGATTGGAAATCGTGTGACGGGGGTCAACCTCGTCCGAGGGTTCGAATCCCTCCCTCTCCGCTCAGGAGGCGGCGTGGGGATGCCGGCGAGATCCGCATCCAGGTCCCCGACCCGTGCCGCGGGTGTCGCGCCGGCGGCGTGGATCTGCACCTGCGGGCAGACCGCCGACCCGGGGCGAACCCAGGTCACGACGCCAGGATCGAGTGGCTCATCGGGGGGATCGGCGACCCCGTCGCATGCTCCACGACCGCCGGGAACATCCGGTACCAGTTGCGGTCGGCGTTCCGCAGCAGGTGCGCGGGCTTGTGCTCCATCGCCTGCGCGATGATCCGGCGGTCCTCGACGCGCAGGTCCACGCCGTCGCGCTCGTAGAGCCACTGCGCGATCACGGGGTACGGCGGGAAGCCGTAGGCGTCCTCGCAGTTGCTCAGCAGCGTGTCCAGCGCATCCTCCGGCTCGAGCAGCTCGGACCCCTCCTCGCCTTCGCGCTGGATGATCGCGAGGCCGACGAGCTGGGCTTCCGGGCTGATCGCCACGTCGGGGACGAGGCGGTCGACCTTTCCGAGTGGGCGCGTCCACATCACAAACCTCGAGCACGTCCAGGCCGCCGTTGGAGTCGAGGCGGACCGCTCGCATGAGGTAGGCCGCGGCGGTGGCCCGCCGCGGCCACTCACGAGCGTTATGGCGCCGTGTCGCCGTAGATGTCCTGGTCGAGCCCGCCCGCGCGCGGGCACGTGTCGGCGGTGAACGTGCCGCTGGACTGCGTGCGGCACTGCCACACGTCGGAGCCCGCGTCGTGATCGTCGGCCGTCTCGCGCTGGTCCGGGCCGTTGAGCGTGTTGCGCCAATCCGTCCAGGTTCCGTAGGCGAAGTTGCCGACCGCCGAGATGTACAGGTAGTCGCCGGCGAACGGCACCTGGCGGCCGTCGAACTGCTCGGCGTTCGGGTTCGTCGTCACGTCGCTCATGCGCACGGACGGCGTCCACGTGGTGCCGCCATCGGGAGACGTCGACGCGTACGTGTCCAGCGACGGGACCGTGTTGCCCGACGCGTCATTGCCGATCGGCCGCGTCCGCGAGTAGGTCGTGTCGTTGCGCGAGTCCCACCACAGCGCGTGCAGCGCGCCGCCCTCGACGGAGATGTCGGGGAACAGCTGATGGCCGACGGTCTCAGGGGCGATCCGCTGCGGCGCGGTCACGGCACCCGTGGCGCCGTTGAGCCGCACGAAGTAGATCGCCGACTGGCTGCCGGTGCCGGGCTGGATCGAGCCATAGGTGGTTCCGGTCGGCACCTGGCTGCCGGGCACGCTCGGGTCGTAGACGACGTAGACGTTCTCGGCCGCGGAGCGCTGATCGGCGGTCGAGCGCGCCTGCGTCGCACGGCGGAAGAACGTGTAGCCGGACTCGCAGGCGTCCGAGAAGTCGCCGCAGTCGCGGTTCGTGGTCGAGGCCGCGTCGCCGCCGGCCTCGTCGGACGGCGGGTCGTCTGCCCGCGTCTGCGCCGGGGCGGCGGTGGGCGCGCCGACGTCCTGCGCCTCGTAGGTCGTGTAGGTCGCGACCGTCCCGACCTTCGAGAACGTCCGGCCGCAGTCGGTCGACTTGACGTACTCGACCGCCTCGTCGGCGTCGGTCGGGCCGCGTTCGGCGTTCCAGGTCACGTACACGTGGCCGTTGCCCGTGACCGAGATGTCCGCGTCCTGCACGCTGTGGGTGCTCGGCGACAGCAGCGCGGGCTTCGAGAAGCTCACGCCGTGGTCGGTCGAGCGGGTGAAGTAGATGTTGCTCTGCCGGCTGCCGGTGAAGCGCGAGTAGGCGAAGTAGACGTTGCCGTCGCAGGCGCCGCCGGTACGGTCGGCCTCGATCGCGGTCTTGTCGTTGAACTTGCCGCCGACGCCGGGTGCTGAGGAGCCGCTGGCGACGATCACCGAGCGCTTGAACTCGAGGCCGTCGCGCGCGGTGTTCGGCGCGTCGGCTCCGCCCGGGTTCTCGAAGGTGGCGACGCCTTGGTCGCCGAAGCCCTTCGGCGAGCCGGCCGCGTCCTCGGAGGTCTCGGTGCCCTCGAACAGGCGCCCGTGACGATCCCAGGCCAGCACCGGATCGCCCGAGCTCGCGGTCCGCAGCTGCGAGCGCGACGCGTAGGGCGTGGTGTCGCCGGGATAGCCCGGGACGAGCGAGGAGACGAACGACATGCCGCCGTTCTGCGAGCGGTAGTAGCCGATCCAGATCGGCCCCGAGGCGATCGGGGCGCCGTTGCCGTCGGCGCCGTCGTCATAGGTTGCGCAGTAGTCGTTGGACGAGCCGACGATCACATTCGTGTTGCGCGGGTCGACGGCGACCGCCGGCTCGTTCTGCCGGCCGTGGGCGTGGCTGCACTCGGTCAGCGCGGCGTCGGTCGTGGGCCGGCCGGTGACGAGCGTGTAGTCCGAGACGTAGCCCCCTTCACCCGGCTGATCGTTGCTCAGGCGGGCGTCCGCGAACGCGGTCCCCCCGCACGCGAGGACTCCGGCGACCACGATGGTCGCTCCCAGCGCATGCCGTCTCACGAACCCTTCCTCCCCATCTCAAAAACGGTCGAACGACGGCGGACGGTACGCCTGAGCGCTCAGATGAGCAACCGGGAGCGCTCAGGGGCGAAGAGAGCGGCGGCGAGCACGAGCGCGGCGCCCGCGCCGAGCACGGCGCCGAGACCGACGACGCCCGCCAGCAGGCCCGCGACGAGGGGCCCGGCGAGCAGCCCGAGGCCGTTCGCGGCCATCACCGCGGCGAGACCGAGCGACGGGCGTGCGGCGAACAGCCGCGTGCTCCACAGCGCCTGGATCGCGACGACGGCGTTGTAGGCAGCGCCGAAGAGCGCGGCGGCCGCGAGCGCGAGCGCGAGCGAGCGCGGCCCGAGCGCGAGCAGCGCGATCCCGACCGCCTCGGTCGCGGCGCAGGCGCGGAAGGCGCGGCGCGCGCCGAGGCGCCTGACGAGGTCGCTCGCCAGCGTCGCGAGGATGCTCGCGACGCCGACGACGCCCAGGAACGAGCGCCCGGCGGCAGGCGAGAGCGCGCCCGCCTCGGCGAGCCGTTCGACGGCGAACGTCCAGAACGCCGAGGAGCCGAGGCCGACCAGCACCCCGCCGGCGAGCAGCGGCGCGGCGCGGCGGTCGCGCAGCGCACCCAGCGGGTTCGGCTCGGGCGCGAGCTCGCCGCCGCGCGGCAGCACGCGGGCGGCCCACGCGGCCGCGGCGAGCGCGACGGCGGCGCACGCGAGCCAGGTCGCGCGCCAGTCGCTGCCGGCCGCGATCGCGATCGGCGCGGCCACGGCGACGCCGTAGCCGGTCCCGCAGTTGATCGCCGCGAGCACCCGCCCGCGGACGCGCGGGGCCAGCTCGCGCGCCGCATCCGAGAACGGCGGGAAGGCGAGCCCTGCGCCGGCGCCGCCCGTGAGCACGCCGGCCAGCAGGCCGCCGGACGATCGGGTCAGGCCGGCGAGCGCCATCCCGAGCGCCGCGAGCAGGCCGGCGCCGACCGCCGTGCGGCGCGGGCCGGCGCGCCCCGCGAGCGCCCCCGTCGCGGTCGCCGCGGCGAGGTAGGCGACGTAGCCCGCGGTCCCGATCGCGCCGAGCGTGCTCGCGCCGAGGCCGTACTCACGGCGGATGTCGGGCAGCAGCAGCCCGTAGCCGTAGCGCGCCATGCCGAAGCTCACCCCGACGATGCCGATGCCCGCGCCCGCCAGCCGCAGCGGGCTGGGCGCCTCGCCGCGAGGCGCCATCAGGCCTGCGCGGTGTGCTCGAGCGGGCAGCCGGGGCCGCGCGTGCAGGCGCGGCGGTCGCACAGCCGGCAGGCGCGGACCGCACCCGGGCGGTCGTCGGCGAGCGCGGCGACCAGCCGCTCGAGCAGCGGCTCGAGCGCGGACCGCTCGACAGGGGACAGCGCCGACAGCAGCGCGCGCAGCGGCTCGGCCCGGCGGGCGAGCAGCGCGTCCGCCGCGCGCTCGCCGGCCGGCGTCAGGTGCAGCGCGCGCGTGCGCCGGTCGGGCCCGGGCCGGCGCTCGACGTGACCGCTGGCCTGGAGCTGGTCGATCAGGCGGACCGTTGCCGGCTGCGAGAGCCCGAGCGCGCGGCGCAGCCCCTCGAGCGGCTCGCCCGGCCAGGCCTGCAGGTGCACGAGCGCCGCGGGCGCGCTGCCCGCGAGCCCGAGGCCGTCGATCGCGGCCGCGCGCAGCCGGTCGGCCGCGGCGAGCGCCGCGACGCCGAGCAGGTTGGCGAGCCGGTCCTCGTCCATCTACACATGCATACCCGATGCATGTGTAGCCCTAACGAGCCGGCCAGCTGGCGAGCGGGCGCTCGCCGGGGCGCGGAGCGGCGCGCCCGTCGAGCCGCGCTAGGGCACGGCCCAGCACCGGCCGCGTGTCGGCCGGGTCGATCACCTCGTCGACGGTCATCAGCCCGGCGGCGCCGTACGGGTCGGTGTCGGCCTCCATCGCCGAGAGGGCCGCGTCGCGCGCCTGGGGATTGCCGCCCGTGACCACGTTGGCCGCCACGGCCGGGTCCAGGAACGAGATCTCCGCGCCGGGCCACGCGTACACCGCGTCGACGCCCGTGTCGTTGCCGCCGAGCGAGAAGTACGCGAGCCCGTAGGCCTTGCGCAGGACCACCGTGAGCTTCGGCGCCTGCGAGAGCGCGAGCGCCGTCTGCAGCCGGATCGCGTGCTTGAGCATCCCGTCGTGCTCGACCTGGCGCCCGACGAAGAAG
>JAXDHR010000148.1:0-8481 GCA_034664425.1 Solirubrobacteraceae bacterium
GTACGCGCTCGCCGTGCTCTCGCACGTCGTCGAGCACGTGGCCGAGCCGCTGCCGCTCCTGCGCGAGGCGGGGCGCGTCGCGGACCACGTGATCGTCGAGGTGCCGCTCGAGGCCAACCGCTCGGCCACGCGACCGGCCAAGCGGGCGGAAGCCGCGCGCATCGGCCACCTGCACGCGTTCGACCGCGCCGCCGTGCGCGCGCTGTGCGAGCAGGCCGGCCTGCGGATCGTCGCCGAGCTCGGCGACCCGCTGCCGCTCGCCCACCACGCGTTCTTCGCCGCCGCGCCTCGCGAGCGCGCGGCCGCCCTGGCCAAGACCGCCGTGCGCCGCGCCGCCTTCGCGCTCGCGCCGCGGGAGGCCGAGCGCTGGTTCACCGTGCACTACGCGTGCCTGGGCGTCAGGCGATGCCCTCCATGAACAACGACTCGGGACGCACGTCGATGCGCTCCACGTCGGGGCAGCGTCCCACGCCGAAACGCTCGCGGCGGACGTCGCGGAAGCCGGCCCGCTCCAGTGCCTCGCGGAGGTTGCGCTCGTTGTAGTGCCACCAGTGGCGGTGGCGCGAGCGCGACCGCGTGCGCCCCTGGAGGAACCCGGCGAGGAACGCGTCCGGAGCCGCCCGGTCGTAGGCGGCGACCTCGCGGTCGAGATCGGGCACGGCGATGCGCAGCACGGCTCCGGGCTGCAGGACCCGGTGGAGCTCGCGCAGCGCCGCCTGGGACTCGGCGGGCGTCAGGTGCTCGAGGACGTGCGCGCCGAACGCGGCCTCGAACGTGTGATCGCGATAGGGAAGCCGGCGAGTCAGGTCGAGGTAGTGCAGCCGGCGGAAGCGACCGTCCTCGTACGCGGCCCAGCGCTCGGCGGACAGGCGGCCGAGCCTCCGCGCCAGCCGCGCCACGACGGGCACTCGCGCGATCAGCAGATGCGGCGTGACGTCCGTGTTGTGCCAGCCGTCGTGGACATCGTCGAAGGCGCCGAAGTGCAGCCTCCTCTCCGCCGGCGTCCGGCGGCGCGAGGGCCAGCGGCGCTTCGTGCGCTCGACTGCGCGGGGGATGACCACGCCTCCAGCCTAGTTACGCTCCGCCGATGCGCGCCGAGGCCTCCGTCGACGTCGCCGTGCTCTCGCCCGGCACGACGCTCGGCTGGCAGCGGGCGGATGCGGCGTTCGCCGCCACGGTGCGTGACGCGGGCGCCACCTGTGCCGTCGTGCCGGTCGCGATCGGCCGCGCCGGCGCGCTGCGGGTGCACCCGGCGCTGACCGACGCGGTGGAGGCGCTCGCCGCCCGCCACGCCGCCGGCCGGCTGCCATCCGCGCGCGCGCTCGTGCTCTCGACGATCACCGCGGCGCTGCTGCAGCGCCCGCGCCACCCGTACGCGATCCGCTTCGACGCGCTCGCCGCGGCCAACCGCCCCGGAGCGGGGGGCGCCTGGCAGCGGCGGCTCGAGCCACTCGCGCTCGCGCGCGCGGACCTGCTGCTGCCGTGGAGCGCCGAGGCGGGCGCGGCGACGGCGGTGGCGACGCCGTCGATCCCCGTCGGCGTGCCGATCGAGATGGTGCCGGGTGCGGCCACGCGCGACATCGACGTGCTCGCCTACGCGGGCAACCCCGACAAGCGCCGGCTCGACGTGCTGAGCGCCGCCCTGGCGGCGGGCGATCCGGCCCGGCGCGTGGTGGTCGGCGGGATCGCCCCGGAGCACGCGCGGCACTGGCTCGCGCGCCGCGGGATCGACGCGCCGGCGGGTGTCGAGTGGGCGGGGATCATGCCCCGCGAGGCCTGGCTGGCGACGCTCGCGCGCGCCCGGGCCTTCGTCAACGCCTCGCACTTCGAGGACCACGGGCTCGCGCCGCTCGAGGCGCTGTCGGCCGGCGCCGCGCTCGTGACCGTGCCCTCGCCCGGCCCGTACCCGGCGCTGGCGATGGCCCGCGCGCTCGCGCCCGAGCTGGTCGCCGCCGACCGCTCGGCGGCTGCCCTCGCCGCCGCGCTGGCCGCCGCCGGCCGGCTGACCGACGCCGAGCTGCGCGCCTACGCGATCAGGGCCGAGACGCTGCTCGTCCCGCACCGCCGGGAGGCGATCGCGCGCACCGTCCGCGAAGCCGTGCTGCCCGCGCTGGGCGTCCGCTGAGTGTCCTCCCTGGGCCGGCCGTTCGCGTGGCTGTGGGCCGCGTATGCGGTGAGCAGCTTGGGCACGTGGCTCGCGTTCGACGCGTTCCCCCTGATCGCGATCCTCGTGCTGCACGCCGGGCCGACCGCGGTGTCGGCGCTGGCCGCTGCGGGACTGGCCGTCGGGGCGGCGGTGGCGGTGCCGCTCGGGCCCTGGGTGGAGTTCCGCCGCAAGCGGCCGGTGATGATCGCGATGGACCTGACCCGGTTCGCGGCGTTGATGAGCGTCCCCGCCGCGTTCGCACTCGGCTGGCTCAGCTTCGCCCAGCTGATCGTCGTGTCGGTCGTCGTCGGCGCCGCCGACATCGCCTTCAAGGCGGCCGGCGGCGCCTGCCTGAAAGCGCTCGTGCGGCCCGAGGACCTGCTCGTCGCGAACGCGCGATTCGAGTCCACGACCTGGACGGCCACCGTGCTCGGACCGCCGCTCGGCGGGGCCGCGATCGGGCTGTTCGGCCCCGTGACGACGGTGGTGGCCGACGCGGTCAGCTACCTGCTCTCGGCGCTCGGGGTCCGCGCGATCGGCGGCAGCGAGGCGCGGCCGGTGCGCAGCGGTGCACCACGGCTGCGAGCCGGCGACCTGCTCGAGGGGTGGCGGTACATCCTGGCCCACCCGGCGCTGCGGCCGTTGTTCTTCAACACGATCCTGGTCAACGGCCTGGTCCTGGCGACCGCGCCGCTGCTCGCCTTCCTGATGCTCGGCCGCCTCGGGTTCGCGCCGTGGCAGTACGGCCTGGCGTTCGCCGCACCCTGCGTCGGCGGCCTGATCGGCTCACGCGCGGCCCGCCGGCTCGTCGCCCGTTTCGGCCGGCACAAGGTCATGCGCGCCGCCGGGACGCTGCGCGCGTGCTGGTCGCTCGGGCTGGCCTTCATCCGCCCGGGCGCGGCCGGGCTCGTGCTCGTGATCGCCGTCGAGCTCGGGCTGATCACGTGCATGGGCGTGTTCAACCCGGTGTTCGCCGCCTACCGGCTCGAGCAGACCGCGACCGACCGGGTCGCCCGCACGCTCTCGGCGTGGTCGGTCACCAGCAACGGCACGATCGCGGCCATGACCGCCTTGTGGGGCCTGTTCGCTCACCTCACGAGTGCCCGTACCGCGATCGCGGTCGCCGGGCTGCTCCTGCTGACGACCCCGCTCCTGGTCCCACGCCACGAGCACGCGCGCAGGGCGACATCGATCAGCTACGACACGGCGTCGTAGACGTCGTCCCAGACGCGCCCGACCGCCGCCATGCCATAGCGCTCGCGGGCGCGCCGCGCGAGCGCCGCGCCGTCGAAGCGATCGAGGCCGCCCGCGAGGCGCCCGATCGCCGCGGCCAGCCCGTCGACGTCCCCTGGCGCGACGAGCATGCCGGCGTCCTCGTCGATCACCTCGGGCACGCCGCCGACGGCGGTCGCGACCGCCGGTAGCCCGCTCGCCATCGCCTCCAGCAGCACGACGGGCAGGTTCTCGAAGCGGCTCGCAAGCACGAAGGCGTCGGACGCGCGCATCCGCTCGGCGACCTGCTCCGGGCTGCGCGCGCCGAGGAAGCGGACCGCGCCGTCAAGGTCGAGTGCGCGCGCGAGCCCGTGCAGCTCGTCCTCGAGGTCGCCCTCGCCGACGATCTCGAGCTCGGCGTCGACACCGCCCCTGCGCACCGCGGCGAGCGCGCGCAGCAGGTCGGCGTGGCGCTTCTTCGGGTCGAGCGAGGCGACGTTGAGCAGCCGCAGCGACCGGCCGGCGATGCGCGGCCGCGGCACGTCCGGCGGGTGGAACACGTCCGTGTCGACCACGTTGGGGACGACGCGGTAGCGCCCGCGCGGCTGCACCGCCTCGAGCTGGCGCCGGAGGTCGTGGCTGACCGGGCAGACGAGGTCGGCGTGGCGGAAGCAGAAGCGCGCGACCCGGCGGTCGGCCCCGCGGACCAGGCCGCGCTGGAACGCCGTGAAGTGCTCGCTGACGACGACGGGGCAGCCCAGCCTGCGCGCCAGCAGGATCGCGGGGAAGCCCGCCTCGAAGACGTGCGCGTGGATCACGTCGGGACGCCACCCCGCGCGCTCGAGCGTGCCCAGCGCGTGCCGCATCCCGGCGAGCTGCGTCGCCATCGCGGCCGCGCGCAGCCGCGGGCGCCGGTAGATCAGGCGCAGCGTTGGCACCGGCTCGGCCGGATCCTCCCACTGGCGCGAGAGCGCGAGGCCGGACATCGGCTCGGGCGTGAAGGCGAGCACCCGCACATCGTTGGTGGCTGCCACGGCGCGGGCCTGCTCGCGGCAGAAGATGCCGAACACCGGCCGCTCGGGCCACGGGTACCACTTCGGCATGACGAGGACGCGCCGGCCGCTCACGTGCTCGCCTTCGCGAGCTTCTTGCGCGACTTCTTCTTCTTGCGCGCGGCCTTGAGCTGCTTCTTGCGCAGGTCGGGATCGAGCACGTAGCGGCCGTCGTCGAGCTTGGCCGCGAGGCCGGCCGCCGCGAGCCGCTTGCAGACGACCGGGCAGCGCTTGCAGCGCGGGGCGGAGGCGCAGCAGCGCTTCTTCGGCTTCACGACGCGGGCGGCCACCCCTTGAGCCTAGTTAGGCTCCGTCCCATGCCCGCCGCAGCCTTCGTCAACCAGCTCAACGAGCAGGTCGGCCACGAGTTCGCCGCACACCAGCAGTACGTCGCGTGCGCCGTCTACTACGACGGCGAGACGCTGCCCCAGCTCGCCCGCTTCTTCTACCGCCAGGCGCTCGAGGAGCGCGGCCACGCGATGATGATGGTCCGCTACCTGCTCGACGCCGACGCGACGGTGACGATCCCGGGCGTGAGCGCGCCGCAGACGGACTTCGCCGACATCGTCGCGCCCGTGACACTGGCGCTCGCCCAGGAGCGCCGGGTGACCGAACAGATCAACGCGCTCGCCGGGACCGCCCGCGAGGCCGGTGACTACACGAGCGAGCAGTTCATGCAGTGGTTCATCAAGGAGCAGGTCGAGGAGGTCGCGACGATGTCCGACCTGCTGCGCGTGGTCAGCCGCTCCCAGCACGATCCGATGGCGATCGAGGACTTCCTCGTGCGCGAGCACCCGGGTGGGGAGGGCAGCGACCCGACGGCGCCCAGGCCGGCCGGCGAGTGAGTCAACGGCGCCTGCGGTCGCGCAGCACGCGCTCGTCGCCGACGCGCAGCGTCACGCGGGCGGCGTCGAGCGCCTCGAGCAGCGCCTGGGCGTAGCGGCGTGACGTGCCGAGCTCGTCGCGCAGGCCGGCGACGGTGATCGAGCCGTCGCGGGCGATGCGCGCCTCGACGCGGGCGCGCACCGCCGTGAGCGCGTCCGCGTGCAGATGCATGTCGCGCCCCAGCCGGACCGCGCGCCCGTGCGCCCGCAGCGCCGCGAGATCCGCCGGCGTCGCACCCAGCTCGGCGTCGGGCGGCGGCTCGTGGCCGGCGGCGCGCAGGCTCGCCTCCGCCGCGAGCTCGGCGGGACCGAGCGGCGGCGGCTCGGCCGCCGCCGGAACGCTTCGCGGGGCCGGAGGGGGAGCCGGCGGAGCGTCGGGCTCGCCGCGCTCGAGCCGGGCCAGCCGCGCGAGCAGATCGCGCGACGGACCGTGGCGCGGCGGCGCGGGATCGAGCACCAACCCGCCGCCGAGCGTGTCCGGCGGCGCGAGCGAGCGCAGCACGAGCCGGTCGCCGCGCAACGCCACGAGCGGCTGTTCGAGTCGCAGCTGGGCGAAGCGGCCGCCCAGCTCCGCGAGCCGCGCCGGCACCTCGCGCGTGCCGTGGTGGACCGCGACCCGAGTCCCGTGGTCGGGCCGCGCGTCGGGCGTCACCCAGCTCAGCGCCGCATCGATGCGGAAGGTCGCGGCGGGCAGCGGGTCGCCGGCTGCGATCACGTCGCCGCGGCCGACCTCGTCGCGGCCGACGCCCCCGAGGTTGAGCGCCACGCGCTGGCCGGCCGCCGCCCGCTCGACCGGGGTGTCGTGGATCTGGACGGCGCGCACCCGCGCGCGGCGGCCCGCGGGCAGGATCACGACCTCGTCGCCGGGCGACGCGGCGCCCGACCACAGCGTCCCGGTGACCACCGTGCCCGCGCCGCGGATCGTGAACGAGCGGTCGACGTGCAGCCGCAGCACGGCGTCGCCGCCGGCGCGCGCCGGGACGGTGGCGGCCAGCGCGTCGAGCGCGCCCCGCAGCGTCTCGATCCCCTCCCGGGTTCGCCCACTCACCGGCACGATCGCGGACGCGTCCGGCAGCAGCGCGCGTGCCTCCTCCGCCGCGCGCTCGGGATCGGCGAGGTCGGTCTTGGTCACCGCCACCACGCCGCGCGTCACGCCGAGCGCCGCGAGCACCGCGGCGTGCTCGCGCGTCTGCGGCATCACGCCGTCGTCGGCGGCGACCACCATCAGGTAGACGTCGATCCCGGTCGCCCCGGCGACCATCGTGCGCACGAAGCGCTCGTGCCCGGGCACGTCGACGAGCGACAGGGAGCGCCCGGACGGCAGCGCCAGCCGCGCGTAGCCGAGCGCGATCGAGATCCCGCGCGCGCGTTCCTCGGGCAGCCGGTCGGTGTCCGTTCCGGTGAGCGCGCGTACGAGCGCGGTCTTGCCGTGGTCGATGTGCCCCGCGGTGCCGAGCGTCAGCGGATCGCTCATCGGGCGGCGCGCGCGGCGGCGGCGACCGCGTCGAGCTCGTCCTCGGCCAGTGTGCGCGGGTCGAGCAGCAGCCGGCCGTCCTCGATCCGGCCCGCGACGGGCGGGTCGTGCGCACGCAGCCGCGCGGCGAGCGCGTCGGGATCGGCGGCCTCCAGCGCGACGGCGGGCCCGGGCAGCTCGAGCAGCGGCAGCGCACCGCCGCCAACCTTGGCGACGGCGCCCACGACCGACGCTCCGCCGCCGATCGCGTCGGCGAGCCGCCCGGCGCGCGCGGACAGCTCGGCCGCCGAGACGGTCAGCATCGCCAGCACCGGGATCTCGCGACGCGCGCGCTCGGGATCGAGGTACAGGCGCAGCGTGGCCTCGAGCGCGGCGAGCGAGAGCTTGTCGAGCCGCAGCGCGCGCGCCAGCGGGTGCGAGCGCGCCGCGGCGATCGCCTCGGCACGGCCGACGAGGATCCCGGCCTGCGGACCGCCCAGCAGCTTGTCGCCCGAGAAGCAGACCAGCGCGGCGCCGGCCGCAACCGAGCGGCGCACGGACGGCTCGTCGGCCAGCACCGGGATGTCGTCGGCGAGCACGCCCGAGCCGACGTCGTCGATCACGGGGACGCCGAGCGCGCAGAGCTCCTCGATCTCGACCTCCTGCACGAAGCCGAGCTGGCGGAAGTTCGACGGGTGCGCGCGCAGGATCGCGCCGGTCCGCTCGCTCATCGCCCGCTCGTAGTCCCCGCGGCGGGTGCGGTTCGTCGTGCCGACCTCGACCAGGCGCGCGCCGGCCTGCAGGACAACGTCGGGGATCCGGAAGCCGCCGCCGATCTCCACGAGCTGCCCGCGCGAGACGATCACCTGATCGCGGCCCCCCCGGCCTGTCAGCGCCGCCGCGGCGAGCAGCGTCGCGCCGGCGCAGTTGTTGACGGCGATCGCGTCCTGGGCGCCGGTCAGCTCGCGCAGCAGCGGCGCGACGTGATCATGGCGCGAGCCGCGCGCGCCCGCTGCCGCGTCCCATTCGAGGTTCGCGTAGCCCTCGGCGGCGGCGGTCACGGCGTCCCGGGCGGCGGGCGCGAGCGGGGCGCGCCCCAGGTTCGTGTGCACGATGACGCCGGTGGCGTTGAGCACGCGCCTCAGCCGCGGCTGCGACAAGGCGGCGGCCCACGCGCGGGCGCGCGCCGGGAGGTCCGCCTCAGCCTCCGCCCCGGCGAGCAGCTCGGCGCGCCGGGCGGCAAGCACGGCGCGCGCGGCGGCGACCGAGACCGGCCGTGGTGCGTCCACCTCGGCCGCGAGCCGGTCGACCGCCGGCAGGTTGCGCAACCCTCCAGTGCCGTCTGCGCCGTCGGCCCGCTGCACCATGGCCCGAGAGTACCCTCCGGCCTATGGCCCTCGAGGACAAGGACGCCGCCGACCTCTCGGTCGCCCCGGTCGTCGGCCCGGATGATCCCCGCCGCTTCACCGATTCGGGCATCGAGATCGAGCCGGTCTACAGCGAGGCGGATCTGCCCGAGGACCTCGACCTCGGCGAGCCCGGCGAGTTCCCGTTCACGCGCGGCGTGCACCGCGAGATGTACCGCAAGCGCCTCTGGACGATGCGCCAGTACGCCGGCTACGCGACGGCGAAGGAGTCCAACGAGCGCTACAAGTACCTGCTCGCCAACGGCTCGACCGGGCTCTCGATGGCCTTCGACCTGCCGACGCAGCTCGGCCTCGACTCCGACGACCC
>JAXDHR010000149.1:0-84217 GCA_034664425.1 Solirubrobacteraceae bacterium
GAGCTCTCCCAGGACGAGCTCGACGCCATCTCCGAGGCCGCCGGGCTCGCACCCCAGCGCGCGTAGCGCTCCCCGTCCGCCGCAATCCGGCGTGCGTGCGTTGATCGCATGCACGCCGGGGTACGACAATGCGCCTATGCCCCGATCGATCTGGAGCGGCGCGATCTCCTTCGGACTGGTGAACGTGCCGGTCAAGCTGTACTCGGCCGTCTCGCGCAAGACCGTCCGGTTCCACCAGCTGAGCGGCAAGACCGGCACTCGGATCCAGCAGAAGCGCGTCGACCCGAGCACGGGCGACGAGGTCGCCTTCGACGACATCGTCAAGGGCTACGAGCTCACGAAGGAGTCCTACGTCGTCGTCACGCCCGACGAGCTCGACGCGCTCGACCCCGAGCGCACCCGCACGATCGACATCGAGGACTTCGTCGACCAGGCGGAGATCGACCCCGTCTACTACGACCACCCGTACTACCTGGCGCCCGACAAGGGCGCCGGCAAGGCATACCGGCTGCTGCTCGACGCGATGCGCGAGTCCGGCAAGGTGGCGATCGCCCGCGTCGTGCTGCGCTCCAAGGAGCAGCTCGTCGCCATCCGCCCGGCCGGCAACGCGCTGATGATGGAGACGATGGTCTTCCACGACGAGGTGGTCCCGGCGGACTCGATCGACGAGCTGCCCGAGGAGGCCGACGCCAAGACCTCCGACCGGGAGCTGAAGATGGCGCAGCAGCTGATCGACTCGCTGTCGTCGGAGTTCGAGCCCGAGCGCTACCACGACGAGTACCGCGAGAAGGTGCTCGACCTGATCGAGCGCAAGGCCCAGGGCGAGGAGATCGCGACCCAGCCCGAGGCCCCGGAGCCCGCGCGCGTGCCGGATCTGATGGCGGCGCTCGAGGCGAGCCTGGCCGCGGTCAAGGACGACGGGGCGGGGGAGAAGAAGACCTCCTCCTCGAAGTCCTCCGGCGACGGCTCCAAGAAGAAGAAGCCGGCCGCCTCGAAGTCCTGAGCGGACGCTACCGGTCGATCTCGAACCAGATGCGGGTGCCGGGGTCGGCGCCCTCGACGCCCCAGCGGTCCGCGAGCTCCGCGACCAGGAACAGGCCCCAGCCCGACGCGCGGGCGGGATCCGGCTCGGGCGCGCGCGGCTCGAAGCCGCGGCCGCGGTCGAGGACCTCGATCCGCACTCGGCCGTCGCCCGCGTCGATCACGAGGCGGATCGGAGCGCCGGCATCGATGCCGGCGTGCCGGACGGCGTTGGTGACCAGCTCGGAGACGAGCAGGCGCACGTCGCGCAGCCGGGGCGCGGGCAACTCGTCGCCGACGTGGTCGAGCGCCCGTCGTGCCGCGGCGGCCGCATCCACGCTGCTGGCGAGCTCCAGCTCCACGATCACCTGGAGTCGCTTGCGTCGTCGAACATCTGACCCCCGGTTTGTCCGCAGCGCCAGACGCCAAACTCGGCCGTGTCCGGAGATCGCCGTCGGGGGAGACTCGTCGCATGCCTCGCCTGCGCCGGTCTGACTGCTCGGGGCCGGGCATCACGCGCCGGCGCCAGGGCCGCGGGTTCAGCTACTTCGACGCGGACGGCGCGCGCATCGAGGACCCCGAGGTGCTCACCCGGATCGGCTCGCTGGGGATCCCTCCCGCCTGGAAGGAGGTGTGGATCTGCTCATCCGAGCGCGGGCACCTGCAGGCGACGGGCGTCGATGCGGCCGGCCGCAAGCAGTACCTCTACCACCCGGAATGGCGACGACGGCGCGACCTCGAGAAGTTCCGCGACATGATCGCCTTCGCGCACGACCTCCCCGCGCTGCGCGAGCGCGTCGCCGCCGACCTCGCCGCAGGCGAGGAACCGACACGCGAGCGGGTGCTCGCCTGCGCGGTGCGCCTGCTCGACCGCGGCTTCTTCCGCATCGGCACGGAGGAGTACACCGTCCAGAACGAGACCTACGGGCTGGCGACGATGCACAAGTCGCACGTGACCCTCGAGGACGGCGGCACGATGGTCTTCGACTACCCCGCGAAGAGCGGCAAGCGCCGTATCCAGGCCGTCGTCGACCCGCTCGCCGCCGATCTCGTCGAGCGCCTGAAGCGCCGGCGCGGCGGCTCCCCCGAGCTGCTCGCCTACAAGGACGGTCGCCAGTGGCGCGACGTCAAGTCCGACGAGATCAACGCCTACCTCAAGGAGGCCACGGGCGGCGATCACTCCGCCAAGGACTTCCGCACATGGAACGCCACCGTGCTCGCTGCGATGGCCCTCGCCGTCTCGGGGGAGGTCGCCCGCTCCCAGAACGGCCGCAAGCGCGCCATGACCCGCGCCGTCAAGGAGGTCTCGCACTATTTGGGCAACACGCCCGCGGTCTGCCGCGCCTCCTACATCGACCCGCGGGTGTTCGACGCGTACCGCGGCGGGCTGATCATCCGCCCGGCGATGGAGGAGGCCGCCGACACCCACGTCGGCGAGCTGCCCAACCACCACCGGGCAGTCGAGGAGGCGGTGCTCGACCTGCTCGACGAGCGCGTGCGCGCGCCCGGCGTCGAGCGGATCGCCGCCTGAGTGCTAGGCGGGGTCGGGCTCGGTCGGGACGTCCGGGCCGACGGGCCCCGCCGGCTGCGGATCGTCGGGCCCCGGCGTCGTCGGCGGCTCGGCGGGCGTCGAGGGGACGTCGTGGTCGGGCGTCGGGGCGGCCGGCACGGTCGGGCTCTCGGGCACGACGGGCTGTGCCGGATCGGCGGGCGTGGTGGGGATCTCGAGGGTCGCCATGGCCCGCGCCTACCCGATCAGTCGACCTTCAGCCCGGACCCGTACGCGTAGAGCCGCTCGAGCGAGGAGCGGATGATACGCGAGACGTGCATCTGCGAGCAGCCGACCCGCTCGGCGATCTCGGACTGCAGGAGGTCCTCCTGGAAGCGCAGGCGCAGGATCTCGCGGGCGCGGTCGTCGAGGATCCCCGAGAGGTGCTCGACCGTCACGCCGGCCTCGACGCGGTCGTACTCGATGTCGTCGTGGCCGATCAGGTCGCCGGTGCTGGCCGAGCCCTCCTCCTCGTCGTGCACGGGGGCGTCGAGCGAGCGCACGGAGCGTCCTTCGGTGGCCTGCAGCGCCTCGACGACCTCCTCGGGCGAGCGCTCGAGGCGCGCGGCCAGGTCGGTGACGGTCGGGGACCGGCCCAGCTCGGCCCACAGCTTCTCGCGGGCGTCCTCGACCGAGAGGCAGAGCTCCTGGAGGTCGCGCGCCGGGCGCACGTCCCAGGTGGAGTCCCGGAAGTAGCGGCGCAGCTCGCCGAGGATGGTCGGGACGGCGTAGGAGGAGAACGCGAGCCCGCGCTCCGGGTCCCAGCGGTCGACGGCCTTGACGAGGCCGACGGAGGCCACCTGAACGAGGTCGTCGAGCGGCTCCGACGCGCGCCGGTAGCGCAGCGCAAGGCTGCGTGCGAGCGGCATGTAGCGCTCGATCAGGACCGTGCGAGCGTGACCGTCGCCCGCGCGGTGGGCATGCATCAGCCGCTGGTCCTCGCGCTGCCGCTTGACTCGGTCGTGGGCGCCGCCCTTGCGCGGGGTGGCGCGGACGGGGGCCGCCGGAGCGGCTGCGGGAGCAGGGTTCGTCACACCAGGACGCGTACCCGAGGGCGGCGGCGTCTCAAGGCTTGCGCGCGCTTGCCCTGTCCGAGATCGAACCCCAGCGTCTCACGACGAGCGCGAAGGCGCCGAAATCGCCGCAGGGCCTCGAATTCGGCGCCCTGATCGGGATCCGCGGGCCGCGGGTATGCCCACGGCCAGTGGCCGACGCGATCGTCATCGGAGCGGGGCACAACGGCCTCGTCGCGGCCAACCTGCTCGCCGACGCGGGCCGTGAGGTGCTCGTGCTCGAGGAGCAGCCCGAGCCCGGTGGCGCGGTGCGCAGCGGCGAGGTGACGCTGCCCGGCTACCGCCATGACCGCTTCTCGTCGTTCTACCCGCTCGGCGTCGCTTCGCCGGTCATGCGGTCGATGGAGCTCGAGCGCTTCGGGGTGCGCTGGCGGCGGCACCCGATCGCCGTCGCACACCCGGGTCCCGATGGGCTCGCCGCCTACGTGAGCGGCGACCCCGACGAGACGCGGGCGAGCCTCGACGCCTTCGCGGCGGGCGACGGCGACCGTTTCGCCCGCTGGATGGAGTACTGGCACCGGGTCGGGCCGCGGTTGCTCGACGCGCTGTTCTCGCCGTTCCCGCCCCTGCGCGGCGGCGCGCGGCTCGCCGCGGTGCTGGGGCCCCGCGGCCTGCTCGAGTTCGGGCGCCTGGGGATGCTCTCGGTGCGCCGCTTCGGCGAGGAGGAGTTCCGTGGCGAGGGGGCGCGCCGGCTGTTCGCGGGCAACGCGCTTCATGCCGACTTCATGCCGGAGTCGCCCGGCAGCGCGGTCTACGGGCTCGTCCTGTGCGGGCTCGCGGCCGAGCACGGCTACCCGATCCCCGAGGGCGGCGGCGGCGCGATCACCGACGCGCTGGTTCGCCGCCTCGGAGCACGCGCGCGGCTCGAGTGCGGGGTCCGCGTCGAGCGCATCCTGGTACGCGGAGGCCGTGCGGCCGCGGTTCGGACCGCCGACGGGCGCGAGCTCGAGGCGGACGCGATCGTCGGCGCGATCGACGCGCCGCAGCTGCTCGGCGAGCTCGTCGGCGCCGAGCGGCTGCCCGAGACGACGCGCCGGGGCCTCGAGCGCTTCCAGTGGGACAACTCGACGGTCAAGCTCGACTTCGCCCTCTCGGGGCCGATCCCGTGGACGGCGCCGGGCACCGAGCGCGCCGGCACCGTCCACGTGGCCGACTCCGTCGACGCACTGACCGAGGCGACGGCGCAGCTCTCGCGCGGCCTCGTCCCGCGGCGCCCGTTCCTCGTCGCCGGCCAGTACACGCGCGCCGACCCGACGCGGGCGCCGGCCGGCGCCGAGGTATTCTGGGCCTATACGCACGTCCCGCGCGAGGTGCGCGGCGACGCCGGGGCGGACGGGCTGACCGGATCCTGGGACGCGCGCGAGGCCGAGCTGATCGGCGAGCGGATGACCGACGAGGTGGAGCGGCTCGCGCCCGGCTTCCGCGCACTCGTGCGCGACCGCCGGATCACGACGCCGCACGAGCTGCAGGAGCAGGATCGCTCGCTGGACCGCGGCTCCATCAACGGCGGCACTGCGCAGCTGTGGCAGCAGCTGGTGTGGCGCCCGACCCCCGGCCTCGCCCGGCCCGAGACCGCGGTTCCCGGGCTCTACCTGGGGTCCTCCTCGGCGCATCCGGGGGGCGGCGTCCACGGCGCCGCGGGCGCCAACGCGGCGCGCGCGGTACTGCGCACCCGTCGGCTGGACATGCTGCGGCGGCCCCTCATACGCCGGTAGACTGCGCTCCGCAGGCAGACGTGGACCGCTCAAGGGCCGCGACGGCATGCAGCTCCGGCCAGGCGGACGGTCGGCGCCCTCCGAGACGAGGGGGTGCCCCGGACTCCTTCCTGCGTCAGCCCATACGGAGAGAAGCGCGTGACCGAACCACTGCCCGAGCCATTTCGCTGCGACGTCGACCCGCTGCAGAGCTGGATTCGCGTGCGGCCGCACGGGGAGCTCGACCTGTCGACCGTCGATCAGCTCGACAGCACGCTGCGCGAGCTGCGGCAGGCCGGCTCCGACCAGATCGAGCTCGATCTCTCGGCGCTGACCTTCATTGACTCGACCGGCCTGCGGCTCGTGCTCGCATGGGACGGAGCCGCTCGCCGCGACGGCCTGCGCCTGCGGCTGGTGCCCGGCCGGCCGGCGGTCCAGCGGGTCTTCGAGATCACCGGTGTGGTCGACCGGCTCCCGTTCGCCCGGGGCGGGGATCTCACGTGAGGTATACGTCCCCATGATGCCCGACCTGCCCGAGCAACCGACCGCCGAGGAGCTGATCAACGCCGGCTCGGGTACCGCCGAGCCGGGTCAGGGCCAGCTGCGCACGGCGATCGCCAACGCGCTCGTCGGCCTCAAGAAGCAGTACTACGGCCGCGGGCCGACCGCGGCGAAGACCTACATCTGCGACGACTACGTGTTCGTGGTGATGGAGGGCGGCCTGACGCGCAACGAGGAGACGCTGCTCGAGGCGGGACGGGAGGCGCTCGTGCGCGAGTACCGCCTGTCCTTCCAGGAGGCGGTCACCAACACGATCACCTCGACCGTGGAAGCGCTCGTCGGTCGCCGCGTGATCGGATACCACAGCCAGATCGTCTTTCACCCGCATCGCGTGTTCGAGATCTTCGTGCTCGAGCCAGAGGGCGGATGACCGACCTCGGCGGCCTCGCGCCCTAGATCTGCGGGTGCGTCGGCGCCGGCTCGCCGTGGGCGTGTTCGCGCAGCGAGCGCAGGTCCTGGGAGCGGCGGTGGAGCTCTCGCGCCGTGTGGACCGCCGTCGCGAGCTCCTCCGCCATCCGGCGCGGGTCGGCGGGCAGCGCGGCGAGCCGGCTGCCGAGGCCGAGGCGGCGATCGGAGACGCCGCCGCGCGGATGGAGCTGGGCGACGTCCTGGGCCTGCGGGTGCGCGCCCGCCTCGTTGGGCACGAACCGCCGCCGCGGCGGGATCAGCCGGACGTTCTTGCGGGCCGGCTGGCCGACCGGCTCCCCGGTGAGCAGCCACGTCCCGTTGTCCAGGCGCTGCAGCTGCCCGGCCCGCGTGAGCTCCCCGAGCGCGGTCGAGACTGTCGGGCGGCGCGCGCCGATCAGCTGCGAGAGCATCCTGTGCGAGAGCGTGAGCGGGATCAGCACCCCCTCGCCGGTCATCCGGCCCCAGCGCTCCGCAAGGTGCCAGAAGAGCGTGAGCAGCCGCTGGTCGACGCGGTTGAGCTGCGAGATCGCCTGCGTCACGGCGAGGCGCTGCGAGCGCTTGGAGAGGCGCTCGACGATCTGCGACGTGATCTCGGGGAAGTCCGACAGGTGGTGCGCCATGCGGCGGTCGAGCACGGCCAGCCGCGCCTCGGCGAGGACGTTCCAGCGCACGTCGACGCGAAGGAGCTCCGGGTCCGGGGAGATCTCCCACGGCCGCAGCACCTCGCCGGGGCCCAGCAGCTCGGTCGAGACGATGTCGGCCGCGAGGACCTCGCGGGCGAGCACGCCGTCGAGCATCAGCAGCCCGACGTGGCCGGGATCGGCGACCGTCAGCGACGCGGTGTCCCACGGACCCGGCGCCAGCCGGCGCACGGGCACGAGCAGCCGGCGCCGCGCCGCCTCGCGCGACTCGCCGTCGAGGAACTGCCCGAGATCGGGGTCGAGGTCGAGCAGCGGCGCCACGCGCTGCGCGGCTCCGGAATCCCGCGGATGCATGCGATCGGCGGCGCTCATAGGCTCGAGGACTTCCCTTCGATCACCTCTCCAGGCTAACCTCGGCAGGCCGTTTGCAGGCATCGTCGTGACGGCAGGTCAGGTCCGTGACGCGGTCCTCGGCTCACCGGCTGAGGTCGCGCGCCGCCGTCCCGTCGGCCTGCTGGAGCAGCATTTCGACGCGGGCCAGCACCGTCGAACGCGCACGGCCCGCGCGCTCGCGGTCGGCGACGGCGCGCAGCTGCACGGCCGAGAGGTCGGGGAGGCGGGCGATCACCTGGCCCGCGTTCAGCGTGTCGTAGCCCGGCAGCGGATCGCCGTTGCGGGCGGCGCTCCCGTTGGCCGCCGCCGGCTGCGAGCCGCCGGCCCGCTCGCCCGTCATTGCCGCGGCCAACCGCGGGATCTCTTCGCGTAGCGCGGCGAGCATGCGCTCCTCCTCCGCGCGATGGCGGCGGGCCAGCGTGACCGTCTCGTCGTCGCCGGCCGCCCGCGCGACCGCCTCGAGCGCGTCGTAGGTCGCGATCTCGAGTGCCTCCGTCGCGCACTCGTCCTTGGCGTTCTTGAGCAGCTTCTCCGCGCGTGAGCCGCCGCGCAGCATGTCGATCGGTCCCTTGCCGAGCGCGAGCGCGTGGCCGATCACGGTCTCGACCAGGCCGATGGCCGCGGTCATGGTGCTCGTGCCGGCGTCGACTGCGGCGAGCCGCCGCTCGATCGCGCCGGCATGCCGGCGCGTCTCGGAGAGATGGCGCTCCAGCAGTTGCTTGTAGGAGCCGCCCGGCGTCATCGCGATGTGGGCCTGGAGCGTGGTGATCAGCGCTGCCTCGGTCGCGTGGGCCTCCGCGAGGTAGCGCTCGACGATCGAAGTGGTCATGGGCTCGGGGCTGCCCGGACCGTCGCGTGCGCGAACGGGTACCGTCCGCGCGTGGCGCCGCGCAAGCGCATGGAGGTCGACATCGACGGGCGCGTCGTGTCGCTCTCGAACCTCGACAAGGTCCTGTTCCCGCAGGTCGGCTTCACCAAGGGACAGCTGATCGACTACTACACGCGCATCGCCCCCGCCGTTCTCCCGCACCTGCGAGGGCGGCCGCTCACCCTCAAGCGCTACCCGGACGGGGTCGAGGGCCAGTTCTTCTACGAGAAGCAGAGCCCGAGCCACCGGCCGGAGTGGGTGCGCACCGCGGCGGTCTGGAGCCGCCACAACGGGCGCACGATCGACTTCACGCTCGCCGACGACCTTGCGACGCTCGTCTGGCTGGCCCAGCTCGGCGACGTCGAGCTGCATACCTCGCTCGCGCTGGCCGCCGACGTCACGTCGCCCACGGTCCTCGCTTTCGACCTCGATCCCGGGCCGCCGGCGACGATCGTCGAGTGCGCGCGCGTCGCACTCGACCTGCGCGAGGCGTTCGCGCATCTCGGCATGGAAACGTTCCCGAAGACGTCGGGCTCCAAGGGGATGCAGGTGTACGTCCCGCTCAACGCGGAGGGCGTGACCTACGCGCAGACGAAGCCGTTCGCGCAGAGCATCGCGCGTCTGCTCGAGCGCCACCGCCCCGAGCTGGTCGTCTCGGACATGCGCAAGTCCCTGCGCACCGGCAAGGTGCTCGTCGACTGGAGCCAGAACGACGAGCACAAGACGACCGTGTCGGTGTACTCGGTGCGGGCGCGCGAGCGCCCGACGGTCTCGACCCCGCTCGAATGGCACGAGGTCGAGGCCGTGCTCGAGTCCGCCGAACCCGAGGACCTGGCCTTCGCGACCGACGAGGTGCTCGCGCGCGTCGCCGAGCACGGCGACCTGTTCGCTCCGGTCAGCTCGCTCGTGCAGCCGCTGCCGCAGCTCTAGCGCCCGCGACGAAGGCGGCGTGATGGCCGAGCGAGATCGCGAGCTCGCGCGCGCCCCAGCGCCACGGCGGCGGCGCCGCGCCTGCGAGCGGCGCGAGCGCGACGTCGGGAAGGCAGACCAGGCCGTAGAAGGCCGCGGTCGCGGTCGGCTCGGGCAGCCGGGACGCGAGCACCTCCAGGACGACGCCGGCGACGAGCGCGGTCGGCACGGGCGCCGCCCACGACACGGCGCTGCGCAGGCGCCGGTCGGTGCGCAGCCGCTGCGCCGGAGGCAACGGCTCGATCAGCCGCGCCAGCACGTCGGCGGGCACGCCGCTGGCGGCGCGCCCCCGCACGCGCATCTCGACCGCCGTCGACACGCCCATCGCGGCCGCGCCCGCCAGCCCGGCGAGCGCGGCGCGCGTGAGCGGCGGCGTCAGCTGGCGGCGCCGGCGCGTGCGACCTCGCGCGCGGCGCCCGCGATCGCGTCGGCGTCGATGCCCGCGCCGTGGATCAGCTCCTCCGGCGTTCCGGAGCCGGGGATCTCACGGACGGCGAGCTTGATCACCCGCGGCCGGTCGTCGGTGGCGGCGAGCGCGTCGAGCACGGCGTCGCCGAGGCCGCCCTCGGGCGCGTGGTCCTCGACCGTCACGATCGCGGCGCAGTCGCGCGCCGCGGCGCGGACGGCCTCCGCGTCGATCGGCTTGACCGAGTAGGCGTCGAGCACGCGCGCACCGATGCCGTCGCGCTCGAGCGCTTCGGCCGCCTTGACGGCCTCCTCGACGGTGATGCCGCAGGCGATGATCGCCACGTCGTCGGCGTCGGCGCCGGTGACGATGCGCGAGCCGCCGATGCGGACGTCCTCGTCGGGAGCGGTGCGCACGGGCGTCTTGCCGCGCAGCGTGCGGATGAACGAGATGCCCTGCTGGTCGGCCATCGCGGCGACGAGCTTCGCCGTCTGGTTGGCATCCGAGGGGTGCAGGACGGTCGAACCGTGGATCGCACGGATCGACGCCATGTCCTCGAGCGCCATCTGCGACGGGCCGTCCTCGCCGATCGACACGCCCGCGTGCGAGCCCGAGAGCCGGATGTCGGCCCCGGAGATCGCCGCCATGCGGACGAAGTCGTACGCACGCGACAGGAACGCCGCGAACGTCGAGGCAAACGGGACCCAGTGCTGGTGGACCTGGACGCCGACCGCGGTGGCCACCAACTGCTGCTCCGCGATGAACATCTCGAAGTAGCGGTCCGGGTGGGCCTTGGCGAACTCCTCGGAGTGCGTGGAGTTCGAGACCTCGCCGTCCATGGCGACGACGTTGCCGCGCAGGTCGCCGAGCGCCTTCAGCGCCAGGCCGTAGGCCTTGCGCGTCGCCTCCTCGTCGCCGAGCTCCCAGCTCGGCAGTTCGCCGCCGGGGGCGTCGAACGTGTGCGGCTGCGGCCCGTCCGGCTTGGCCACCTCGACGCGCAGGTCGCGCTCGCCGCCGAGCTCCTCGATGGCCGCCTCGGGATCGTCGAGGGGCTTGCCGTGCTTGCCCGGCTGGTCCTCGACGGCCTTGACGCCCTTGCCCTTCTTGGTCCTGGCGATGATCGCCGTGGGGCGGCCCTTGGTGGACTCGGCCTCGCTGTAGGCGGCCTCGATCGCCTCGACGTCGTGCCCGTCGATCTCGATCGCGTGCCAGCCGAAGGCCTCGGCGCGCTTGGCGTAGCCGTCGGTGTCCCAGCCGAGCATCGTCTCGCGCGTCTGCCCGAGCCGGTTGACGTCGATGATCGCGACGATGTTGTCGAGACCCTCCCAGCCGGCGTGCTGGAAGGCCTCCCAGATCGAGCCCTCGGCCATCTCCGAGTCGCCGCAGAGCACCCAGACGCGGTAGTCGAGCCGGTCGAGCCGGGCGGCGGTCATCGCCACTCCGACGCCGATCGGCAGGCCCTGGCCGAGCGAACCCGTCGCCACGTCGGTGGGCGGGATCGCCGGGGTGGGGTGGCCCTGCAGACGCGAGCCCAGCCTGCGGAACGTCAGCATCTCCTCGTCGCCGATCGCCCCGGCCGCCTTGAGGACCGCGTAGTAGAGCGGCGACGCGTGCCCCTTGGAGAAGATCAGGTGGTCGTTGCGGGGGTCCCCGGGGTCCTGGTAGTCGAGCCGGAGGTGCCCGTCGAGCAGCACGGCCATCAAGTCCGCGGCGGACATCGACGAGGTCGGGTGGCCCGAGCCGGCCGCCGCGCTGGACCGGACGGAGTCCACCCGCAGCTGCTGGCCGAGCTCGCGCCGGAAGTCGGCGCCCTTGCCGGCCGCCATCAGGCCTTCGCCCCGACGAGCGCGTCGCGCTTGGACTCGAGGTCCGAGAAGAGGTCGCGGAAGGACTTGGCGAACTTCTCCACGCCCTCCTTCTCGAGCGTCTCGACCACGTCGTCGTAGTCGATCCCCGCGGCCTTGAGCTCGTCGAGGATCCGGCGGGCGCCGTCGACGTCCTCCTCGAGCGCGTTCTCGCGGATCTCGCCGTGGTCGAGGACGGCCTCGACCGTCTCGCGCGGCATCGTGTTCACCGTGTCCGGGCCGACGAGCTCCTCGACGTAGATGACGTCGCGGTACTCCGGGTTCTTGGTCGACGTCGACGCCCACAGGCAGCGCTGCGGGGAGGCGCCCTTCGCGGCCAGCGCGTCCCACTGCTCGCCCGCGAACACCTCCTTGTAGGTCTGGTACGCCAGCTTGGCGTTCGCGATCGCGAGCGTGCCCTTGAGCTCGTCGTGGCCGCCGATCTCGTCGAGGCGCTTGTCGGCCTCGGTGTCGACGCGCGAGACGAAGAACGAGGCGACCGACGCCATGTTCCTCGAGGGGTCGCCGCCGCCGTCGACGAAGCGCTGGAGCCCGCGGACGTACGCCTCGGCGACGGCGCGGTGGCGCTCGAGCGAGAAGATCAGCGTCACGTTGACCGGGATGCCGGCCGCGATCGTCTCCTCGATCGCCTCGAGGCCCTCGACGGTGGCCGGGATCTTGATCAGCAGGTTGTCGCGCTGGACCATCCCATGGAGCCGCTTGGCCTCGTCGATGGTCCCCTGGGTGTCGTGGGCGAGGTTCGGGTCGACCTCGAGCGAGACCCAGCCGTCCTTGCCGTCGCCCTCGTCCCAGACGGACTTGAAGAGGTCGCAGGCGTCGCGGATGTCATCGCGCGCGACCTCGAGGAAGATGTCCTTCGGCTCGGTCGTGCCGGCGTCGACGAGTTCGCGGATCTGGTCGTCGTAGGCGTCGCCCTCGGCGATCGCCCCCTGGAAGATCGTCGGGTTCGACGTCGCGCCGACGACGCCCTGGCGGATCAGGCCCTCGAGGTCGCCGTCCTTGACGAACGTCCGCGAGAGGTAGTCGATCCAGACGGCCTGGCCGCGCTGGGCCAGCTGCTGGAGCGGGGTGATGCCCATGGGCTCTCCTTGAGAAGTCGGTTCGTTCCCCTCCATATCAAACCGTGCCCGTAGGCCCCCGTGGCAAAACGATGCGAATGAGGGACCGGACCGGCGCGCACCCGCCCGCGCTGAGGTCGTTCAGCGTGGGCGGGTGGACAGCTCGCGCAGCCACGACGAGACCGCCTGTTCGTCGCGCCGGGCGGCGCGGCGGCGGGCGGCTCGCATCTGACTGGCTGCGGGGAGGGGGGCGGCGGGTGCGCTGACGGGGTACCGCTTCGTCGGCGCGGCGCCTGGAGGTCGAGGCGCATTGGATCGCTGGATCAAGAGCGACATCGCGCCAAACGGTACTTGAGTCTCCGCCGCCTGTCTACGCCGTATCGGCCGCCTGACAATAGGGCCATTCGACGTTTTGTCCGACGAATTCCTCGACGAGACAGAAATCGGTCAGCCGGCGAGCACCGACGCCGGCACGAGCAGGTACTCGAGGAAGAACAGCACCCACACGCGCATGTAGAAGCGCGTGAACGCGTGCGGATCGTCGGGATCGGTTCGGTGCGCCCACCAGGCCAGCAGGCCCGCAGCGGCGAGATGGCCACCGGCGAGGACCGCGGCGTTCGCCTCCGGCAGCGCGAACGGGCCGCCGATCGCCATCCCCGCGTAGGCCAGCCCGAGCGCGCCGAGCCCGAGCCAGGCGGCGCGGCGGGCGCCGAGGCGGATTGTGAACGTCGCGATCCGGAAGCGCCGGTCGCCCTCGCCGTCGGGCACGTCCTTGAGCACGGCGATCGCGAACGAGAACGGCAGCACGAACAGGCACAGCGCCCAGACCGCGCCGGGAACCTGCCCACCACCCCCGAACGCGTTCGAGAAGTGCACCGCCACGCCGAGGTTGACGACGGCCGAACGCACGCCGGCGATGCACAGCGATGCCGCGACCGGGTGGCGCTTGAGCCGCACGGGCGGCAGCGAGTACGCGGCGCCGATGGCGAGGGCGACGAGCACCGCGGCCGTCTCGACCCAGCCCTGCGTCAGCGCCATCGCGACGGGCACGAGCGCGGCGACGGCGACGACCCGCCACGCCGCCGGCGTGCTCAGCTCGCCGGCGGCGATCGGCAGGCGCGGCTTGTTGATGCGGTCGATCTCGACGTCGGTGATCTGGTTGACGCCGACGATCGCGACGTTCACGCACGTGCCGGCGATCAGCACGCAGGCGAGCTGGAAGGCCGCGTCGCCCGGGCTCGCGCCCGGCGCGGCATGCAAGGCGATCGCGAACAGGCCGGTGATCCCCAGCCACGTCCCGATGACGGTATGCGGCCGGCTGAACCGCCACAGCACCCCCGCGGGGCCGGGCCGCCGGGCGGGCGGCGCGGTCGCGGAGGCCGCAGCCGCCGGCACGTCAGCCGCCGCGCCGTCCGGCGAGGCGCGCGCGCAGCGTGAGCGCGGCGGCGATCGGCACGAACGCCGCCCCCGCGGCTGAGCCGGCGGCGAACCGGCCCGCGACGCGTGCGCGCTCGCGCAGCGTCAGCGGCGCGGCGAGATCCTCGGAGGGCTCGCCGAGCGCCGCCGCGAGCGGCGACGCGCCGGCGGCGGGCTTGACCCCGCAGACGGCGACCGCGTAGGCGTCCCGCCCGCCGCGGCCCCGGTACCAGTCGGGCGCGATCTCGCGCACCTCGACGCCGGCGAACCCGGCTCGCTCGAACCATGCGCGGTACTCCTCCGCGGCGGGGAAGAGCATCCACGCCTCGGCGAGCCGCCGCGCCACGGGGTGCGCCGGCCGGACGGGTCCGATGACGAGGCCGACGCCGCCCTCGCGCAGCACGCGGTACGCCTCGGCGATCCCGCGCTGCGGCTCAGGCCAGTACTCGATCGAGCCGGCCGAGACGTAGCGGTCGAAGGCGTCGGCGCCGAACGGCAGCCGTTCCGCGTCGCCGAGCATCCGCTTGACGCCGGTCAGCCCGGGGCGCCGCTGCGAGCGCGCGAGCTGGTGGGGGCTCTGGTCGAGCATGGTCACGCGCGCCGGGTCGACGTGCTCGACGATCCCCGCCGTGGTGAAGCCGGTGCCCGCGCCCGCGTCGAGCGTCTCCAGCTCACGTGCGGACAACCGCGCGAGCGCCAGCGCCTCGGTGCGCATCCGCTCCGTCCAGAACAGCGGGTTGACCCAGTCGTCGTAGCCCATGGAGAGGAAGCGGTAGAACCACCAGGCCTCCCGCTTGTGCTGGATCAGCCGCATGCGCCATGCCGACGATACCTCCGCCCCCGAACGGGTACCCGCCCGACTCGATGGCAGACGAGCGCCTCGACGCCTGGCTCGACGCGCCACAGGTGCGCACGCACCACCGCCGGCGGGCGGCGGCGCCCGCCGACGCGCTGTGGGACGCGGCGAGCCGGGTGCGCCTGGCCGACACGCGCACGCTCGGGCGGCTCGTGCGCTGGCGGATCCCGGGCCTCGAGCCGGCCCTCACCTACCACGACCTCTTCCGCGCCTACCCGTTCATCGTCCTCGAGGAAGGCGCCGGGTGGCTGCTGTCGGGCCTGTGCGGACGCATCTGGACCCTGGCGCGCGACTACCCGGCGCTGGCCGGCGTCGACGCGTTCGCCGCCTGGGACGAGCCGGGGACCGTGCGGGTGCTGTTCGCCCACTGGGTGCAGCCGGACGCCGAGGGCGGCGCCGAGCTCATCTCGGAGGCGCGCGTGCAGCCGACCGACCGGCTGGCATCGTTGCGGCTGCGCGCGCTGTGGTCGGTGATCGCGCCGTTCGAGCGGCTCGTCGGCGCGGAGCCGCTGATGCTGGCGATCCGCAGCGCCGAGCGCGACGTCAGCGCCCGATGACGGCGCGCGTGACGGGCACCCCGAAACGCTGCTCGGCGTCCGCTAGCCCGTCGTCCTCGCGGTAGTCGCGGTCTGACTCCGGGTGGGAGAAGATCACGATGCGATCGGCCTTGAACGTCGCGAGCGCATCCTGGATCGCGACCGCCGGGTCGCTCTCGCCGGTCCGCCCGGCGGCGTCGACGCCGTCCTCCTCGAGCCGCTCGACGGTCTCCTCCTTCGCGGTCTCGGCCTCACCGATCGCCGCGTCGGAGTCCGAGACCCAGAACGCGAGCTTGGAGCGGTTCGTCGCCGGGGAGATGACCAGCACCTCGGCGCCGCGGACCTCCTCTCCGAGGCTCGCTTGCAGCACGTTGGCGTCGACAGGCTCGGGCGTGACGACGAGCAGCTTCACGAACGCGTCGCTACCCCGCGCCCCGCGGGGGCAAACGGTGCCCCCGCGCCGGGGTCGGCGCGCAGGACGACGACCGCGACGTCATCGCGCAGGCGCCCGTGCTGGACCTCGAGCGTGCGCTCCTCGATGCACGTGGCGATCGCCGCCGCGTCCCGCCCGACGCAGCCGCGCAGCACGGCGGTGAGGCGGTCCGGGCCGAGCGCGTCGTCGAGCGGGCTCGCCTCGATCACGCCGTCGGTGTAGAGCACGAGCGCGTCGCCGGGGTCGAGGCGGACGCGCTCCTCGTACAGCTCGGGGTCGGCGAGCACGCCCAGCAGTGTGCCGGGGCGCCCGACCGGCGCGACGCGGCCGTCGGCGCGCACGAGCAGCGGCAGCGGGTGCCCGCCGACGGCGATGCAGGCCTCCGCGCCGCCGTCGCCGGTCGGCCGCAGCGCGATCTGCACGGCGGTGCAGAAGCGGAAGTCGTCGTGCTGGCTGAGGATCGCGTCGTTGAGCTCGCGCAGCACCGCCGCGGGCCGGCGGTCGTGCAGGACCGAGGCGCGGATCGTGTAGCGCGCCAGCGCGGTCACCGCGGCCGCCTCTGCGCCCTTGCCGCAGACGTCGCCGATCACCACCGCCCACTCGCCCGGGCCGGTCGCGAAGCAGTCGTAGAAGTCGCCGCCGACCTCGTTGCCCTGGCCCGCGGCGAGGTAGCGCGCGGCGACGTCGATGCCGGCGATCGCCGGCATCGCCGGCGGGAGCAGCGAGCGCTGCAGCGTGCGCGCGATCGCGTCGCGCTCCTCGTAGAGCCGGGCGGTGTCGAGCGCGAGTGCGGCGCGGCGGCCGAGGTCCTCGAGCATGGCGAGCAGGAAGTCGACGTCCTCGCCGGCGAGCGAGTCGAGCCCCACCGCCATCGCTCCGCAGACCGCCCCGCGCGCCCGCAGCGGCACGATCACGGCCGCGCCGATGCCCAGCGCGCGCAGCAGCTCGAGCTCGAGGTCGTCCCGGGCCACCTCCGCGAAGCGCTCGTCCGGAAGCTCGTGCACGACCCGCGAGCGGCCCGTCAGCATCGCCGCGAGGACCGGGTGCAGCGGATCCTCGTCGATCGGGTAGCGCAGCTGGAGCTCGACCAGCGCTCGCTCGCGGTCGGGCTCGCGCGCCGCTGTGATGACACGGCGCACGCTGTCCGGCGTGTCGCCGAGCACGAGCACACAGGTGTCCGCGAGGTCGCGCACGCACAGCCGCGCGACGCTCTCCAGCGTGCGCGTCTCGTCGAGCGACTGGTCGAACAGCTCGGATGCCTCGGCCATCAGCGCGGCGCGCGTGAGCAGATGCTCGCGCTCGGCCTCGATACGGCGGCGCTGGGTGACGTCGCGGACGAGCACGACGAGCTGGCGGCCGTCCTCGGACTCCAGCGGCACGCCGGCGACCTCCACGTCGATGACGACGCCGTCGCGGCGCCGTAGCGCGAGCGTGGAGGAGGTGTCGATCCAGCCGCGCTCGATCCGCAGCACGGCACGGCGCGTGGCCTCGGCGCGATCGCCCGCGACGGCGAGGTCGAACAGCGAGTCCAACGCCGTGAGCTCGGGGAACGTGTAGCCCGTGATCTGCTCGAACGCGGAGTTGGCGTAGACGCAGCGCCCGTCCTCCTCGACGACGACCATGCCCTGGCCTGCCTCCGAGAGCGCCTGCAGCAGCGCCTCGTAGCGGTCGGCCTGCGCGCGCAGCGCGCGGCGCGCGTCGCGCCGATCGGTGACCTCGAAGACGACCGCACCGATGCCGGTCACCTCGCTGGATCCGTGCGGGCGCACGGGCCAGTACGAGCTCAGCCACTCGCGGTGGCGCCCGGGACGCGCCGGGGTCTCACCGGACACCTCGACCTCGATCAGCGGCTCGCCGGTGCGCAGGACGCGGCGCAGGTCCTCCTCGACGTCGCGCGGGAGCCCCGGCAGCACCTCGCGCACGGGCCGGCCGAGATGTGCGGAGGCGGGCATGCCGTTCATCGCCGCCATGCGCTCGTTGACGCGCGCGTAGTGCAGATCGGCGTCGAAGAGGGCGAGCCCGACCGGGGCGCGCGCGAAGATCACGTCCAGAAGGGCGTAGGCCTCTTCGAGCTCAGCCTGCAGCGAGCGGTCGGTTTGCGCGTCCACCACCCCCCGTTCCTACCAGAGCGGAGCGGGCGCAGGGGGAGTTCGGGGACGCATTGCTCCGAATCACCGACTTCGCGCGGGTTTCCCCGCGCATCGCGAGCGTGCCGGGATCCGCCTGCGCGCAGCCGGCGGCGGGCCCTCCCCCGGGTGTGGTGCACGAGCCGGAGGCGCTCACCCGCATCTCGATGCGTAGCCTCACGCCCATGGCGCTCCGTGTCGTCGCCTATGGGTGCGCGGCTGCCTTCGCGGTCGTCTGGCTGATCGCCCTCGCCGCCGGCCTCGACCCGACGACGTTGTGCCCGGATGCGCCGAACGTCGAAGGCTCCGCGCTCAGTGCCGAACTCACGTACTGGCCACCGGCCGGGATCGAGTGCCTGTACGTCTCGCCGGCGGGACAGGCCGCGCGGACGACGCGGTTCCCCTGGGACGTGTGGGGCTCGACGGCGCTGTTCGCGGCGGGCCTGGCATGCGCCGCGACCGCCCCGTTCCGGCGCCGTTCGCGCCTGCTGTTCGCCGCCGCCGCCGCGCTCCTCGTGCCGGGCGCGGCGGCGGTCTGGTTTCTCTAGGAGTCGTCGGTCGCGAACGCCCCGGCGGTCGCGACGCGCGTGTAGCCCGCTCCGAGGCAGGCCATCAGCTTGATCCGGGCGGCGGCGGGGGAGAGCGCGCCGGCGCAGATCACCGGCGCGGCGCGCAGATCGCCCTCCGCGCCCTCGAACGCGTAGGTGGCGCGCAGGATCGCGCCGCACTCCGGGCGCACCGTGACCACGACCGGCACGCGGCCGCCGGCGCGCCGCAGGGCGGCCAGGAAGGGCGGTGGCGTATGGCCCGCGCCGAGCACGACGGCGACGAGCCCGTCGGCGCCCGCGTCGAGCGCCGCATCGACCAGCGCGCCGTCGGTCCCGAGTCCGGCCCCGACGATGTGGACCGTCGCGTCGAGCGCCGCCACCGGGATCGGCGGGCGCCGCTCGAGCCGCCGCGAGATCCGCGCGCGGTTCTCCTGCACCCGGCCGACCGGCCCCAGCCGTGGCGACGCGAACGCGTCGGGCGCCGTCGAGTCGGCCTTGCGGACCGCCCGCGCGGCGTGCACGCGGCCGGCGAAGGCGACGAGCACGCCGAGTCCGCCCGCGCCGGGCGATTGCGCGACGGTCACCGCGTCGAGCAGGTTGGCCGGCCCGTCGGCGCCCGGGGCCGACGCGGGGCGCATCGCGCCCGTGAAGACGATCGGGGCATCACCGGCGTAGAGCAGGTCGCAGAGCAGGGCGACCTCCTCGAGCGTGTCCGTCCCGTGGGTCACGACGACGCCGCGTCCGCCGTCGGCCTCGGCGACCGCCGCGCGGGCGATGTCGAGCGCGTCGGCGGCGTCGAGCTGCACGCTCGGCCGGGTGTCGAGGGTTCGCGCCCGCAGGTCGGGCGCGCGGGCGAGCTGCGGCACCGCGGCGACGAGCGCGTCGGCGCCGTGCTCGGGCGCCGCGCCGCCGGCCGCGGGACCGGCCATCGCGATGGTGCCGCCTGCGGCGAGCACCGTGACTGCTCGCCCGGGCACCCGGCGAGCCTAGCCGGTCACGGATCCTTCACCGGCTTCGCCGGCGTGGGCGCGAAGCTCTGCCCACATGGCCGCCGCGCTCCCCGTCGCCGGGCCGCTCGAGGCTCCGCCCGGCCGCTATCGCCGCCTGCGCGTCCGGCTCGCCGACGGGCGCGCGACGACCGTTCACATGAGCGCTCACGACGCGGCGCGGACGGAGCTGCGCGTCGTAGTGCTCCGCAGCCAGGCACGGCTCGGCGACTGGTGCGCCGCCCGGGACATCCAGGAGGCGCTCGTCGGCGGCTTCTTCACGCGGCCCGAGGGCATCCCGCTCGGCGAAGTGCGCACCCGCGGCGTCGCGCGGCGCAGCGTGCCCTTCGACCCGCCGTGGCGCGCGACGCGGACCTGCGTGCACGTCCAGGGTGGGGTCGCCCGGATCGCCGCCCGCGACGCGCTGCCCGCGGCGCCCCGCGGCGACCTGCTGCAGGCGGGCCCGCTGCTGGTGGCCGGTGGCGCTCGTGCCTATGAGCGCGCCAGCGATCCCGAGGGCTTCGCCGCGGGTGCGCGCCAGTTCGACTCCGACATCACCGACGGGCGGCACCCGCGCGCGGCGCTCGGCCTGGCGCCGGGACGGATCCTCGCCGTCGCCTGCGACGGGCGCTCCCGCCACGACGCAGGCCTGACGCTCGAGGAGCTCGCGTCGCTGATGGCCGGGCTCGGCTGCGAGACCGCGGTCAACCTCGACGGCGGCGGCTCGACGACGCTGATCTCGGGTGGACGCCTGCGCAACCGCCCGCGCGGCGACTTCGAGCGCCTCGAGCCGGGCGGCCGCCCCGTCTCGACGGCGCTCGTGCTGACCCCGCGCGCCTGATCCACCGTCGCTGGGGGGTATCTTCACGACGGCGTGACTTCCGCTTCACATCGTCCTCGAGCGCTCATGGGGCTCGCTTTCTTCCCGCGCGGCGGCTCCGCGCACGTCGCGCGCAACCTCGCCGCCGCGCTGCCCAGGGTCGGCTGGGACGTCACCCTGCTCAGCGGCTCGCTGACGCTGCCGGGGCATCCCGGCGACGCGCGCGACTTCTACGCCGGCCTCGATGTCTGTTCCGTCGACATGACCGACGCCTTCCAGGCCGCCGACCCGATGGCGGCCGATCCGCCGATGCACCCCTCCTACGAGGAGCGCGCCGCCGCGCCCGACCGCATCTTCGCCGCGCTCGACGACTGCGAGTACGAGCGCCAGGTCGCTGCCTGGGCGCGCGCGCTGCAGTCGGTCGGCGCCGCGCGCACCGACGTCCTGCACCTGCACCACCTCACGCCCCAGCACGAGGCCGCACGGCGGATCGCGCCGGACGTCCCGGTCGTCGGCCACCTGCACGGGACCGAGCTGCTGATGCTCGAGGCGATCGAGGCCGACCGCGGCCGCTGGGCCCACGGGGCGGCGTGGATGCGGCGCATGCGTGACTGGGCGGCCGGATGCAAGCGCCTGATCCTGCTCACGGAGTCCCAGGGCGAGCGGGCCGAGCGGCTGCTCGACGTCGACGGCGACCGCTTCGTCGTCGTCCCCAACGGCTTCGATCCGGAGCTCTTCGTCCCCCGCCACTTCGACCACCGTTCGCTGTGGCGGCGCCACCTCGTCGAGCGGCCGCAGGGGTGGGCGCCGGGAGAGCCGGCCGGGTCGATCGCGTACACGGAGGCCGACCTCGAGGCGTTCGGCGGCGCCCGCGACGAGTCGCCCGTGCTGCTCTACGTCGGACGCTTCACCGCGGTCAAGCGGATCGGCCTGCTGATCGAGGCCTACGCACGCGCCCGGCCCGGATTCGCCACGCGCGCGCCGCTCGTGCTCCTCGGCGGCTTCCCGGGGGAGTGGGAGGGGGAGCATCCATTCGACACGATCCGCCGCACCGGCGCGCAGGACGTCTTCCTCGCCGGCTGGCACGGCCACGACGAGCTGCCGAGCTTCCTCGCCGCCTCCGACGTCGTCGTGCTGCCGTCGGTGCGCGAGCAGTTCGGCCAGGTGCTCGTAGAGGGCATGGCCTGCGGGCGGCCGGCGATCGCCGTCGACGCGTTCGGGCCCGCCGAGATCGTCCGCCACGGCGAGACCGGCTGGCTGGTCGAGCCCGACGACCCGGTCTCGCTCGCCAACGCGCTCGTCGAGGCCGTCAACCGCCCCTTCGAGCGCCGCCGCCGCGGCCGCGCCGCGGCCGAGGACGCTCGCGCGCGCTTCTCGTGGCCGGCGCTGGCCGGCGAGGTCGCCGCGGTCTACGACGTCGCCCGCGGCGTCGAGCCGGCCGAGCTGCTCTCCACTTAGGCGACCGCCAGCCCGACGGCGAGCAGCGCGGCGGCAGCCGCGGCGGCGAGCGAGAGCGGACGGCGCATTGCGTGGGAGATTCGCGGGACGAGCCGGCCCCCTGCCACGGCACCGAGCAGGAGCGCCGGAGCGAGCGCCGCGGCAATCAGCGCGCCGTGGGCGACGGCGTCCGCGCCGCCGACGACCGCCTGTGCGCCGATCGCCGGGACGGCGACCACTGCGAAGCGCAGCGCGATCGCGGCGCGCAGCCGCTCGGGTGCGAAGGCCGGCGCCGCGACCACGGCGATCAGCGGGCCGACGATCCCCGTGGCGGCCGCCGCCGCGCCGAGCACGGCCCCCGCGGCTGCGAGCCCAGGCCCGCTCGGCGGGAGGCGCACGAGCGGGCGGCGCGCGAGCGCGGCCGCACCGGCGACGACGAGCAGGGCGGCGAGCACGCTCTGCAGCTCGGTCCGCCCGGCCGCCTGCGCGAGCCAGGCGCCGGCGAGCGCTCCCGCCGGCGCACCCGCGGCCAGTGGCGCAGCGCCTTCGAGCGCCTGCCGCCGCCGCTCGGGCGGCTCGGCGACGAGCACCGCGGCGGAGAGCCCGGTCCCCACGATCAGCGCGGCGGCAGCCGACACGCCCGGCGGGCCGCCGACGGCGAGCAGCAGCGGCGCGAGCACCGGCCCGGAGCCGAAGCCGAGCAGCGCGTGCAGGAGCCCTGCCGCGAGCGCGGCGGCGCCGAGCGTGATCAGCTCACCCGTGCCGAGGTCCACCCGATGGCTACGAGGATGCGTCCTCGACGGTTCGCGCCAAGCGGACGTGCGCGCGCCAGGCACCGCTGCCGCTGCGCTCGAGCACCCGCTGCGACGCGTCGACACGGCGGCGACCACAACGTGCGGCGCATCGCCGGCGGTTTCACGCGACGCCACATGAGCACCGTATTGGTGCTCATGTGGCGTCACATCGCCGGCGGCGGGACGCGGCGCACATTGTGGTCCACGGGTGCGCGCCTCGAGCGCGGGGCGCACGCTCGCCGGAGCTGCTCGCGCAACGGATCACCGGCCGAGCGCAACGATCTTGCGCCCGAGCGGGCGATCGAGCCGCTGAACGGTGCAAGTGGCATCGAAGCTATGCGGCAGGACGCCCGCGGCCGACCCTGCCGCCGCTAATCTTGCCCGCCCAGCCGCGCCGCACGGGAGCACGCTCTTGCATCGGACTGCCCGGCCGACCGAGCCGATCGGCCTGTACGACCCAACCTACGAGCACGACGCCTGCGGTGTCGCGTTCGTCGCCAAGCTCGACGGCGACGCGACGCACGAGACGATCCGCCGGGCGATCGTCGCGCTGGAGAACCTCGAGCACCGCGGGGCCGCGGGCGCCGACCCGAACACGGGCGACGGGGCCGGGATCCTGATGCAGATGCCCGACGAGCTGATGCGTGGTCTCGTCGGCGGCGACCTGCCGCCGCCGGGGCGCTACGGCGTGTGCGTCTGCTTTTTGCCGCAGGACGAGGAGAAGCGCGCGGCGTTCGCGCGCCTCCTCGAGGAGACCGTCGAGGCCGAGGGCCAGCGCGTGGTCGGCTGGCGCGACGTGCCGGTCGACAAGGACTACGTCGGCATCACGGCCAACTACTTCGCCCCGTACATCAAGCACCTCGTCGTCGCCGCGCAGGGCGACCTCGAGCACGATCAGGACGCGTTCGAGCGCAAGCTCTACGTGATCCGCCGCGTCGCCGAGCTGGCCGCCGGGCCGGAGCTCGTGATCCCGAGCTTCTCCTCGCGCACGATCGTGTACAAGGGCATGCTCACGGCGCCGCAGCTGATGGGCTACTTCCCCGACCTGCAGGACCCGCGCGCCAAGAGCGCGCTGGCGCTGGTCCACTCGCGCTTCTCGACCACCCCGTTCCCGAGCTGGGAGCTCGCGCACCCGTACCGGATGATCGCCCACAACGGCGAGATCAACACGCTGCGCGGCAACGTCAACTGGATGCGCGCCCGCGAGTCCCAGCTCGCCTCGGAGCTGTTCGGCGACGACCTTCAGAAGGTGCTGCCGGTCGTGCGCGCCGGTGGCTCGGACTCCGCGACGTTCGACAACGTCCTCGAGCTGCTCACGCTTGCGGGGCGCTCCCTCCCGCATGCGCTGATGATGATGGTCCCCGAGGCCTTCGACGGCCGCGACGACCTCTCCGACGAGCTCAAGGGCTTCTACGCGTTCCATTCCTGCCTGATGGAGCCGTGGGACGGCCCGGCCGCCATCGCGTTCACCGACGGCCGCATCATCGGCGCGACGCTCGACCGCAACGGGCTGCGCCCGGGCCGCTGGCTGCATACCCGCGACGGCTGGGTCGTGTTGGGCTCGGAGACCGGCGTGATGGACGAGCCGCCGGAGAACGTCCTGCGCAAGGGCCGCCTGCAGCCGGGCAAGCTCTTCCTGGTCGACATCGCCGAGGGCCGGATCGTCGACGACGGCGAGGTCAAGCACGCGGTCGCGGCGCAGAAGCCGTACCGGCAGTGGTTCGACGAGGGCATCGTGCACCTCTCCGACCTTCCCGCGCGGGCACCGGAGCACGAGCGCACGGAGCCGCTGCCCGCGCTCCAGCGCGCGTTCGGCTGGACCCAGGAGGACCTGCGGGTGCTGCTGGCACCGACCGCGGCCAACGGCGAGGAGCCGATCGGCTCGATGGGCAACGACTCCGCCCTGCCGGTCCTGTCGGAGAAGGCGCCACTGCTCTTCTCCTACTTCAAGCAGCTGTTCGCGCAGGTCACCAACCCGCCGATCGATCCGATCCGCGAGGCCATCGTGATGAGCGTGGCGACCGGCGTGGGCACGGAGCGCAACCTGCTCGACGAGACGCCCGAGCACGCGCACCAGCTCGGGATGCAGACGCCGATCCTGCGCAACGCCGAGCTCGAGAAGCTGCGCCAGGTCGACTCCGAGGTGTTCCGCGCCTACACACTCGACATCACCTGGCCCGTCGCCGACGGTCCCGAGGGGATGCTGAAGGCGCTCGATCGCGTCTGCGCCGAGGCCGAGGAGGTGCTGGAGGACGGCATCAACGTGCTGATCCTCTCCGACCGCGGCGTCGACGCCGAGCGCGTCGCGATCCCGTCGCTGATCGCGGTCGGGGGCGTCCACCACCATCTCGTGCGCCGCGGCACGCGCCTGCAGGCCGGCCTCGTGATCGAGACGGGCGAGGCACGCGAGGTCCATCACCTGGCGACCCTGATCGGCTACGGGGCGAGCGCGGTCAACCCGTACCTCGCCTTCGACTCCGTCGCACAGCTCGTGGCCGACGGCCGCCTCGGCGACGTCGACGCGGCCGAGGCCGAGCGCAACGTCGTCAAGGGCATCGCGAAGGGCCTGCTCAAGACGATTTCCAAGATGGGCATCTCGACGGTCCAGTCCTACAACGGCGCGCAGATCTTCGAGGCGGTCGGCCTCGATCGCGAGCTGATCGACCGCTGCTTCGCCGGCACGGCGTCGCGGATCGCGGGCGTCGGCGCCGCGGCACTGGCCCAGGAGACGCTGGATCGCCACGCGAGTGCCTATCCCCGCGCCGTCGACGATCTGCTGCCGGTCGGCGGCGTGTACGCCTGGCGCCGCGACGGCGAGCATCACATGTGGAACCCGGAGACGATCGCGCTGCTCCAGCACGCGGTCCGCCACGGTGGCGAGCAGACCTACGAGGAGTACGCGACGCTCGTCAACGAGGACGCGGCGCGGCGCGCCACGATCCGCGGGCTGCTCGGCTTCCGCGAGCTGACCGAGGACCAGTGGCTGCCGATCGACGAGATCGAGCCGGCCACCGAGATCGTCAAGCGCTTCGTCACCGGGGCCATGTCGCTCGGCTCGATCTCGCGCGAGACGCACGAGACGCTGGCGATCGCGATGAACCGCCTGGGCGGCAAGTCGAACACCGGCGAGGGCGGGGAGGACCCGGTCCGCTATCGCCGCGACCCCAACGGCGACCTGCGGCGCTCGGCGATCAAGCAGGTGGCGTCGGGGCGCTTCGGGGTCAACATCAACTACCTCGTCAACGCGGACGAGCTGCAGATCAAGATGGCCCAGGGCGCCAAGCCCGGCGAGGGCGGCCAGCTGCCGGGCCACAAGGTCGACCGCTACATCGGCTCGATCCGCTTCACCACGCCGGGCGTCGGCCTGATCTCGCCGCCACCGCACCACGACATCTACTCGATCGAGGACCTCAAGCAGCTGATCTACGACCTGCGCTGCGCCAATCCGCGGGCGCGCGTCTCGGTCAAGCTGGTCTCCGAGGTCGGCGTCGGCACGGTCGCCGCCGGCGTCGCGAAGGCCAACGCCGACCACGTCCTGATCTCCGGCCACGACGGCGGCACCGGCGCCTCGCCGCTGTCCTCGATCCAGGCCGCGGGCGTGCCGTGGGAGATCGGCCTCGCGGAGACCCAGCAGACGCTGGTCCTCAACGACCTGCGCTCGCGCATCTGGGTGCAGACCGACGGTCAGATCAAGACCGGCCGCGACGTGATCATCGCGGCGCTGCTCGGCGCGGACGAGATGGGCTTCTCGACCGCGCCGCTGATCGCGACGGGCTGCGTGATGATGCGCGCCTGCCACCTGAACACCTGCCCGGTGGGGATCGCGACGCAGGATCCCGAGCTGCGCAAGCGCTTCAAGGGCCAGCCGGAGCACGTCGTGAACTTCTTCTTCTTCGTCGCCGAGGAGGCGCGGCAGATCATGCGCCGCCTCGGCATCCGCCGCTTCGAGGACCTGGTCGGCCGCGTCGACCTGCTCGAGGCCAACGAGGCGATCGACCGCTGGAGGGCGCGCGGGGTCGACCTGACGCACGTGCTGACCGCGCCGGAGGTGCCGGACGGCACCCCGCTGCGGCGCGTACGCCCGCAGGACTCGCCGCTGCCCGCGGCGCTGGACTGGCGCCTGATCGAGGCGGCCAAGGACGCGATCGACCACAAGCGACCGGTCACCGGGCAGTTCGACGTGCGCAACGTCAACCGCACCGTCGGCGGCCTGCTCTCGAGCGCGGTGACCGAGGTGCACGGCGCGCACGGCTTGCCCCCGGAGACGATCCGCTTCACGCTGCGCGGCTCGGCGGGTCAGTCGTTCGGCGCGTGGCTCGCGCCCGGCGTCGAGCTGACGCTGATCGGCGACGCCAACGACTACACCGGCAAGGGCCTGTCGGGCGGCGTGCTGGCGGTGATGCCTCCGGAGAACGCGCGGTTCGCCGCCGAGGACAACGTGCTGATCGGCAACACCGTGCTCTACGGCGCGACCGCCGGGCGTGCGTTCTTCCGCGGGCTCGCCGGCGAGCGCTTCGGCGTGCGCAACTCGGGCGCGAGCGCCGTCGTCGAGGGCGTCGGCGACCACGGCTGCGAGTACATGACGGGCGGCCGCGTGGTCGTGCTCGGGGAGACCGGCCTGAACTTCGCGGCCGGGATGAGCGGCGGCATCGCCTACGTGCTCGACGACGAGCGAAGCGGTGACGAGGTTTCTGGCGGAGGCAGGGGCCGCTTCGCGGACCGCTGCAACATGGGCCTCGTCGGCTTCGACGAGATCTCCGCCGAGGACGCGCAGGAGCTCCACGCGCTCGTCGAGGAGCACCATCTGCGCACCCAGTCGCCGGTCGCCGCGCGGCTGCTGCGCGACTGGGACGGCGCGCTGCGCTCGTTCGTCAAGGTGATGCCGCACGACTACAAGCGCGCGCTCGCCGAGCTCGCTGCGGAGGGCGAGTCCGACGCCGACGCGCCGATGGACGCGACGGACGAGCGCGGCGAGGTCGCCGCGGCGGTCGGCGCGCCCCACGTTCTCCCCGCCCGCCCGGGAGCGAACTCCTGATGGGCGAGCTCGGGGCCTTCATCGCCGAGCCGCGGGTCGACCCGCGCGAGCGCGACCCGCGCGAGCGCGCACGCGATTTCCAGGAGTTCGTCCAGCCCGTCGAGCTGCCGGTGCTGCAGCGGCAGGGCGCACGCTGCATGGAGTGCGGCGTGCCGTTCTGCCACAACGGCTGCCCGCTCGGCAACCTGATCCCGGACTGGAACGACCTCGTCTACCGCGACCGCTGGCGCGAGGCGATCGACCAGCTGCACGCCACGAACAACTTCCCCGAGTTCACGGGCCGGCTGTGTCCCGCGCCGTGCGAGGCGGCCTGCGTGCTCGAGATCCGCGAGGGCGAGGCGGTCACCATCAAGCAGATCGAGGTCTCGATCATCGATCGCGCGTGGCAGGAGGGCTGGGTGCGCGCGCGGCCGCCGGCCGTCGAGACCGGCCGCAGCGTCGCCGTCATCGGCGCGGGCCCCGCGGGCCTCGCCGCGGCGCAGCAGCTGCGACGCACGGGCCATGCCGTCACCGTCTACGAGCGCGACGAGGCCGGCGGCGGGCTGATTCGCTTCGGGGTCCCGGACTTCAAGATCGAGAAGCACCTCGTCGAGCGGCGCATCGAGCAGCTGCGCGCCGAGGGCGTCGCCTTCGAGTTCGGCGTCGACGTCGGCCGCGACGTCGATCCGGCCGAGCTGGCGACGCGCTTCGACGCGGTCGTGGTCGCGACGGGCTCGCGCGTCCCGCGCGACCTTCCCGTTCCAGGCCGCGAGCTCGACGGCGTCCACTTCGCGATGGAGTACCTCTACGACCGGGCTCGCTGCCTCGGCGCCGAGCGCGGGCAGGGTGACGCCCCGGCCGAGCCGATCACCGCGGCGGGCAAGCACGTGATCGTGATCGGCGGCGGCGACACCGGCGCCGACTGCGTCGCGCACTCGCATCGCGAGGGCGCGGCGTCGGTCACGCAGATCGAGCTGCTCGGCGAGCCGCCGAAGTCGCGGCCCGACGATCTCACGCCGTGGCCGCGCTGGCCCGTCAAGCTTCGCCGCTCCTACGCGATCAAGGAGGGCGGCGAGCAGGACTTCGCGCTCTCGACGACCGAGCTGTCGGGCGACGAGCGCGTGCAGCGGATCACGTGGGTGCGCAACAGCGGCACGCCGCCGTTCGACGTGATCGAAGGCACCGAGGAGTCGCATCCGGCCGACCTCGTTCTGCTCGCGATGGGCTTCCTCTCGCCCGAGCAGCCGCTGCTCGAGGCGCTCGGCGTCGACACCGACCAGCGCGGCAACGCGAAGGCCGGCGCCTACGCGACGAGCGTACCGGGGGTGTTCGCGGCCGGCGACGCGCGCCGCGGGCAGTCCCTGATCGTGTGGGCGATCAACGAGGGCCGCCAGTGCGCGCGGATGGTCGATCGCTACCTGGCCGAGGAGCCGGCGCGCGATCCGGACGCCGCGATGTCGGCCGGCACCTCGGTCGCCGCGCACACGCGCGACGGCGCCGGGCCGCCCGAGCGCGCGAGCTGGGGCAGCGGCGCCGGCGCCACCGACTAGTCCGCCGCTCCACGGGGCACACAGGCGGCATGCGCCAGCTGACCAGCCTCGACGCCCAGTTCCTCGGGGTCGAGACCGCACGGACGTTCGGTCACGTCAGCTCGTTCGCGGTCTACGACCCGTCGACGGCGCCGGGCGGGACGCTCGACATCAAGGACATCTGCCGGCTCGTCGGCGAGCGCATCCACCTGCTGCCGCCGTTCCGGTGGCGGCTCGTGGAGGTGCCGCTCGGACTCGACCTGCCCTACTGGGTCGAGGATCCCGACTTCGACCTGGACTTTCACATCCGCGAGTCCGCCGTCCCGCCGCCCGGCGACGAGCGCCAGGTCGCGGAGACCGTCGCGCGGATCTTCGCCCGTCCGCTCGACCGCTCGCGGCCGCTGTGGGAGCTCTACCTGGTCCGCGGGCTGCCGGACGGGAAGGTCGGGCTGCTGACGAAGGTCCATCACGCCGTCGTCGACGGCGTCTCGGGCAACGAGATCCTCTCCGCGCTGCTCGATCCCTCGCCGGAGGGCCGCGCGCTGCCGCCGAAGCCGGAGCTGTCCGGGGAGCGGGTGCCCGGCGACCTCGAGATGCTGGGCCGCGGACTGCTCGGGCTCCCTCGCCAGCCGGTGCGCGCGCTGCGCTCCTTGCCCACGACGCTGCCGGCGCTCACCGAGGTCCCCGGGGCGAACGCCTTCCCGCTGGTCCCGCGGCTCTCGAAGGGGCTGTCGAAGCTGCGCGAGCTCGCAGGCGCGGCCGCCGGGTCGGACATCCTCGAGGTCGCGACCGCGCGGCCGCCGAGGACGAGCTTCAACGGGCGCATCGGTCCGCACCGCCGCTTTGCCTACGGCGACCTCTCGCTCGAGCGCGTCAGGGCGCTGAAGTCCGAGCTGGGCATCACCGTCAACGACGTGGTCGTCGCGCTGTGCGCGTCCTCGGTGCGCGAGTGGCTGATCGAGCGCGACGAGCTGCCGGCCAAGCCGCTCGTGGCGATGGTCCCGGTGTCAGTCCGCAAGGACGACGAGCAGGGGGAGTTCGGCAACCGGATCTCGGCGATGATCGTCCCGATCGCGACCAACGTCGCCGATCCGCTCAAGCGCCTGCAGCGCACCCACGAGCTGCTCAAGGCCGCCAAGCTCAACTTCGCCGCACTGCCCGCATCGCTGCTCACCGACGCGACCGCGTTCATCCCGCCCGCCGTCGCGGCGCGCGCCGCGCGCATGACCGTCGAGCTGCTCGGCCGCACGCGCCCGCCGCTGAACCTCGTGATCTCGAACGTCCCGGGACCGCGCAACCCGCTGTTCCTCGCGGGCGCCAAGCTCGAGTCGCTCGTGCCGGTCTCCGTGGTGATCGACGGCGTAGGGCTCAACATGACCGTGATGAGCTACCGCGACCGGATGGACTTCGGCATCGTCGCCGACCGCGATCAGATCGACGACGTGTGGCCGCTGATGCGCGCCGCGGCCGCCGCGCTGGAGGAGTTCGAGCACGCGGTCGGCGCCGGCAGGTTCAGGCCGCGGCCGAGGTCGGGCACGCCGAAACGCTCGGATGCGCACCCCGGCGGTGGGGTACGCTCGCCCGCATGAGCTGGCTCGCCTACCTGATCTCCGTGGCCTTCGTCGGGCTGATCACGGGCGCGCTCGCGCGCCTCGCCCTCCCCGGGCGCGACCCGATGTCGCTGCTGCAGACGATGCTCGTCGGCATCGCCGGCGCCTTCATCGCCGGACTGATCGTCTACATCGTCTCCGGCGGGCGCTACTACGGCGCGGGCTGGTTGATCTCGTTCGTCTGCTCGGTCGGGATCGTCTACATCATCCGCCGCCGCCGCGGGGGAGGCCTCACGGATCCGGGCGCCGGAAACCCGCCGGGCCCGTTCGGCTCCTCGCGCTCGCAGCGGCGGTTCTGAACGGCGTCGGGCGGGCTGCTCAGCCCAGCTCGGCGATCGCGGCCAGCAGCCGCTCGGCGTCCGACGCGTCGTTGTAGTGCACGAACCCGGCACGGACGGCGCCCCGGGGAGCGAGCCCCAGGTGCATCTCCAGCTCGGCGGCGTAGTAGTTCCCGTCCCAGACGGCGATCCGTCGCCCGGCGAGCGCGCGGGCCACTCCAGCGGACGTCTGGCCGGCGACGTTGAACATCAGGGTCGGCGCCCGCCGGGCGGCGTCGCCGTAGATCGTCACGTGCTCCATCGCGCCGAGGCCGTCGAGCGCCATGCGCATGAGCTCGTCCTCCGCCGCGCGCACGGCCGGCCAGTCGAGCGTGACCAGGTAGTCGGCCGCGGCGCGCACGCCGGCGAGCGACTCGAACGGGAGCGTCCCGAGCTCGAAGCGGTCCGGGACCTCGTCCGGCGACGGGCGCAGCTTGTCGGGCGCCATCGATTCGAGCAGCTCGGGCGACGCCATCAGGATCCCGATGTGGGGGCCGAACCACTTGTAGGCCGAGCACGCGAGGACGTCGCAGCCCAGCTCGGCGAGGTCGAGCCGGAAGTGGGGGGAGGCGTGGACCGCGTCGACGTAGACCCGCGCGCCCGCCGCATGGGCGGCGGCGACGATCCCCTCGAGGTCGGGGACCGTCCCGATCGCGTTCGACGCGGCCGTGACGGCGACCCAGCGCGTGCGCTCCGAGAGCACTGCCTCGACCGCTGCGGCCGGCAGCTCCAGCGAGTCCGGGTCCGGGTCGGCGAAGCGCACCGTGGCGCCGGCGCGCTCCGCGGCGATCGTCCACGGCCGCACGTTGGCGTCGTGGTCGAGCCGGGTGCAGACGATCTCGTCGCCGGCCGACCACTCGCGTGCCGCGGTCGCGGCGAAGCGCATCGTCAGCGCGGTCATGCTCGGCCCGAAGACGACGCCGTGCGGCTCGGCGCCGAACAGCGTCGCGACCGCCACGCGCGTCGACTCGACCAGCTCGTCGGTATGCACGGCGGCCTCGAAGGCGCCGTGGCTGTTGGCGCCGTGACCCGAGCGCATCCACCCGGTCATGGCGTCGATCGCCACGTCGACCATCTGCGTCCCGGCCGGCCCGTCGAGCCGGGCCCAGCCATCGCGCAGGCCGGGGAAGCGGTCGCGGTTCACGCCCGCACCGCCCGTGCGAGCACCCGGTCGTGCTCGTAGCTCAGCAGGCCCTCCATCGTGCGGATCCTCGCAGGGTAGGAACTTGACGGAGCCGTCACCTTCGTGCGAGCCTCCGGGGATGTCGACGCTCCCTCGCGTCTGCGTCATCGGCGCCGGTTCCTCCGGCATCGCCGCGGCGAAGGCGCTCCACACCGCCGGGTTCGACTTCGACTGCCTCGACGCGTCCGACCGGGTCGGCGGCAACTGGGTGTTCCGCAACAGCAATGGGATGTCCTCGTCCTACCGCTCGCTGCACATCAACACCTCGCGCGAGCGGATGGAGTACTCCGACTTCCCGATGCCGAAGTCCTATCCCGACTTCCCGCATCACACCCACATCGCGCGCTACTTCGACGACTACGTGGACCACTTCGGCTTCCGCGACCGGATCACGTTCCGCACGCGCGTCGAGCACGCTTCGCGCGGCGCCGACGGGGTCTGGAACGTACGGCTCGACAACGGCGAGACGCGCGGCTACGACGCGCTGCTCGTCGCGAACGGCCATCACTGGGATCCGCGCTGGCCCGAGCCGGCGTTCCCCGGAGCGGAGGTCTTCGCGGGCGAGCAGGTGCATTCGCACCATTACACCGGCGACGATCCCGGGCAGTTCCGCGACAAGCACGTCGTCGTGCTCGGCATGGGCAACTCGGCGATGGACATCGCGGTCGAGGCGTCCTTCACCGCCGCCTCGGTCCATCTCGCCGCCCGGCGCGGCGCGTGGGTGATCCCCAAGTACGTCTTCGGGCGCCCGCTCGATCAGATCTCCACGCGCGCGGGGGTCCCGTTCCGGGTGCGCCAGTTGACGATGCAGGGCCTGATCCGGACGGCGGTCGGCGACATGGAGCGCTACGGGCTGCCCAAGCCCGACCACCGGCTGCTCGAGGCGCACCCGACCGTCTCCGACGACATCCTCTCGCGGATCGCCCACGGCGAGGTGACGCCGAAGCCGAACATCGCTCGGCTGACCGAACGCACCGTCGTCTTCGTCGACGGCAGCGAGGTCGAGGCGGACATCGTCGTCTACTGCACGGGCTACAAGGTCACCTTCCCCTTCTTCGACGAGGACTTCCTCGCGGCGCCCGACAACGTGCTGCCGCTCTACCGGCGCGTCTTCGAGCCGTCGATCGCCGGCCTCGCCTTCATCGGCCTGCTGCAGCCGATCGGGGCGATCATGCCGGTCGCCGAGGCGCAGTCGGCATGGGTCTGCGACCACCTCGCCGGGCGCTACGCGCTGCCGCCGGAACACGTCATGCGCGCGGACATCGAGCGCGAGCGGCGCCGCAACGACAAGCGCTACGTGGCGTCGAAGCGGCACACGATGCAGGTCGACTACGACGACTACATGGCCGCGCTCGAGCGCGAGCGCAAGGCCGGCGCGGCGCGCGCTGCGACAGTCGGCAACCGCCTGCCGGTGCCACTCCGGGCGGCCGCGGCGCAGCCGGCATGACGGCGCTGACGCCAACGGGCCGGCGGGCCGCCACCAAGGCCGCGAACCGCACGGCGATCCTCGCCGCGGCCAAGCAGGTGTTCGCCGCGTCCGGGTACGGCGGCGCGAGCGTGCGCGACATCGTGCGCCGGACCGAGCTCGCCTCGGGCACGTTCTACAACTACTTCCCCGACAAGGCGTCGATCTTTCGCGCGCTCGTGGAGGAGGTCGGTGGGGAGGCGCGCCGGCGGGTCCGCGCCGCGCGCCAGGCGGCGTCCTCGGCGGAGGCGTTCGTGGCCGACGGCTACCGCGCGTACTTCGCGTTCATCGTCGAGGACCCGGCGACCTTCGCGTTCGTCGCGCGCAACGCGGAGACGATCCGCGAGCAGTTCGGCGACGCCGTCCTGCCGGCGAGCACCGAGGAGCTGCGGGAGGACCTCGAGACGGCGATCGCGGACGGCTCCCTGCCGGCTGTCGACGTCGACTACTGCGCTCACGCGATGACCGCCGTCGGGCTCGAGCTCGGGCAGCGGCTCGTCCTGCGCGACCCGCCCGATGTCGAGGGCGCGACGTCGTTCGCGACCGCTCTGTTCCTCGGTGGGATACCTCGCGCCGGTCGTTGACGAGTTCTCATCCTGGCGCGTAAGCGCTTACTAGACGGATGTCTGATGGCCGTGGGCCGGCCAATAAACTCTCAACCCTCCCGTCGAGCCTGAGGCCGATCGGGCCACGAAAGACCTGCTCAGGGACATTTTGACGAGAAACGTTCCAACGTGGAGCGCCGCCGTCCCCGGCGATAGACGAAAAAAAACGCCCATTCGTTCGACTAGGGCCTTACATTGGCCGCTGCACGTCGCGCCGGCACCCCTCCGCGACGTCTTGCCGCCACGCTCTTGCTCTCACGGACGACCACCGACCTCCCCGCCGCGTACGGCGTGCTCATCCCCTTGGCCCGAGGCCGGTGGGCGCGTGTGCTGGCTCTCGTCGGGATCGTGTTCATGTTCGGCTGGTACGCGATCCCTGCCGCCGAGGCGATCGCCGCGCAGCCCGCGCCGACCGGCGCGGCGCTGAACGTTCCGACGTTCGGCTTCCCGGTGTTCGCGGCCCACGGCCGGGCCCGCGCGGCCGCCTTCAGTGGCGGCAACTCCCCGAAGCAGGCGCGCCGCGGCCACGCGTCGGCGGCACGGACCGCGTCCCGCGCGGCGGCCTCGACCACCCGCCCGGCGTCCGCGCAGCGGTCGGCGGCCAGCGGGACGCCGACGCGCAGCGTCCGCCGTGGCGCCGGGGCCGCCGGTGGACCGCAGACGGTGCCGGTGGTCGACGACAGCTGGGGTGGTGGGTCGTCCGCGGGCGGCGGCAAGTCCGCCGATCCGTTCGCCGACGCGCCGACGATCGACGACGCTTCGGGTCCCGCCGCCACGCTCGCTCCGGTGCCGACCGCGCAGACGCCTCCGCCGGGCACGCAGACGACGACGACCGGGGTCTCGTCGAGCGGGGACGTCCCGGCCGGCTGCGACTCGACTACGCCGAACTTCTCGGGCATGACCCAGGACCAGATCGTCGCGTGCATCAACAAGCTGCTGGCCGATGCCTTCTCGCCCAAGGCCGGCTCGGACACGTCGAGCACGTCGACCTCGAACCCGACGACCTCGACCTCGACCTCGACGCCGAGCCCGAGCGCCCCCGTGGTGCAGCAGGCGCTGACCGCCGCGCCCCAGCAGCAGCAGCCAACCTCCGTCGCCGACCCGGCACCGGTCGCGGCCCCCGCGGCCGACGACACCGCCGCAGCCCCCGCCCCGGCGCCGACCGACGTCGCACCGGCGGCTGCGAGCAGCCAGCCCGCGCCCGATGCCGCAGCCGCGCCCGTCGCCGACGCCGGCGCGGCTCCGGCCGCGCCCGCCCCGACGCCCAGCGCAAGCGGTGAGCCGACCCCCGCCGCGGATGGCGCGGCCGCCGCCTCCCCCGACTCCGCCGTCGCCTCGCCCGACCCGGCGCCGGCCGCCGATCCGGCCCCGGCCAGCGCCCCCGCGGCGGACCCGGCTCCGGCCGCCGATCCGGCTCCCGCCGCCGATCCGGCTCCGGCCAGCGCCCCCGCGGCGGACCCGGCGCCGGCGCCGGCCGCACCGTCCCCCGCGCCCGTCCCGGCTTTCGCCGTCACCTCTCCGCCGGCTCCGGTCGCGGTGGCGGCGATCGCCATTGCGCCGGTCCAGACGGTCGTCTACCTGCCCCCGCCGCCCCCGCCGCCCGTCTCCTCGGCGCTGCTGAGCGTCGCGAGCGCGACGCTCGCCGACATGACCGTCGCACCGAGCGACCTGCAGATCTCCGATCCCACCCAGCTCGCCGCGCCCGGCGCGCCCGTCATCCAGAACGCGCTCGCGCCGGCCACCACCGCCGGCAGCGACCAGTCCCTCGCGGACGGGACGCAGCAGGACTCCTCCGCGGTGGGCACGGACGGCGCCGCGACCTCGATCCTCGCAGTGGCGTCGCCGGCCCCGGCGACCCCGGACGACCACACGCCCTCGCTGCCCGGCCCGGATCCGGCCGGTACGCAGGCCATGGCGCCCGCGTCGGCGCCGAGCGCGCCTCGAAGCGCCCCCGATGCGCCGGGCGCGCTCGCCGACACGCCGGTCGCGCCCGTCGCGGGCGACAGCCCTGCCGACCTCACCACGATGTCCTCCGACGCTCCGGCGGGCGACGTGATCGTCGCCGGCGCGCGCGGGCCCCCGCCCGCCGGCTCCACCCTGATCCTCGCGGCGCAGGGTGGCACGGTGACGCTGGGCGGCGCCCAGCTCACCTTCGCGCCCGGCGCCCTGCCGCACGACGCCTACGTGTCCCTCACCCTCGGGACCGCCGGTGCCGACGGCATCCAGCTCGCCTCGCCGGTCTACGACCTGCTCGCCGTCGACACGGTGACCGGGGAGTCGATCGAGACCTTCGCCACGCCTCCCGTGCTCACGATCGACACGGGTGCGACCCCGTCGCGGATCGTCTACCTCGATCCCCGGATCGGCGCGGTCGGCATCGCATCCTCGTTCGATCCCGCGACAGGCAGCGTCACGGCGAACCTGCCTCACTTCAGCTCCTACGCCGCGGCCGCGCTGACCGGGATCTTCGGGTTCCTCGCCGGTCAGCTCGCGAGCTACGTGTCCGGCAGCCACACCGTCACCGCCGGGAATCTCGACCTGGGCGGCGTGCTCACGATCACGGCCCCGACCTTCACGCTGAGCGGGCTCGCGGTCAGCGGCTCCGGCTCGAGCGCAACCTACACGGGCAGCGTGACGATCACCTCGGCCGGCGCGACGTTCGCCGCGGGTGCCGGCCTGGGCGGCACGATCGGCGCGATCACCGGCTCCTACGCGCTCGCCGGGCAGACCGCGATGGCCGGGACGCTCACCCTCGGCCTCACGAACGTCGCGCTCACGGTGACGGGCTTCGTCGCCGTCTCCGCCGGCTCCGCCATGATCGTCGCCGGCTTCGACGGCGGCACCACCGAGGTGCGGATCGGGGCGAGCGGCGCCTCCGCCTCGCTCGGCGCCGGCGGGCATCCCACCGCCTCGGTCGGCAGCGCGATCTTCGGGCTGGTGTCGCGCATCCCGGACAGCGGCAGCGCCGCGCTGGCGCTCGTCGCCAGCGGCGACGTCTCGATCACCGGCACGGCGGGCGACGTCTCGCTCGCGGGTACGGGATGGCGCGCCAGCCTCAACCAGCTCGGCGACCTGTCGGGCGCGCCCGTCGCCGTCGAGACCGGCACCGGCACGGTCGTCGTCGGCGGCGCGGTCGGCGCGGCGTCCTTCTCGGGCGCTGCGACGCTGCACGCCGGCAGCCTCGGCACGCTCGCCGGCACGTTCGCGGTCAGCTACGACTCGAGCGCGCAGCGCCTGACGCTGCAGGCCTCCGGCGTCTCCTCCGACGTCGGCGCGGGCGCGGCCGTCGCGAGCCTCCAGCACGGCGCGGGCACGCTGGTCGTCACGGCGGACGGCGCCGCGGGCTGGGCCCACGGCGACGTGACGCTCGCCGGCGTCCCGGGCGTCGCGCTGGCCGCCCCGCTCGACCTCGAGCTCAACACCACGAGCGGGACCCTCGCCGTCCCGGACGGCGCGGGCAGCCGGACCTACACCGGCTCGTTCCTGCGCCTCGCGGGCACGGCGACGATCTCGATCGCCGGGCTCGCCGAGCTCTCCGGCGCGGTGTCGCTCGCCGTCTCCGGCTCCACGGTCCAGGTCGGCGTGAGCGCGACGTCGCTCGCCGCCGCGCTGATCCTCTACGGGAACGGCACGGTCGCCGGCGCGGGCACCGCCGCGGTCGCGCTGCCGGTCTCGGTTCCGGGTCTGGCATTGACCGGCTCGGCGACACTGCAGGTCAACACCACCGGGGCCGCCGTCGCGAGCACCATCGTCAGCGTCGGGGGCACCCCGGTCACCGTGGCCTACACCGGCGCGGCGAAGGTCGCGAGCGCCTCGGGCGCCTTGAAGCTGACGACTCCGGTCGGCGACCTCGCCGGCACGTTCGCGCTCGCGGCCGACCTCGGCACGCGCGAGCTGACCGTGTCCGGCACGGCGATCGACCTCTTCCTCGGCGCCCGCGGCGCCACCGCGGCCGGCGACACCGGGCTCGAGATCGCCTCGGCCGCCCTCGCCGCGCTCGTCCGGCCCGACGGAGCCTACGCGCTGCGCGCCGGCGGTACCGCGACGCTGTCCAACGTCGGCGACCTGGCGCTCGGTGGCAGCTTCGCCGCCGAGGTCAACACGACCGGCGAGGACATCGCGCTGGACGGCACCGTCGTCGCTGCGGGGGCGCGCCGGCTCGCCGGCCAGGGTGTCACGCTGACGCTGCCCGGCGCCATCGTGGCCGGCGGCGACCTTGCCGTCGAGCGCTCGGTGAACCCGGCGGACGGCACGAGCGAGCTCGTCGTGGGCGCTTCGAACCTCGCCGTGACGGTCGGCGACGCGACCGGCGTCCGCGTCACGGCCTCGGGCGCCGACCTGCTGCTCGTGATCGGCGCCGACCACACGTACGCGCTGCAGGCCAGCGGCACGGCGGCCCTGCTCGGCATCTCGGGGCTGACGCTCGGCGGCGCCGTCACGGTCTCGAGGAGCACGAGGACCGGCGACATGAGCCGCCAGATCGCCGTCGGCGGCGTCATGCGCACGCTCGACGTCGCCGCGGGGGCCAACCGCTTCGGCGGCGACCACGTGCAGCTCGGGGTGCTCGGGCAGACGCTCAGCGGCGGCTTCAGCTTCGCGACGTCGACGTCGGGCGTGGAGCTGTCGGTCACGCACGCGGCCATCGCGCTCGGCGGCGGCCTGGTCGACGCGGGTGGTGTCGCCGGCTCGCTGTCGCTCGACTCGGCGCAGAAGGCGCTGACCGCATCGATCACCGCGGCGTCGGTCACGTTCGCCGTCCCCGGGATGACCGCCACCGGCCCGGTGTCGGCCACGCTCGCCTACAGCGACAACGGCACCGCCGACGACGCGCTGGCGGTCACCGTGGGCGGGGCCGCCCCCGCCGCCCTCACCGTGGGGGGCGAGTCGCTCACGGGCACCTTCGGCTTCACCGGCGGCGCCGCGACGGTCACCGTGAGCGCCGCGAACGTCGGGCTCTCGTTCGGGACCTTCGTGGTCGTCACCGGCGGGGCCGGCTCGCTCACCCTCGCGCCCGACGGCGCCGCGGGGACGCTCACCGTCACCTCCGCCACGTTCACCGTGCCCACGCTGGTCACCGGCACCTTCGGCGCGACGCTCGCGATCAACACCCGGCCCGTCGCCGCCGGATCGCTGCCGGCCGGCCCGTTCGTGCGCGTCGAGCTCACGATCGCCGATGCGAGCAGGCTCACCGTCGGCGGCGGCAGCCTCTCCGGCAGCTTCGCCTTCGAGCGTCAGGCCGACGCCACCGGCACGCTGACGACGCTCGTCGGGCTCACGGGCGTCAAGGCCTGGCTGGGAAGCGACCCGTCGCCGACGCTCACCGACGGGCAGGGCGCGTTCGTGCTCACCGGGACGGGCGTCGCGGGCTACATCGCCGGGACGGCGGCGGTCTCCGGCAGCGGCTTCTCCGCCGGCGGCCGCGTCCTGCTGCGCGTGAACACGACGGGCGGCGCGGTCTCGTCGACGCTCACCGTGGGTGGCGTGGCGCTGCCCATCGCCTTCACCGCGAGCGACGGGTCGCTGTTCGAGATCTCGATCGCCGGGGGCTCGCTCGACATCGGCGGGGTCGTCACCGTCGAGGGCAACCTCACGTGGCGCACCGGCCAGACGCTTTCGTCTGCCTCCGGTGGTGGTACGGGCGACGTCTTCGGCGGCAGCGGACTGCGGGTCTTCATGGGCGACGGCCCGGCGACGCTCGCCGACGGCTCCGTGAACCCGCTCGCGCACGGCCTGCTGATCTCCAACGCGACGCTCGGCCTCGTCAAGGCCGGCTCGGCCTACGCGCTCGACGCGGAGGGCGACGTCGCGCTGCTCGGCTTCCAGAGCGCCGCGCTCACCGGTCGCGTCCACGTGCGGGTCAACACCTTCGCCCACGGGATCGGCGAGACCATCGCCGTCGCGGGCACGGACACGAGCGTCACCGTCACGTTCGACGCCACGAACGAGACGGCTGGGACCAGCGCCTTCTCCTCCGCGAGCGGCACGGGCCTGCGGCTCGACGTGCTCGGGCAGACGATGAGCGGTGACTTCACCTTCGCGCGCAGCACGGGCGCCATCACGCTGACCGCCGCGCACGCCGGCTTCGTCCTCGCCGATCCGGGCGCCGGCCCGGGCGCGCGCGGACCCCCGCTCGCCCAAGTCAGCAACGCGAACGGCACGGTCGTCCTCTCATCCGCCGGCGTGGCCGGCGCCCTGGGCGGAACCGTCGCCCTCGGCATCGACGGCGTCTCGCTGTCGGCCGGGAGGTTCCTCGTGCTGATCAACACGACGACGGCCGCCGCGACCCTCGCCGACCCCGCGGACGCGACGAAGACCGTCGCCCTGCCCTCCGGCCCCTACGTGCGCGTGGCGGCGACCGGGGCCACCCTCGCGATCGCCGGCCAGAGCCTGACCGGCGACTTCTCCTTCGAGCACGGCGCCGCGGCGACGCAGCTCGAGCTCGCCAACGTCACGACGGCGCTCGGCTCGCTCATCACCCTCCAGAACGGACACGGCGAGCTCACGGTCACCGCCGCCGGCGCCGCCGGCCGCTTCGCGATCCAGGTGGCGACCAACGCGATCAGCGCCTTCTCGCTGTCGGCCGGCCTGTCCGTCGCGGTCAACACGACGCCCTCCGCGAGCGGCGACCTTCCCGCCGGCCCCTACGCGCGGGTCGAGGTCAGCGGCCTCGCCGTCAGCACCGGCTCCGGGACGCTCACGGCCGACCTCGCGTTCGAGAACGCCGGCGCCGTCGTGCGTGTCGCGATCGCCAACGGCGCGTTCGCCTTCGCGCCCGTCATCGCGCTCACCGGCGGGCACGGCTATGCGGTCCTGAGCGGGTCGGGCATCGCCGCCCAGCTGGGCGGGACGATCGTGCTCAGCGTCCCCGGGGTCACGCTCGACGGCGCCCTCACCCTCGCGGTCAACACGACGGGGTCGCACGCGACACAGGCCTTCAGCGTCGGCGGCGTCGCCACGACGCTGGACCTGGATCCCGGCACGAGCTTCGCCGCGACGGGCGCGAGCGCGGACGTCATGGGGCAGAGGCTCAGCGGCGACTTCGCGATCTCGAGCAGCAACGGCACGACGACGATCGCCGTCGGGCACGCGGCGGTCTCCCTCGCCGACGGGCTCGCGACGCTCACGGGCGGGTCGGCGACCTTCACGCTGAGCGCCGCCGGCATCAAGGGCACGGTGTCGGGGAAGGTCGCGTTCGCCGTCTCCGGCATCGCGTCCTCCGCGGACCTCACGGCCGACCTCGACACGACGGCCGCCGATCGCCACGTGCGCATCACAGGCGCGAGCGTCCACGTGACGGTCGCGGGCGCGGACCTGCAGGGCACCTTCTCGTTCGAGCGCCGCGTGGTGGCCGGCGCGTCCGTCGTCACGGTCGGCGTCTCGGACGCCGGGCTGAGCTTCGGCAGCTACGTCACCGTCATGGGTGCCGCGGGGCAGTTCGTCATCGGCGCCGGCGGCGTCGCGGGCCAGCTGGCGGCGACGGCCTCGGTGAGCGTGCCGACGCTGGCCTCGGTGACCGGCGCCGCCGTCGCCGTCCAGGTCAACACCACCGCGGCCGTGGTGAACGACACCGTGGAGGTCGCCGGAACCGCCACGACGCTCACGCTGCCGGCCGGTCCGTTCCTGCGCGTCCAGCTGGGAATCGCCGACGCCGGCGCGCTCGCACTGACCGCCGGATCGACCACCGTGGGCAAGCTCAGCGGCACGTTCCTGTTCCAGCAGCAGTCGCGCGCCGGCGTGACCACGACGATCGTCGCCATGACCGGCGTGAAGGCCTGGGTGGGGGCGGCGACGACCCCCACGCTCACCAGCGGCGAGGGCGTCCTGCTGATCACCCCCACGGGTCTCGCCGGCTACCTCTCGGGCCACCTCGAGGCCTCGGGCGGCGGCGTCTCGGCCAGTGGCAACGGACTCATCCGCGTCAACACGACCGGCGCCGCGGTCGACGAGGTCGTCTCGCTCGACGGGCGCGACATCCCGATCTCGTTCGGGGCCGCGGGCGGCCAGTCCGTCTTCGACGTCTCGGTCACGAACGCATCGATCAACATCGCCAACGTCGTGACGATCGAAGGCGACGTCTCCTATACGACGGTCACGCTCTCGGCCGCCTCGGGCGGCGGGACCGCCAAGGTCTTCGCCGGCTCGGGCCTGAAGGTCTTCTTCGGCGACGGCCCGGCGACCCTCGCCGACGGGTCGCTGAACCCGCTGGCACGCGGGCTGCTGCTCGACGATGCGACGATCGCGCTGATCAAGGTCGAGGGCGCGACGGACACCTACGCGCTGGACGCGCGCGGCACGGTCACGCTGCTCGGTTTCAGCGACGTCGCCGTCACGGGTCAGGTCCGGGTGCGCGTCAACGGCTTCGGCCACGCCATCGACGAGACGCTCAGCGTCCCGGGGACGGACTCGACGCTGCCCCTGAAGTTCCTGCCCACCGAGGTGCTCACCGGCGGCGCCGCGTTCTCCTCGGTCGGCGGCACCGGCCTCGACTTCCACGTGCTCGGGCAGACGCTGTCCGGCGACTTCGCCTTCTCGCGCGACCAGACCGGCCTGCGCTTCGCTGCGACGCACGTCACGCTCGCCCTCGGCGGCGGCGACGGCACCAGCGCGCGCGGTCCTCCGGTCCTGCAGCTCACCGATGGCGCCGGCGACGTGCGCCTCACCTCCGCCGGCGTGGCGGCCGCCTTCGGCGGCACCGTGACGGCCGGGCTTTACAGCGCGACGCTGCACGGGACGCTGCAGGTGCTCGTCAACACCACGACCGCCTCGGCCTCCGTGACGGATCCCGCCGACGCCACGAAGAGCCTCGCGCTGGCGGCCGGCCCGTACCTGCGCGTGAGCGGCACCGGCGTCGCGCTCACGATCGCCGGGCAGACGCTCTCCGGCGACCTCACCGTCGAGCAGCGCAGCGAGAACGGCGCGACGGTCACCCAGCTGGACTTCGCGCACGTCACGCTCGCCCTCGGCCCCGACGCGTCGCACACCTACCTGAGCCTGACCGACGGGGCGGGCAGCCTGGTGGCCGGACCCGATGGGCTCGCCGGCCGCCTCAGCGCGCACGTCGCCTCGAACGCCATCGCCGGCCTCGCCCTCGGCGGCAGCGTCGCGATCGCCGTCAACACGGGGACGGCGGCGAGCGGGGACCTGCCCGCCGGCCCGTACCTGCGCGTCGACGTCACCGGCGCCTCGCTGACCGTCGCCGGGCAGACGCTCACCGCCGACGTCTCGCTCGAGCGCACGACGACGGCAGCGGCGCAGAGCGTGGTCCGCGCCGGCCTGAGCAACGTCGCCTTCTCGCTCTCCGCCGGCGGCCGGACGCTCGTCTCGCTCACCGATGGGCATGGGCTCGCCCTGCTGGGGACGGGCACGATCGCCGCCCAGCTCGGCGGCACGGTCACGCTGTCGATCCCGGGCGTGACGCTGGCCGGCGATCTGCTCCTCGAGCTCAACACGGGCGCCGCGGTCCACGAGACCATCCGGGTGGCCGGCGTCGACACGCCGCTGACGCTTCCCGCCGGCCCGTACCTGCGCTTCGCGGGCACGGGGCTCAGCCTGGAGGTCGCCGGGCAGCAGCTCAGCGGCGACGTCGCGTTCACCAAGAGCGGCACGTCCGCGCAGCTCGACGTCACCGGCGCGACGCTCTCGCTCGCCGGCGGCCTGGCATCGCTGACCGGCGCGAGCGCCCACCTGACGCTGGATCCCGCCGGCCTCGTCGGAACGTTCTCCGGCACCGCCGCGCTGGCCGTGCCCGGCGTGACCTTCTCGGCCGCGCTGAGCGCGGACATCGACACCCGTGCGGCCAGCCGCCACGTGCGCATCACCGGGACCGGCGTCGGGCTGTCGGTCGCCGGACAGACGCTCGCCGGGGACTTCTCGCTCGAGGACGGCGTCGACGCGAACGGCGGGCGCGTGCTCGAGGTCGCCATCCAGAGCCATGCCGGTGCCTCGCTGCTCACGCTCGGCACGTTCGTCGACGTCCGCCAGGCGACGGGCCAGCTGCTGGTCACGTCCGCCGGCGTGGCGGGGAGCCTGCTGATCACCGACGCGACGATCGGCGTGCCCGGCGCCTCGTTCGCGCTGGCGCCCGGCGGCTCGCTCGGCATCTCGATGAGCACGATCCCCACCGCGGTCAGCGAGACCTTCACCATCGGCGGGGCCTCGACCGCGCTCGACCTGCCGGCCGGCCCGTACGTGAGCGTCCGGGTCATCGGCGGGCGGCTCACCCTCTCCGGCGTCGCCGGCACCCCGACGCTGCAGGGCAACTTCCTCTTCGACCAGCAGCCCGCCGCGGGCGGCGGGACGATCACGCGGCTCGCGGCCTCCGATGTCCAGGTGGCGGTCAGCGTCGGCGGCAGCAGCGCCACGCTGACGAACGGCGAGGGCGGCTTCGTGCTCACGGGGGCGGGCATCGCCGGCTACCTCTCCGGCCAGGCCAGCGTCGCGCTCGGTGGCGTCTCCGCCGGCGGTCAGCTCCTGCTGCGCGTGAACACGACCGGCGCGGCCGTCGACGAGACCATGGAGCTCGGGACCCGCAGCGTCCACGTCGTCTTCGGGCCGACCGAGACGAGCGTATTCGAGGTCTCGATCTCGGACCTGACGCTGAACATCGCCGACTTCGTGACGATCGAGGGCAACGTCACCTTCGGCAACCGGACGCTGGCCGACGGGACCGCGGCGAAGGCCTTCGCGGGCGATCACCTCACGATCTTCCTCGGCCAGGGACCGTCGCGGCTCTCCACCGGCGCGCCGAACCCGCTCGCCACCGGCGTCCTGCTCTCCGACGGTCGCGTCGGCCTGATCCAGGTCGGCAGCACCTACGCGCTGGTCGCGCAGGGCACGCTGAGCCTCGTCGGCATCAGCGGCGTCAGCATCGGCGGCACCGTCACGGTGCAGGTCAACACGACCGGGAAGGCGCTCGACGAGCTGCTCGCCATCCCGGGCAGCACCGCCGACCCGGTCGCAGTCACCTTCGCCACCGCCGCGGTGGTCAAGCGCTTCGCCGCCACCGGCGCCCAGGTCGGCGTCCTCGGCCAGTCGCTGTCGGCCGATCTCGCCTTCGAGCAGTCGGGCGGCGACCTCGCGGCCGCCGCGAGCAACGTCTCGCTGACGCTGGCCGGCGGCGCCGTCGCGCTCACCCACGGCAGCGCCGCGCTGTTGCTGACGCCGGCCGGCCTGGCCACGCGCGTCTCCGGCACGGTGGCGGTGAGCGCTCCCGGGGCGACCATCCACGGCACCTTCAGCGTGGCGATCAACACGACGGCCGCCGCCGTCGACCGGTCGTTCACCGTCGGCGGCCGGCAGCTGGCCCTCGACCTGCCCGCCGGGCCCTTCCTCCGCGTCGAGGCCACCGGCGCGACGATCGCGATCGGCGCGCAGACGCTGACCGCGGACGTCGCGATCGAGCGCAGCACCACCGCGACCGGCAACGCGGTCACGGTGATCGGCGCGAGCAACGTCGCCTTCGCCCTGACCGCCGGGACCACCTCGGTGCTGCGGCTGGCCGGCGGGTCGGGCGCCTTCGTCCTGACGGCCTCGGGCCTCGCCGGGCGCCTGAGCGGCCAGGTCGCGCTCACCCTCCCGGCCGCGGTCACGCTCACGGGCGACCTGACGCTTGCCGTCAACACCACCTTCGCGGCCGTCGACCAGGACGTCGCCGTCGGCGGCTCGACCGTCTCGCTGGCTCTGCCGGCCGGGCCGTACCTGCGCTTCGAGGGCGCCGGGCTGGCCGTCGACGTCCTCGGCCAGCGGCTCACGGGCGACTTCGCGTTCGAGCAGGCCACCGACCTCGGCGCGAACCAGGTGCCCGGTGGCGGCGACGACACGGCGACGGTCAAGGTCGGCGCGACCAACGTCGCGCTCAGGCTCGGCGGCAGCTCCCCGATCGTCTCCGTGACGAACGGGACGGCCGCCTTCCTGCTCACCGCCGGCGGCCTCGCGGGGCGCGTCGCGGGATCGGTCGCCGTCGCGCTGCCGCAGGTCTCGCTCCTCGGCGGCCTCGCCGTCGAGGTCAACACCACAGGCACCGCCGTCGACACCACGCTGCAGGTCGGCACGGCCCCGCTCGCGATCGAGCTCGACGCCGGTCCCTTCGTGCGCGTGGCCGGCACCGGCGTGCAGCTCGTCGTGCTCGGCCAGACGCTCACGGGCGACTTCTCCGTCACGCGCACGACGGATGCCACGGGCACGGCCGCCACGACGCTCCACGCCGAGCACGTGACGCTCGCGCTGGGCGGCGGAGCGGCGGCCCCGCTGCTGACGGTGACGCAGACCGGCGCCGCGGATCTCGTCCTCACGAGCGCGGGCATGGCCGGGTCCTTCGCCGCCTCCGTGGCCGTCGCCGTCCCTGGGGTCACGTTCACCGGCGCGGTCGCGATCGACGTCAACACCACGGGCGTCACGGCCGGCGCGCTCCCCGCCGGCCCCTTCATCCGGGTTCGCGGCACGGGCATCGCGCTCAACGTGTTCAGCCAGTCCCTGTCCGCCGATCTGACGTTCGAGCAGGCGACGGATGCCAACGGCGCCAAGGTCGTGCGCATCGGCGTCGCCAACGGCACGCTGTCGCTCGCCGGTGGGCTCGTCGCCGCCTCCGCCGGGAGCGGCCTCTTCGTCGTGACCCCGGGCGGCCTCGCCGGGTCGGTCGCCGTCTCGGTCGCCGTCGATGCCGACGGCGTCACCGCGGCCGGGAGCTTCGCCGTGTCGCTCAACACAACCGGCGCCGCCGTCTCCGAGCAGCTCGTCGTCGGCGGGGCGACGGTCGCCGTGGCCGTGCCCGCCGGCCCGTACCTGCGCGTCGAGGGCAGCGACGTCGTGCTCAAGGTGGCGGGCCAGGTCCTCACGGGCTCGTTCGCCTTCGAGCAGGCCGGCTCGCTGGTCAAGATCGCCGCCACGGGCGTCGGGCTGGCGCTGGGCGACGGCACCCGCAACGTGCTCGTGCTCAGCGGCGGGTCGGGCCTGTTCGTCATCGGTGCGGACCACAAGATCGCGGGGCGCGTCAGCGCCGCGGCGTCGCTCTCCGGCGTGCCGAACGTCAGCGTCGCCGCGACGCTCGACGTCGAGGTCAACCAGACCGGCGACGTCGTCGATCAGAGCTTCACGGTCGGTGGCGCGACCACCACGCTGCACCTCGACAGCGGCACCTACGTGCGCGTGCACGGGTCCGCGGTCACGCTGCTCGTCGCGGGCCAGTCCGTCACGGGCAACTTCACGTTCACCAAGGACGCCGCGCAGGTGACCGTGTCCTTCGACCACGTCGTCATCGGCCTCGGCGACGGCACCACCGACTTCGTCACGGTCAGCCAGCACGACGGGCAGACGGGGACGCTGACGCTCGCGGCCGCCGGGCTGTCCGGGACGTTCGCCGCTGACGTGGCCATCCACGTCCCCGACGTGAACCTGACCGGCACCCTCGAGGTCACGGTCGACTCGGCGGCCAAGACCGTCAAGGTCGTGGCCGACAACCCGACGTTGACCATCGCCGGACAGCAGCTCGGCGCGGCGACGCTGACGATCGAGAAGGCGACGGATGCCGACGGCCCCTACGTCGCGGTCCACGTCACCGACCTGACGCTCAGGCTCGGCAGCGCGGCGAGCCCGGTGCTCGAGGTCACGAGCGCCGCGGCGCTGACCGGCGACCTGCGCATCACCCGCACGGGCGTGGCCGCCGCGTTCACGGCCAGCGCGGGGCCGACGCTGCATCTCCCGGCCGGCATCGGCTTCGAGGTCACGGGCGGCTTCACGTTCAAGCTCAACACCTCCGCGCTGCCGTCCGCCCCGCTCGGCCTCCCCGCCGGTCCGTTCCTCTACGTCGAGCTCGTCGGCGCCACGCTCTGCTTCGGCGGGACGGGCACGAGCTGCAGCGGCGTGACGCCGTCCTTCAGCGGGACCTTCCGCTTCGACCAGAGCTCCCGCAGCGCACTGGTGCCGGGCACGCTGCAGGCGATCAGCGGCGTGCGGGCGATGGCGACCGGCGACGTCAACCACGACGGCAGCATCGACGCCGTGCTCGCGACGAGCGGCGCCGACGTCGTGCTGCTCAACAACGGTTCGGGTGGCTTCTCGTCGAGGACGGCGACGTCGGATGCGGCCGCCGGCGTCGCGCTCGCCGACATGAACAACGATGGCTGGCTCGACCTGGTCGTCGCCACCTCGAGCGAGGTGCGCGTCTACCTCAACCAGAAGACGGCGGCCGGTACGTGGCAGGGCTTCGCCACGATCACGGCGGCCACGGCCGCGGTGACCGACATCGCCGCGGTGGCGGCGGGCGACGTCACGGGCGACGGTCTCGCCGATGTCGTCCTCGGCACGTCCTCGGGCGTGGTCGTCGTCGCCAACGCCGCCTTCTCCACGGCCGCGACGCCCGTCTGGCTGGGACTCGGCGCCGGCACGCCGGTCGCCGGCGGCGGTGTCACGGCCCTCGTGCTCGGCGACGTGGACGGCGACCACCGCCTCGACGTGCTCGCCGCGACGACGGGCAGCGGCGCCACGCCGGAGATCCTCCGCAACCCGGGGGCGAGCGGCACGTGGACGGTCACGACCCTCGGGACCGCGACGGGCTCGAGCGCGGTCGCGCTCGCCGACCTCGATGGCGACGGCAAGCTCGACGCGATCGTCGCGTACGCCGGCGGTGCCGTCAGCGTCTTCCGCAACACGAGCTCGGGCACGCCGGCCTTCGCCGCGGCCACCGCACTCGCGCCCGCCGGCTCCGGCGCGACCGCCCTTGCCGCCGGCGACGTCGACGGCGACGGCCATGTCGACGTCATCGCCGCGATCCCCAATGCCAACCGCGTGTGGATCAACCGCGGCGGGGCGACGCTCGGCTTCAAGGACGGGGTCGACGTGGCCAACGGCACGAGCACCGCCGTCGCGCTCGCCGTCGCCAACGTCGACACCGACCAGGACCTCGACCTGCTCGTCGCGGACCCGGGTGGCTTCCAGGTTGCCGCCGCGACCGCCCAGCCGCTCTCGCGCATCGGCTTCGACCACGTGACCGTGTCCCTGACCGCGTCGAGCGGCGGCGACACCGTCGGCATCAAGAACGGCCAGGGCGCCTTCGTGATCGGCAGCGACGGCGTGGCCGGCACCCTCTCGGGGCAGGTCTCGGTGCCCATCACCGGCTTCGACGCCGACGCGAGCGTCGGGGTGCGAATCAACACCACGACCAAGGCCTGGGACGAGTCGGTCACGGTCGGCGGGGTCACCATCCCGATCGTCTTCTCCGACGCGGAGAAGCGCATCTCGAGCAACTTCATCGCCTTCTCGGGCAAGTTCTCGCTGCGCATCGGCAACTTCGTCGAGATCGAGGCGACCGCGGCGCTCGACCCGAGCTCGGGCTACGGCACGGCGCGCATCTTCGTCGGCCTCGGGCCGTCGAAGCTCAGCGACGGGACGCTCAACCCGAACGCGCGCGGCGTCCTCTTCGACGGCGCGAGCTACGCGTACTCCAAGGACTCGAGCGGCAAGTACGCCGTGCACGTCTCCGGCACGGCGACGCTGGTCGGCTTCACCGGCATCACGCTGAGCGCGACGCTCGCCGTGGACTTCAACGAGACCGGCGCCTCGGTCACGCTCGGCGACGGCACCTCCGAGGTCGTGCAGACCACCAAGAAGGTCTCGGCCACGAACATCGACGTGGTCGTCGGCGGCCAGGTGCTGCACGGCGGCTTCGACGTGACGATCGACGGCCCGTCGGGCCAGGTCACGGGCATCGACCTCCATTCTGTCGCGCTCTCCCTCGGCGACGGGATCGTGACCGTCGGCGGTCTGAGCGGCTCGATCGGGCTCACGAGCGCGGGCGTCTACGGCCGCATCGGCGGCACGGTGACCGTGGGCGTCCCCAACTTCGGCTCGTCGCTGCCGGTCAGCGTCCAGGTCAACACCACGGCGGACCCGCGCAACCTCACCCTCGACCCGGTGGGCACGCCGGCGATCCCGGCGCACTCGCTGCGCGTGCAGGCCGCCGGCGCGGACCTGACGATCGCGGGCCAGACGCTGCACGGCACCTTCGCGTTCGAGCAGATCGACGGCCCGCTGAGCCCGCAGGCGCCGGCCGGGGCGACGCCGCCGCATTACGTGCGGATCGCCGCGACCGGCGTCACGCTCACCCTCGGCGATCCGGGCGCCGGCGTCGCGCTCACGGCCGGCGAGGGCCTCCTGCTGGTCACGCCGGGTGGGCTCGCCGGGCGGATCGGGGGGATGGTGTCGGTCACGCTCCCCGGTGCGCCCGTGAGCCTGACGGGGACCTTCACGGTCGCCTTCAACACCGGGACCACGGCCGTGGACGAGACCTGGACCATCGCCGGCGAGTCCAAGACGCTCTCCGTGCCGGCCGCCGCGAGCACCGGAACGCCGGCGACCGCCGTGCCCTTCCTGCGCGTCGAGGGCACGGGCGTGGCGCTCGACGTCTTCGGTCAGCGGCTGCGCGGCGACTTCACCTTCACCCGCTCGGACGCCAAGACGACGATCTCGGCGGCCAACGTGGCGCTCGCCCTCGGGGACGGGACGACCGCCGTCGCGACCCTCTCGGAGGGCACCGGCAGCTTCATGATCGCCGCCACGGGCGTGACCGGAACGCTGTCCGGCCACGTCGCCTTCGCGATCCCCGGTGTCGACATCCACGGCACGTTCGGGCTCGACCTCGACACCCGCGTCGCCACGCAGCATCTGCAGGTGAGCGCGACCGACGTCGTCCTCACGGTCGCGGGCCAGACGCTGAGCGGATCCTTCACCTTCGCCCAGCAGACGCGGCCCGACGGCTCACGCGTGGTCACCGTCGACGTCCCGACCGCCTCGATGACCTTCGCCGGACTCGGCACGGTCGACCTGCACGGCTCGCTGCTGATCACGAACGCCGGGCTCGCGGGCGCGCTCACGCTCACCACGGCGCTGTCGTTCGGCTCGGGCGTGACGCTCGGCGGCGCCTTCGCCCTCCAGCTCAACAGCGCGACGACCGCGGTCGTCCTCTCCGACGGCACGCGGCTCCCGGCCGGGCGCTTCCTCCGGATCGAGGGCACCGGCGTGACGCTGACGATCGGCACGGTGGTGATCGGCGGGTCGTTCGTCGTGCAGCAGACGACCAACAGCCTCGGGCAGGCGCGCACCGTCCTCGCGCTCTCCGGCGGCCACCTCGACCTCTCTCCGTCGCTGACCGGCGTCCTCGACGGCCTCAGCGGCGGGCTGCTCGTCACGAGCGCCGGGCTCGCCGCGCAGATCACCGGATCGGCCGATCTGCGCGGCGTCCTGCCCGCCGACGTCGACCTGGCCGGGACCTTCACGCTCGCGCTCAACCGCACCGGCGCTCCCGTCGCCGAGACGATCGCCGTCGGCGACGGGTCCGTGACGCTCGCCCTCGCGGCGGGGCCCTACCTGCGGATCGCGGTCACCGGCGCACGGCTGAGCGTCGCCGGGCAGACGCTCAGCGGCTCCTTCGCGCTCGACCAGGGCCCGACGGATACGACGATCGCCGCGTCGAACGTCGCCTTCGCGTTCGGCGACGGGACGACGCCCCTCGTGGCGCTCACGAACGGGTCCGGCAGCCTCACGATCAACGGCGCGACGAAGGTCATGACCGCGTCGGTGACCGGAACCGTCGCCGTCCACGTGCCCGGCGTCGACTTCTCCGGCGCGCTGACGCTCTCGCTCGACACCTCCCCGACGACGGGCTACCTCAAGCTCGGCGGCACGGGTGTGGCGCTCAGCGTCTTCGGCCAGTCGCTCTCGGGCGACCTCTCCTTCCAGCAGGTGACGAGCGCGACGGGCCGCACGCTGCGGCTCAACGCGAAGAACGTCAAGCTGGTCCTCGGCGATCCCGCGGGCGTCAACGTCACGGTGCAGCAGGGCCCGACCGACAGCGCCGAGGTGGTCGTCACCGCCGCCGGCATCAGCGGCGACATCGCCGCATCGATCGCGATCAACGGCCTCGACAGCTCCACGTTCTCGCTGGGCACGACCGCGGTGCGGGTGCGCTTCAACACCGTCGCGGCGCCCGTCCAGCTCGCGTCGGAGCTGCTGCCGGCGGGCCGCTTCGTGCGCGTCGAGCTGACGACCGCGGCGACGATCTTCGGCCAGAGCCTCACGGGCGCCTTCTCCTTCGAGAGCTCCACGAGCGCGGGCGCGGGCAACGCGATCGGGACCTCTGACGACCGCTCGATCGTCAAGATCGCCGCCTCGGGCGTCGGGCTCTTCTTCGGCAGCGAGGGCGACACGTCGACCACCGCCGACGACGTCGGGCTGCGGATCACCGACGGGACCGCGCTGCTGCTGATGACGCCCGACGGCTTCGCCGGCCAGATCACCGCGGCGGCGACCATCAGCCTCACGCCCGGCGCGATGGCCTCCACCAAGCTCGTGACCGTGCGCGTCAACGCGATGCGCCAGACGGTGACGGGAACGTCCAACGTGGTTGCCGTCGCGGTCGACGAGACGTTCACGGTCGGCGGCGTCACCAAGCAGCTCACGCTCCCTGCGGGCCCGTACCTGTCGATCGAGGCCGACGGCGTCGCCGTCACCTTCGCCGGCCAGAGCATCACGGCCGACCTGACCTTCGAGCACCTCCGGCCCGTCGGCGCGAACGGGTTCATCGACGCTACCGACGCCGACGTGACCCACATCACCGTCGCCAACGCCGGCCTGCGGATCGGCAGCGCGCAGCGCGACTTCGCCGTCGTCTCGGGCGGCCACGGGACGTTCACGATCGTGGGCAGGAGCGGCACGACGCCGGGCGGCGTCTACGGGAGCCTGACCGCCGACGTCGCCGTCGACGTTCCCGGCGTCCATGTCTCGGGCACCTTCGCCGTCGCGGTCAACACCACCACGGCCGACCAGGGCGCGCTCGCGAGGCAGTCAGTGCTCGTCTCGGGCACCGGCGTATCCCTGACGGCCTTCGGCCAGACGCTCACGGGCGATCTCTCCTTCTCGAAGTCGCCGACCGCGGTCGCCATCACCGCCACCAACCTGGTCCTCGTGCTCGGCAGCGGGTCCACGCCGTTTCTCACGGTGACGGTCGCCTCCGGCGCGCTGCAGGTCACGAACGCCGGCATCGCGGCCCACCTCGTGGCCACGATCCAGCCCAGCGCCCAGCTGTCCTCCTACCTCTCGTTCGGCACCGGCTTCACGCTCGCGCTGGACCTCAACACGGCCGCGACGGCGCAGACGGCCGGCGGCGCCACCGTCGCGCCCGGCCTGCTCGTCCAGGCGGGTACGCCGGGGCACCCGATCAGCGTCACCGTCTTCGGGCAGACCCTGTCGGGCGTCTTCTCGTTCCAGCAGCAGACCACCGCGGCCGGCACCAAGATCGTGCGCATCGCCTTCACCGAGGCCGGGCTGTTCCTCGGCGACGCCGGCACGCACGAGGGCGTGACGCTGGACTCCGGCGCCGGCGCCGTCCTCGTGACCCCGCAGGGCGTCGCGGGCGAGCTCTCGGGGCACATCGCGCTGACGACCGAGCTCCAGCAGCGGCTCAACGCGACGCTCGGCTCGACCGTCACGATCCAGTTCAACACGCTCGGCACGGCGGTCGACGAGGTCTTCGCCTTCACCGGCGGCGACGTCGCCATCGCCACGACGCGCCAGGGCGGGGCCGCGGCGACCGAGGTCCAGACGATCACGCTCGGGTCCGGCTCCGCGCCGTTCACGCTCGGGGTCGACGTCAACCGCAACGGGCGCATCGACGCCGCCGAGGTGACGCGCTCGCTCACGGCACCGAGCGCGAGCGCGCTGCAGTCCGCGATCGAGGCGCTCTACGGGAGCGCAGGCAGCGGGCACGTCGCGGTCACGCAGGCGGGCGCCGCCTACACCGTGACGTGGGCGCAGAACGGCGACCAGGCGCCGATCGTCGCCAACGTCACGGGGCTCAAGCTGCAGGCCGGACCGTTCGTCCGCGCGCTCGCGCTCGACACCGTGATCACCGTCGACGGCGTCGGCCTGCGCGGCGACTTCGCCTTCGACCGCGTGACGTCCAACGGTGTCACCGTCACGCGCGTCGCGGGCGTCAACGTGTCGATCGCCACCTCCGAGACGCTGCCCGGCATGTCCACCAACCCGGGCGTCACCGGCGGCCAGGGCGCGCTGTTCGTCTACTCGGGCGCCAAGACGGGCATCGCGGGGACGATCAGCGGGCGGATCGCGACATCCGTCGGCAGCTTCTCGGCGCAGGCCACCGTCGGCATCTCGTTCAACACGACCAACACCAACGTCAACGAGACGGTGACGATCGGCGCGACGACGCTGACCGTGAAGCTGCCGGCCTCGCCGACGTTCTCCTTCGACCTGACCGACGTCGCCTTCGACTTCGGCGGCATCCTGCAGGTCCGCGGCAACTTCAAGTTCGCCGGCGACACGGCGACCGCCACCGCCGTCGAGATCTTCGTCGGCCACACCGAGATCGACGCGGCGACCGGCGAGCCCGGCAGCTTCAAGCTCGACGACGGCAGCGTCCGGCCGGGCACGATCGGCGTCCTGCTCTCAAACGCGACGATCGTCGTGCAGCGCTACGGGAGCACGTCGCCGCGGCCCTACGCGCTCTACGCCACGGGCGCGCTGCAGCTCGTCGGGCTCGACGGCCTCGACGTCTCGGGCACGGTCAGCTTCCGGGTCAACACGGACACCGCGCCGCACACGATCCCGGACGGCTCCGGCGGCAGCGGCACGATCGCGCTCGACGCGGGCGCCTTCTCGTTCATCGCCGGCAACGTCCACATCGGCGTCGCCCACGTGCTCGACATCGCCGGCACCCTCGTCCTGACGCGCCGCCCCGACGGCACCCTCGACCTGACGCTGGCCAACACGCTGGTCGGCATCCAGATCTCCGGCACCGACGTGTTCCAGATCAGCGGCAGCGCGAGCTTCACGATCGCGCCGGTCACCGGCTTCCATCTCGTGAACTTCAAGGTCACGGGCTTCGAGCTCTTCGGCGCCGTCGGCCTCGACATCCCGACGGGTGCGGGCACGACGCCGACGACCGGCGGCTCGGCGACGTCGACCGGAGCAGCGCCGCCGATCGCCCTGCCGGTGGCCCACCTCGCCGCGCCGCTCAGCGGAGCCGTGCTGATGCCCGGCGCGGTCACGCACATCGACGTCACCTTCACCGACCTGAGCGGCGTGGGCATCGACGCGGCGACCATCAAGGGCGACGAGCTGATCGTGACCCTCAACGGGCAGGCCGTGACCGTCGGCACCCCGACGGCCGTCGCCGGCAAGGCCAACACCTGGTCCTACGCGGTCACGTCGCCGCTCACCGACGGCGTGCTGAACGTCGCCTTCAAGGCCGGCTCGTTCGCCGACAAGGGCGGCGTCACGAACGCGGCGGGGAGCGAGCGCATCTACCTCTCGGGCACCGGCAAGCCGGGTCCCGTGGCCCAGCTCGTGAGCCCGGCCGGGGGCGAGACGATCACCGCCGACACGCTCAACGCGCGCCGCTACATCGACGTGAGCTACCAGAGCCTCGACGGCTCGCCGATCGACAAGTCGACGATCACCGACGCCGGTCCCGAGTTCACGCTCGCCGGCCCGGGGCTGGCCGACGTCGCACTCGACACGAGCGGCGCGCCGGTCATCGTCGGATCGCCGCTGCTGATCGCCGGAACGGCCGACGACGCCACCTCGGTCACCTACCGGTACTACCTCAAGGACAAGGACGCGACCAACGCGATCGACCTGTTCACCGCTGGCGACGTGACCGTCACCTTCCTCGACCCGACGAACGTCGCGGTCGGCGCCGGCTTCAAGACGAAGGCGGGGACCGCCAACCTCAAGGGCGTCACCCAGAGCTTCACGCTGAACCCGCTCGCCCCGGGCGCCACGCCCACGAGCAAGCCCCTTTCGCTTGGGCCGCTGACCCTCCAGGGTCCGAGCATCGGCCTCGCCGACGTCGGCTTCAAGGACGGCATGCTCGTGCTGTCGATCGCCGTCGGCGTGCAGCACGCGTCGCTGAACTTCGGCGCCCGCAGCCCGCTGCAGGGCGGCACGGGGACCCCGGCCACGGCGCCGACGGCGCAGCAGAGCGACAGCGGCATGTCCGTCGACCTGATCGGCGTGCTCGGCACCTTCGACATCGCCGTGGACGCCTTCGGCCTGCTCAGCGGGAACGTCCGCATCAACGTGCCGGGCAAGTTCTCGCTGCGCGTCGCCTCGCTCGAGGGCCACATCCCCGGCGTCGCCGACCTCACGGCCGACGGCGTGGCGGTCGCCTACGACCCGGCCGGCGACTCAAGCCAGGAGCTGCTCCGCGTCGAGCGCGCCACGATCACGTTCCCGAGCTTCGGCGTCCGCGGCACGATCGCGCCGTCCAACGGCGATCCTGGCCTGGTGGTCCGCCAGAACGGGCTCTCGATCGGCAGCGCGGAGCTGGCCTTCGGCGTGAGCTCGCCGGCGACCACCGGCCAGCTCACGCAGACCACGAGCGACCCGAAGATCTCCTTCGGCAACCTGCTCGAGTTCGACGACATCCGGATCGGGGTCAAGAACTTCGACGTCGCCTTCGACTCGGCCAACCCGTTCCCGACGTTCAACGGCTCGATCTACGTCGCCTCCGGCGGGGTGCGCTTCAACCCGGGCAAGCCGTTCTCGGCGACGATCTCCGATCGCCAGACGGCCGACGACAAGAACGCCGACGGCTCCGACAACACCGAGGCGATCCACCTCGAGCTCCAGTTCTCCGCCGGAAAGGTCTCGGCGTTCCGCTTCAAGGTCGACACGATGGCCGTCGACCTCGGCGGCTACGTCACGATCACGGCGCGCGACTTCACGATCGACACCGGCGCGACCGATACGCAGGACCTGGTGGCCTTCGCCGCCGTCGGGGCGAAGATCAAGGTCGGCTCGCTGGAGCTGACGGGCGAGGCGCGGAACTTCTCCTTCCTCGGCAACGGCGCCTTCAAGGCCAAGCCCGGCTTCGGTGTGTTCGTCGGCGTGGGCTCGGCCACCGGCGACTCGTTCGCGTGGCCGAAGTTCCTGCCGATCCAGATCGACGCCATCGGCGTCCAGTGGGCCGACGTCGAGAACCATCCCGAGGACTTCGTGCTCACGCTGTCTGCGAGCGTCAGCGCGCTCCAGGGCGTCTCGGGGCTGCAGTTCAGCGGCTCGGTGGTCGGCATCCGCATCCAGCCGTCGCTGCTCGCCCAGGGCAAGTTCCCGGTCATCGGGATCGACTCGATCGGCGTGACCGTCAAGGGCGCCATGTTCGGCGGCGAGATCGACGCCGGGCTCGTCGGCGGCATCCTCAAGCTCGACTCGAGCTACCACATCATCGGCACCTTCGACACCACGACCCCGGTGTACAAGCGCGTGTTCTGGCTCGGCCTCCAGGGCGGCTTCTCGATGGCCGGCATGGCCGGCTTCACGATCCGCGTCGGGCTCTCGGAGCTCGGGCCGCTGCAGGCGTTCATCAACATCGAGGTGCCCGGCGGCGTGCTGCTCGAGCCGACGACCGGGCTGACCATCAACGACTTCTCGGCGGGCGTCGAGTTCTTCAAGTCGCTGCCGTCGCTCGACGATCCGCTGCAGCTGCGCTCGCCGACGCTCGGCCTGCCGACGAACCTGACCGCCGACCAGTGGATGGCGTCGCTGCAGCAGCAGGTCGCGCTGCAGGCGCAGACGATCGCGGCGCATCCGGAGCTCGGCGGCTTCGCGGCGGCCTTCACGGCGCCGATGACGATCACCGGCTCGGCGCGGATCTACTCCATCTACACCTCGCAGCAGCTCTTCAACGGCCTCGTGACGATCAAGCTCTCCACCGACGGCAAGTTCCTGATCGTCGGCACGCTCAACTTCCTGGCCAACTCGGTGTCGATCAGCGCCCGCCTCTACGCGGATCTCTCCAAGGTCACGAGCGGGAGCGTCACCGTGTTGTTCCTCGCCGACGTCCCCGATCAGGTTCGCCTGCTCACGGTCTACGGCAAGCTGACGATGGGCTTCCGCAACTCGTCCAGCCAGAACGTCACGTTCTCCCACGAGGGCGTCGTCCCGACCGGCGGCGCGGGCGGTGCGCCGACGGTCCAGCTGGTGACCCCGGGCGCCGGCGGGGGCTCGGTCGACCAGGGCGTCGCGGACTCGGGGACCGGTACCCGCTACGTGGAGGTCGTCTACTCGCCGGCGCCGGGCAGCACGCTCGACTACGCCCAGCTGCTCGACACGACGCCCGAGTTCGCCCTCAGCCAGGGCGCCTACACCTACCTGGGCGTCGCGCACGCCGGGACGTCGCGGACCGTCACGGCAGCGAGCCCCGACGCGATGCTCACCGTCTCGCTCGACACGGGCGACGAGACGGTCCCGCTCGTGCTCGAAGGCGGGACCGCCGGCCACGAGACGCTGGTCACCGGGACGACGACGAAGGGCAAGGTCACCATCCTCGCCTCCGAGGACGCCGGCGGCCTGACGGGCACCGCGCTGCTGATCGCCGCGATCCAGCAGACGGGCACCAACCGGTTCCGCTACGCGGTCGGCGCCGACCCGTGGCCGCTCGGCGAGATCGCCGTCCACTTCACGTCCGGCGCGTTCAAGGACACCGCCGGCGCCCAGAACGCGGACGCCACGCTGCGGATCACCGTGACCGGCACGACCGCCGTGCTCGCCGACCCGGGCGCGGACGGCCAGATCGACGTCACCACGCTCAACGACCGCAACTGGATCGACGTCACGTTCGTCCAGCCGACCGGCCCGACGGGCGCGGGCACGATCGACGATGCCTCGATCACCGACCTCGCGCCCGAGTTCAGGCTCGGAGGCGCGGGCCTCGGCTCGGCCGCGCTCGACGCCGCCCGCGCGCCGGTGCGCCTGAGCAGCACGACCACGACCGTCACCTACCGCTACTGGATCACCGGGCAGTTCGCGCCCACCGGCACGGGGCACGTCACGCTGACGATGCTGGCCGACACCTGGTCGGTCGACACCCTCGCCCAGCCGACGGTGGCGCCGGTGACGCTGACCGTGTCCGGAACCGATCCGGTCGCCGCGACGATGCGCGTCACGTTCAGCGATCCCGCGGGGCTGACGCTCGACCCGGCCTCGGTGCTCGACGCCGCGCCCGACTTCGCCGACGCCGACACCGGCGACGGCGCCCCGGGCGTCCAGCTGACCACTGCCGCCGGGACCCCGTGGATCGTCACGCTCGACGAGTCGCGCGACGTGACCCGCGTCGGGAGCACGAACCAGTTCGACGTCCCCGTGTTCCTCACGCTGCCCGCCGGCGCGATCGCCACCACGTCGGTGACGATCACCCCGGTCGTGCTGCGAGATGGCGCGAACCACACGGACGGCGTCTCCTACACGGGCGCATCCGGCGGGACGCAGGGCGGTGCCACTGCGGACCTCGGCGACCTCGGCGACACGAACCACCGCTCCTTCGTCGACGTCCGCTTCCAGGCCGCCGTCGGTCAGACGCTCGACCCGGGCACGATCGACGGCAACGAGTTCGCCCTCAGCGGCTTCGGCGGCTCGGGCATCAGCCTGTGGAGCGGCGGAGACGCGGCGATCCAGGTCTCCGCGAACACGTGGCGGTTCCTGCTCGCCGGCACCGACTTCCGGCCGGGCACGGTCACGCTGACCTTCGATCACAGCAAGTTCGCCGACAGCCGCGGACCCCCGGCCGGCTACGACTCCACGCAGAGCTTCACCGTGCTCGGGACGACGGCCGACCTGACCCGCACGGTGACCGGCACCGACGGCCAGCCGACGACGGTCACCCTGGGCGGCGCCTCCGTCGGCCGCGACACGATCAACGCCGCGGGCTACCTCGAGGTCACGTTCCGGCCGACGAGCGGCGCGGCCATCGACCCCGCGTCGATCGCCGGGGGCGAGCTCTCGCTCGCAGGCCCGGGCGGCGCCACGATCGCCCTCGCCACCCCCGTCCGCGTCGGCAGCTCGAGCACCTGGCGCTACGCCTTCACCGGCCAGCTGGCGGCCGGCACCTACACCGCGACCTTCGCCGCCGGCTCGTTCGCCGACAGCGCCGGACGGACCAACCTCGCCGAGACGGAGATCTTCCGCGTCGAGCAGGCGACGGCGCAGCTCGCCGACCCGGCCAACGGCGACCGCGTCGGGCTGGACGCCATCAACGGCCGCGGCTGGGTCGACGTCACCTTCGCGCCGATCGCCGGGCAGGCCGTCGACGCCACGACGATCACCGACACCGCCTCGGAGATCACCGTCAGCGCCGCGAGCGGCGACGCCATCGCCGTCGACGGCCGCGGGGTCCTCGTCGACGCCGCCGCGTCGAAGTACCGCTACTTCTTCACGGGCTACAAGAGCGGCACGCTGACCGTCGCGGTCGTCGCCGGGTCCTGGAAGAGCCTGGCCGGCACGACCTCGGCGGCGAGCGACGCGACGGCCGGGTCCCCGGTGACGAGCGGCACCTACGTCGACGTCGCCTTCACGCCGACCACGGGGTCCGCGGTCAAGGCGAGCACGATCGACGGCACCGAGCTGACGCTCGCCGGCCCCGGGGCGACCGGGCTCACGCGGGATGCGGTCAAGGCGGTCCAGATCGACGCGACCACGTGGCGCTTCCTCTACGCGGGCAAGTTCACCGCCGGCACGGTCGACGCGGCGGTCGCCGCCGGCAGCTGGACCGACACCGCCGGCAATGCCGCTGCCGCCGCCGCCGAGTCGTTCGACGTGATCGCGCAGGCGCAGTCGTTCTACATCGAGCTCTCGGGCGGCATCCGGCTCGAAGCGGCGGGCTTCACGCAGGACCCGCTGCTGGAGATCAAGGCCGACGTCACGCTCGAGATCGATACGGCCCGCAAGGTCTTCACGCTCACCTTCTCGGGCCAGATGAGCCTGATCAAGCTCGGGACGGTCGGCTCGACGTCCGGCCGCTTCGTGCTGGACACGAGCAACCAGCATTCCGACGCGCCGCAGTTCTGGGGGGTCGCCACGATCGAGACCAACTTCACCGCGCTCAAGCCCTACGGCATCGACCTCTACGGCAAGGGCACGCTGCAGATCAACCTCACGCAGACCGCGCATGTCGAGACGCTCACGCTCCCGGGCCTCGGGGACAACGGCGCCACTGCGACGCGCACGTTCACGCTCGCGCCGCTCTCGTTCTCGCTCGAGCTCGCCGGCAAGGCCGCGCTCCAGGCACCGGGCAAGAGCACGGACCTGATCCGGTTGACCGGCGGCTTCTACCTGATGCTCAGCCCGGACAAGATCCAGCTCTACGAGACGGCTTCGCTGTCGTTCGGCATCGGGGACGCGCAGCTGACCTACGGCGACACCTCGGGCCTGATCATGATCTCCACCGGGCTCGACGGCCGCAACCCGGGCGTGGCCGGCGTCTTCAAGATCGGTGCGTCGGCGGGCGTCGGCCTGCCCGCGAGCATCGGGGACTTCCAGATCTCCGGCAGCGTCTCGGTGATGTTCAACACGACGATGCAGGACCAGACGTTCCAGATCCCCGACGCCTTCCTGCCGCTGCTGGCGCCCGGAGACCCCACGCAGATCACGGTCTACGGCGCCGCGCCGGGCATCGACGGCAACCGCCGCGCGAACGCGCCGCCCGGCGGCGAGGTCTACGTGCAGGCCAGCATCCGAGCGACGATCCACCTCGGCCCCGTGGCGCTGGACGGCTTCATCTCGATCACCGCCGCGGGCTCGGCCGCGGGCGCGTACCTCTCGATCACGGGCGCGGTCGGCGCCCAGGTCAAGTACCTGGGCGCGCTCTCGGGCACGCTGAACCTCGACGTCTTCATCGACGTCGCGCATCCGGAGAACACCGGCGTCGTCGGTCGCGTGTCGCTGCAGCTCGGCTCGAACTCGATCCCGGGCGTGTCCTTCAACGGCCAGTTCCTCGCCGAGATCAACACGTTCGGCGCGGCGAAGGAGGTGCAGACGTTCGCCACGGTCGAGACCGGCGGGCAGTTCGGCGGCTTCCAGCACGACGCCGCCGGCAACCTCGTCGTCACGGCGGCTTGGGTGGACCCGGGCGTCCACCTGCTCTTCTCCGGCCACCTGATCGTGGGCAAGGTCCTCGACTTCAGCGGCGGCGTGAAGTTCGACGTCACCGACACGTCGATCGCCCTCACGCTCAACGCGTCGCTCGCGCTCGGCCCGCTGGGTTCGATCAAGGTCACCGACAGCGGCTTCAAGGTCACCTCCGCCGGCCTCGTCGCCCGCGTGAGCATCTCCGCCAGCGCGCTCGGCACCAGCTTCGGCGGCGCCGGCCTGGGCTTCAACGCCGACCTGGTCATCGCGCTCAACACGACCGGCCACACCGACACGATCGGGACCACGGCCGTCGACCCGGGGCTGCTGCTGCACCTCGGCGGGACGATCATGCTGCTCGGCGCCAGCGGGCACGGCACGCTCGACATCACCGTCAGCACCACGGGCTTCCAGCTGCTGTTCGCGCTCGGCTTCGACCTCGGGCCGCTGCAGTTCCGCGCCGACGGCGGCGCCTTCCTCGGCCTGTCTGACCCCGGCTTCGCCATGAAGCTGTCGGTCCACGCCACCGCCGACGGCGACATCTTCACGATCGACGCGAGCGGCACGCTCGGCCTCAACACGACGAACAGCACGAAGCTCGGCCTCGTCGCCCACTCCTTCGTGCTCGACGTCTCGGGCCACATCGAGCTGCTCAAGGTTCTCAAGCTCGACGCCGGCTTCGCGATCAACGTCGTGGGCTCGAACTGGAGCCTGCGCGCCAACGCCGACATCAGCTTCTTCGGCATCGCCACGCTCAGCGGAGTCATCTTCCTCGACTCGAACGGCAACTTCGACGTGCAGATCAGCGGCGAGATGGTGCTGGGCAGCCACTCGTTCGGGCTGATCGGGACCTTCACCGTGCACGTGTGGTCGCACGTCGACACGACCTCGGGGATCATCGACCTCGGCATCAGCGGCTTCGCGAAGGTCCAGGTCCGCATCTTCGGCATCACGCTCGTCGGCGTCGGGCTCGGGTTCAGCGCCAGCGTCTCCAACGCCGACGGCGGCGGCAGCGCCAAGATCGAGCTCAGCGCCACGGTCGAGATCGACCTCGGGCTCTTCTCGATCTCCAAGACCGCGCACTTCACGATCGGCTACCTCCAGCTCCCCAAGCCGATCCACCTCGCCTACCTGGACACCACGACGGGGCAGCTGACGCTCAACGTCGGCGACACGGCGCACGACCGCGGCATCGGCGACGGTCAGATCGACGAGAGCTACCTCGTCGAGCAGGTCGGAGGCGACGCGACGGGCGCCAGCATCAAGGTGACGGCGTTCGGGCGCTCGAGCACCTTCGACGGCGTCAAGAGCATCGTGGGCGACTTCGGGGCGGGCAGCGACCAGGTGACCGTCGCGCAGGGCGTGCTGATCCCGGTCGTCCTCTCGGGCGGCGACGGCGGCGACGTCATCAACTACGCCGGCTCCAACGCCGCGTCGCAGCTCTACGGCGACCTGCGCACGGCCGGCTCGGGTTGCCCGAGCGGCAGCGGGTGCGACGATTCGGTCGAGGTCACCAGCTCGTCGCCCGTGACGGTCTGGGGCGGTGCCGGCAAGGACTACCTGATCAACCAGGGCACGGGTGCCGCGACGCTGCACGGCGAGGACGGCGGCGACCTGATCATCGGCAACACGCATGCCGACGTCCTCGACGGCGGGGCCGGCGACGACCGCCTCGAGGGTCCGGCGGCGTCGATCGACGGCGGCGACGGGAACGACCAGATCGTCGTGGTGCTCGACACGCCGGATCCGGTCGCGCTCGACGGTGGCACCGGCGCCGACGACGAGCTGCAGCTCTACGCCACCGGCGCCGCCGAGACGATCGACCTCGAGCGCGGTACGAGCCACCAGCTCTCGATCCTCTTCGGGGGCACGTCACGCGCGGTCGACGGCATCGAGCACCTGCTCGTCGACGGCCGCGGCGGCGCGGACACCTTCGTGGTCGGCGACCTCCAGGGCGCGGCCCTCGCCACGCTCGACCTCGAGCTGGGCCACGCGATCACCGTCATCGGGACCCGGACCGAGAACAAGACGATCACCCTCGCCGACGGGACGACGACCACCGTCAGCCGCCAGGTGCCCAACACCGTCGAGGCGCCCGACTTCGCGGCCGACAAGGTCCTGATCCGCGGCGGCGGCCAGTCCGACACGTTCCGCCTGACGACCAACACGAGCACCGGCAAGCTCGACGTGGCCCGCAGCGGTGCGGCGTCCTACGTCGTGAGCATCGGCGAGAGCATCCGCGGCGAGGGCGACACGCTGGCCGTCGAGGCCCTCGGCGGGAGCGACACGCTCGACGCCTCCGGGGTCACGAGCGACGCCATCGCCATCGAGCTGCGCGGCGACTACGTCGCCGGCACGCCCACGGCGCTGCGCGGCACGCCGGGCAACGACACGCTGATCGGCTCGCCGTTCGCCGACATCCTCGACGGCGGCCTCGGCGACGACACCTTCACGGGCGGCGAGGGGCTCGACGCCTTCCGCGACGCCGGCGGCCGCAACACCCTCAAGGAGACCTTCGACCGCGACATGGGGCTGTTCGACAACCTGTTCGTGGTCGGCCAGATCCAGAACGTCACCCCGCCGCCGGCCGCCGGCAGCGTCGCGAGCGGCTTCACCAACGGCTACGGCTCACCGCTCTCGCCGTTCACGGGCGACAGCTGGGGCGCCGGTGCCGTCGCCGAGGACCTCGGCGGCCTGTTCGGCACGGCGATCCTGACCGGCGGCAGCGGGCGCAACACGATCGTCGTCGGCGACCTCGACGGCAAGATCACGATCGGCGGCGTGCAGCGCGACGTGCTGGCGTGGACGGGCGACGCGACGCTCGACAACCAGGGCAGCGCGACCGGCGGCGACGAGGTCTACGTGGTGAACCTCCGCGGCCTGCACTCCGTGACCATCAACGACTCGGGGACGACCGGCACCGACGCACTCGTCGTCATCGGCACGCTCGACGCCGACGCGCTCGCACTCGACACGGGCAAGCTGACGTTCGGGGCGCTCGCGTCGCCGACGGCAGGGACCGTCGCCTGGACCAACGTCGAGCGTCTCGCGCTGCACGCCCTCGACGGCTCGGACGTCGTGGCGCTGCGCTCCACGAACATCGACACGACCGTCTTCGGCGGTACGGGCCTCGATCGCGTGGCCGCAGGCAGCAACGCCGCGATCGCCGCCGGCGGCGTGCTGACCAACAGCGGCGGCAAGGTGGATCTCCTGCAGGGCGACCTGGCGGTCGACGGGGGCCCGGGGCAGGACGCGCTGACGGTCGACGACGGCGCGAGCACCATCGCCAAGAGCGGCACGCTCACCTACAACCGGGTCGGCGGGCTGGCCACCAAGAGCGGCATCGGCTACGGCGCGTTCGAGTCGCTGGCGATCGCGCTCGGCTCGGGCGGCGACACCTTCGTCGTCCAGAGCACGCACCTCGGCTCGGCCCGCACGACGGCGCTGACCGGCGGCAACGGGGCGGACGCCATCGCGATCCAGACCATCGACGGCCCCACCACCGTGGACGCGGGCGCGGGCAACGACACGCTGACGATCGGCACGAACGCGCCGAGCACCGCCGGCAAGCTCGCGGGCATCGCGTCCAGCCTGGCGCTGACCGGCGGCGCGGGGACCGACTCGATCGGCCTCGACGATACGGGCGATACCGCCGGCCAGATCGGCGTGCTGACGGCGGCCACCGTCGCGGGCCTGGGCATGACCCTCAACGGCGCGGCCGCGCCGTCGGACCTCGTGCAGGTCATCACCGTCGCCAACGCCGTCTCCGGCCGCTTCACGCTGACCGCCGGCGGCGCGACGACGCTGCAACTCGACTGGAACACGAGCGCGGACAAGATGCAGGCGGCGCTCGAGACGATCCTCGGCGCGGGCAACGTGGCGGTCACCCAGGCCGGGACGCGCTGGGTCGTCAGCTACCGCGGCGCGCTCGCCGGAGCGGCCGGCCGCGCCAAGGCGCTCACGCTCACCCCGGTCGGCCTCGCCGCGCAGACCGGCTCGGTCACAGCGACGGTGACGCAGATGACCGACGGCCGCGTCGGCTACGGCGGCTTCGAGTCGCTGACCGCCGGCCTCGGGCACGGCGACGACGTGGTCGACGTCGACTCGACGCTGGCCGGCACGACCGCGATCTCGGCCGGCGACGGCTCGGATGCGGTGTTCGTCGAGACGACGGGCGGTCCGACCACCGTCAACGGCCAGGCGGGCGACGACTTCCTGACCTTCAACGCGCTGACGACGCTGCCGGACGCGGCGAACCGCCTGACCGGCCAGCTCACGTTCGACGGCGGCGCGAACTCCGACACCTACGCGGTCACGGTCTTCGGGTCCGGCGACTCGGTCGTCTCGGTCCTCGATCCGGGCGAACCGGGCTCGGCGAACGTCCTCACGGTCAACGGCACCGCCGGCGCCGACCAGTTCCTGCTGCGCAAGGGCCTCGTGGCGAACCTGACCGCCAAGACGGCGACGGGTTACACGCACGTCGAGAAGGTGCTCTACACGGCGGGCATCAGCGCCCTGAGCGTCAACGGCCTGGCCGGCGACGACGCGTTCGCGCTCGACGACACCAGCACGGCGCTCGTGGTCAACGGCGGGTCGGGCAACGACTCGTTCTCGATCGGCCAGCTTTACAACCAGGCCGCCGTCGACATCCCCGCGACGGACTTCTCGAACACCACGCGCGGCAAGCTCTCCAACGGCGTCTCGGCTCCCGCGATCATCAACGGCGGCACCGGCGACGACTACTTCGACGTCTTCCACAACGTCTCGAGCCTCCAGCTCAACGGCGAGGCAGGCGACGACACGTTCGTGGTCCGCACGTTCGTGTCGACCGACGACAACACGGTCGTCACGGGAGGCGAGGGCCGCGACCTCATCCAGTACGTCCAGAACGCTCCGGTCTCGATCAACGGCGGGGACGGCTTCGACACCGTCATCGTCGTCGGCACCGAGGCCGCCGACACCTTCGTCATCACCAAGGACGGCGTCTTCGGGGCCGGGCGGTTCATCTCGTTCATCAACGTCGAGAAGCTCGTCGTCGAGGGTCTGGAGGGCAACGACACGTTCTTCGTCCTCTCGACGGACCCGAACGTCGAGACCCAGATCTACGGCGGCCTCGGCAGCGACACCATCAACGTCGCCGACCACGCCGGGCCGGTCCAGTCCAACGACCTGACGGGTCACTCCGGCCTGGTCGCGCACGACGTCGAGAGCAGCACCGGCGCCTGGAACGGCGTGCCCGTCGACGGGATCGCCACCGAGATCGTCGACAACGACGCCGCGGGCGTGGTCGTGACCCCGGTAGGCGGCCCGCAGCTGACGGTGACCGAGACCGGCGACAACTCCAGCGAGTCCGCCTTCGGCGTCCGGCTCGCCCACGCCCCGTTCGAGTCGACGGTGAGCGTGCGCATCTCCGTCCCGCCGAGCTCGCCGTCCGACGCCGCCATCGGCTCGCAGTCCCTCGAGCTCTGGGACGGCACCAAGTGGACGTCGACGGTCACGCTCGTCTTCACGAGCGCGAACTGGGGGACCGCGCAGACGATCCGCGTCCGTGCGGCGTACGACCAGGCCTCCGAGGGCGAGCAGGTCGTGCCCCTCCTCGTCCAGGTGCTGGGGACGACCAAGACCGGCACGGTGACGGGCGGCGGCGCGAGCACGCTGACCTCGACCGGGGCGTTCGCGGGCCTCAGCCTCGCCGGCGCGCGGATCGTGATCACCGACGCGCAGGGCTTCCATGCCACCCGCACCGTCCTCTCCAACACCGCCGACACGCTGACGCTGACCGCGGCCTGGACGACGGTCCCCGCCGCGGGCAGCACGTGGGCGCTCACGGACTACGACAGCCTGCAGGTGCCGTTCATCCCGGTGCGTGTGGTCGACGACGAGGCGCTCGGCGTGGCGATCGACACCCCGGCCGGCGGCGTCCAGGTCATCGAGGGCGGCACGGCGACCTACACCATCCGCCTGACGCACGCCCCGGTCGCGACCGTCGTCGTCACCCTCACTCCCGACGCGGGCATCTCGCTCTCGAGCACCGCACCGGGCGCGCAGGTCGTCAACGGGTCGCTGCGGCTCACGTTCACGACCGCCGACTGGGGCGTCGTGCGCACGATCACCGTCGCCGGCGTGCACGACGGCGTGGTGCAGGGCTTCCACTACGCGGGCATCACCACGACCGTCGCCCAGGCCGGCGGCAGCTACACCGGCACGGTCTCCGGCACGACGGGCCGCGCCGACGAGTTCACCGTCGCGCCGAGCGTGCTCCCGGACGGGACCGCGCTGCGCGGCTACCTCGTCCGGATCGTGGCGGGCACCGGCGCGGGCCAGGTCCGCTACCTCGACCAGGTCATGGGCTCGACCGTGGTGGTGCAGAGCGACTGGGACACGCTGCCCGGGACCGACAGCACGTTCCTGATCACGGGCTACGTCGCCCCGGTGACCAATCAGCCGCCGACGGGCGCCGTCGCCGCGGTCAGCGCCGACAAGCGGACGTTCACGATCAACGGCCCGGGCACCCTGCCCAGCCTGCTGAGCGGTGGCCTGGTCCGGATCGTCGCGGGCACGGGCGCCGGCCAGTACCGGACGATCGCGTCGAACACGGGGTCCTCGATCACCGTCACCGATCCGTGGGGCGCGATCGACGCCACGAGCCAGTTCGCGATCCTGGGCCTGCCCGGCGTGGACGTGGCGCGCGTCTCGGTGCTGGTCGCCGACAGCGACAACCGCGACGTGATCATCACCCAGAGCAACGGCAGTACCCGGGTGGTCGAGGGCGGCGAGACCGACTCCTACACCGTCGGGCTCTCCCAGGCCCCGGGCACGGGCGAGACCGTGACCGTTCACGTCCGGCCCACACTGACCTTCAACAACAACGGCTGGCAGATCCAGGTCGCCGTGTCGACCAGTAGCCCGCGCGCCGCGCTGCAGTCCGACGGCTCGCTCGCCCTGACGTTCACGGCGGCCGACTGGTCGGCGATCACCGTGACGGTCACGGCGGTCGACGACACCTCGGTGGACGGCTCGGACTTCCAGTCCTTCCCGCAGCTCGCCCGGCGCACCGACCTGATCCAGGGGCCGCTGTTCGTGTCGGGCGGCGACGACCCGGCACCGCTCGCCGACCTCACGCTGTCGAGCTACAAGCCGGTCGTGCTCCCGGGCGAGTCCTCGTCGACGCCGATGCCGGCGACCGACCCCTCGGTGAACGCGGTCGAGGGCAACCAGGTCGACACGCTCAACGTCCACAACGAGGACAGCCCCGCCGCGGACGTCGGCAACCTCACCGCGACCCGGCTCACGGGCCTCGGCATGGCGCCGGACCACCTGGTCTCCGGGCGCGTCCTGCCGGGCGGGATCGTCTACGACGGCCTCGAGGCGCTCAACATCCACCTCGGGTACGGCAACGACGACTTCACGATCGAGACGACCCACGGCGGGACGACGACCGTCACGGGCGGCGCGGGCGACGACGTGATCAAGATCCGCACGATCGCCGGGCACACCCTCATCGACGGCGGCGCCGGGAACGATCGCGTCCTCGTCGGGACGACCGCCGGCCTCGCCGGCCCGGGCCTGCTCGACGCGCTGACCGCCCTCCTGGCCATCGACGGCGGCGCCGGGCAGGACACGGTCTCGCTCGACGACTCGGCCGACACGAAGAACGACCTGGGCCGGCTGACGCAGACCTCGCTGACCGGCCTCGACATGGTCGCCCGGACGGGGATCGACCGCCTGTACTCGGTCCATCCCGAGAGCGGGGCGACGAGCTTCACGATCACGCTCGCGGGCGTGGGCGCGAAGACATTCGCCGTGGGCACCAGCGGCGCGGACGTCGAGGCCGGCCTGCAGTCGCTGCTCTTCCCGAACGCCTCGTCCTGCGGCACGCAGCAGACGACGAGCTGCGCGCAGAGCGTCTTCGTGTGGCAGGCGGGCGGCGACTACCTGATCGGCCTGCGCGGCGAGCGTCAGGGCCCGTCCAGCCCCGCGCTGACGGCGATCGGCGCGGGCGCCGCGGCCACCGACGTGGCGCGGCTCGACGGCGTCAACTACTACGGCGTCGAGACGCTCAACCTCTCGCTCGGCAGCGGCAACGACGTCATGAACGTCCGCGGGACCTCGGCCGTCACCAACCTCTCGACCGGCGCCGGCGACGACCGCATCTACATCTCCTCGAAGGCCGACGTGCCGATCGACGGGCATCCCGACTACCTGGCCGGGGACCTCGACCAGATCGCCGGCACGCTGAACCTCGACGCCGGCAGCGGCCGCCAGACGCTGATGATCAGCGACGAAGCCGCCGGCGCCGGCGACCCGAACGTCCTCATCACCCGCTCGTTCGCCGCCGCGTCGGCCCGTGACGCCGCCGTCTCCTCGCAGGCGGAGGTCTTCGTCGTGGGCCTCGCCCACGGCGCGATCAGCTACCGCGCCGCGGCGACGGGGAACTTCGCGGACGGCATCTCGATCTGGACGGGCTTCGGGGCCGACACCATCCGCGTCGACGGCACGCACAAGCGGACGGGCGTGCGCGAGATCACCTCACTCAACACCGGCCTGGGCAACGACACCGTCACGGTCTCGCTCGCCGCCGCGACCGAGGGCTTCCTCGTGCTCGACACCCAGGGTGCCTACGACGACGTGCTCCATCTCGCGACGGACATCGGCGACGGCGACCTGCCGATCCCGGCCGACGCGGTCAGCGTGACCGTCGACGGCGCGCTGCTCGATCCGAGCCGCTACGTCGTCAACACGGCGCTGAACACGGTCGCCCTGACGTTCACGCCGCGCCTCGGCGCCGCCGTGACGGTCGCCATCCTGAAGACGTGGGCGCGGTCCGGCTACGCGGACGGCACCGGGGTCATGGCGCTCGGCGCGGCGCTCGGCGCGACAGATGACGTCCGCGTCCTGGTCAACGGCATCGCCCTGCCCGCGTCGGCGTACACGGTCGACCGCGCGACGGGCGCGATCACCTTCGGCTCGGCGCCGGCCGCGGGCGCGTTCGTCCTCGTGACCGTCACGCAGCACCTGGCCGAGACGTTCACCACGCCGCAGCTGCGCGACCTCGACAACGACGTGGTCCATGCCGAGGCCTCGACCCTCCCGCTGGTCATCTTCGGCGGCCAGGGCGACGACAACCTCAACGGCGGCAGCGGCGGCGACATCATCTTCGGCGACCGCGGGCGCGTGCTCTACTTCGATCCGGCCAAGCCGCTGCCGCCGCTGACCGGCGCCGGCATCGACGACGCGGCCCTGGCCACGCTCGAGAGCTTCGCGGTGACCGTCCTCGGCCACGGCGGCCCGCGCGACAAGACGGACGGGGTGGATCGCCTCGTCGCGCTCGCGATCAGCGTGGACGCGACGCTCGGCGGCAACGACACGATCACGACCGGCACCGGCGCCGACCGGATCATCGGCGGGACGGGCGCCGACACGGTCACCACGAACCGCGGCGAGAACACGGCCACCCCGGACGCGGGCGACGTCGTCCTCGGCGACAACGGCTTCATCGACTGGGCCGTGGTGGACCGGGCGCCGTCTGACATCGACCGCATCTGGTCGATCGATCCGGCGACGGGCGGCAACGACGCGATCACGACCGGCGGCGGTGACGACGCGGTCATCGGCGGCCAGGGCGCCGACACGATCGTCGCGGGCGAGGGCCGCAACCTGGTGCTGGGCGACAACGGCCGGATCACGGCGGCAGCGGTCGACGCGCCGAACTTCGGGTCGCTGCCGATGACCGTCGGCCTGGCGCAGACGACCGACCCGCAGATCGGCGGCAACGACTCGATCGCCGCGGGTGCGGGGGCGGACGTGGTGCTCGGCGGCGCGGGCGCCGACACCGTCGTCGCGGGCGACGGGAACAACGTCGTGCTCGGCGATCTCGGGTTCGTCGACTGGACCGCGGCCGAGCGCACGTACGCGAGCGCCCCGAGCTCCGGCGACGACGCGAACGCCGCGGACATCGACCGGATCACCACGACCGACCGGACCGTCGGGGCCGGGGACGACATCACGACCGGCTCCGGCAACGACCTCATCCTCGGCGGTACCGGCTCCGACGTCGTCCACGCGGGCGCGGGCAACGACCTGGTCTTCGGCGACTACGGCACCCTGCTGGCGAACGGCGCCGCGGGCGCGGTCGACGCGGCCCAGCTGCCGCTCAACGGTGTCGCTCCGTTCTCGTTCACCTCGATCTTCACGCAGAACGCCGACGGCGGCGCGGGGGACCTGGTCTACGCCGAGGCGGGCGATGACATCGTGCTCGGCGGCCAGGGCGACGACTGGATCTTCGGCGGCGAGGGCGACGACGACATCATTGGCGGCTACGACGTGTCGGGCGGCCAGGATGCCGGAGACCATCTCGACGGCGGCGCCGGCAACGACGTCGTCGCCGGCGACAACGCGGTGATCACGCGCCGCGGCGACACGCTGAGCACGCGTCTGCGCACGCTCAACGGCGCGATCACGATCTACGACTCCAACGGCCTGGTCAGCGGGGGGATCCTCGCCTCGGCCTCGCAGTACGACCCGCGCGCGGTGAAGGTCCGCACGATCGCGCTGCTCGACCACACGCTTGACGTGCAGGCCAACCACGCGTCGTGGTTCGGCGGCGACTACCTCGCGGGCGGCGCCGGCGACGACATGGTCTTCGGCGAGCTCGGCAACGACACGATCCAGGGCGACGGCTCGATCGGCACCTACGAGGCCGCCGGCGTGACCGGCTACGTCAAGCCCGACGGCACGCCCGGGACCTACGCCGGCACGAACGGCACGACCACGTACGTCAGGCCCGACGGCACCACGGGCACGCTCGCCGGGCGGACGGGCTTCGGCTCGGCCCGCGACGCGGCGAACGCGCTGGTGCTCGCGCCCTCGTTCGACGCCAGGACCGACGGCGCCGACTACGTCGAGGGCGGCGGTGGTCAGGACATCATCTTCGGCAACCTCGGCCAGGACGATCTGATCGGCGGCTCCTCGACGCTGTTCGGGACCGGCGGCGCCGCGACGAACCGCCCCGACGGGGCCGACGTCATCTACGGCGGCTCGGGCACGGCGATCGGCCGCAACGACCAGGCCGATCCCGCCTGGGCGACCGGCCACACGACCGACTCCGACGCCATCGCCGGCGACAACGCGCTGATCCTTCGCCTCGTCACCGGCGGCAGCGCCGCCACCGACGCCTTCCTCAAGTTCACCTACGACAACTACGGCGAGGCGCAGACGATCGTCGTGCGGGCCGTCCAGCTGCTCGACTACACGCCGGGCGGCCCGTGGAACAGCGCGGCAGGCACGACCACCGACGTGGGCGCGGGCGACGAGCTCCACGGCGAGAGCGGCGACGACTTCGTCTACGGCGGTACGGCCTCGGACGTGATCTTCGGCGAGGCCGGCGATGACGACCTCATCGGCGGCTGGGGCAACGACTGGATCTCGGGCGGCGCCGGCCAGGACGGCATCCTCGGGGACGACGGCCGCATCTTCACGAGCCGCAACGGCCAGACCGAGCCGCTCAACGGGCTCACCACTCCCAACGTCCAGACGACGCTGTCGGTGCCCGGCAACGTCCAGAGCGCGGTCGCCTACGCCACCGGGGCGCTGTTCAAGACCGTCGATGCGACGCCGTTCAACCCGGCCGGGGAGCTCGCCGACCCGTCGCTCTCCGCCGCGAAGTGGGCCGACGACATCATCTTCGGCGGCCTCGGCGACGATTGGCTGCACGGCGGCGTCGGCGACGACGCGATCTCCGGCGCCGAGTCGCTGCCGGCCGCCTACATCCAGTACCCGGCGGCTCCGGCGGGCGTGAGCTGCACGATCGCCGGCGCCGGCGGCTGCCTGGTGCAGAGCGACTACAACCACCCGTTCAACCCGGGCGGCGCGCTGCAGTTCCGGACCGTCTCGGACGGCATCCACCGCGCCGGCGAGTTCGCCATGTACAACGAGTACGACCCGCTGCGCAAGGTCATGTTCACCGCGAGCGGAGCGGTCTGGACGAGCGGGACGACCGCCGCGTACGAGTGGTTCCTGAACTCCGACCCGCACGACGCCGGGGCGCCCGCCTCCACCGACGCCAACGTCACCGATCCGCGGACGAAGACCGTCTACCTCGACGGCAACGATGCGATCTTCGGCGACCTCGGCAACGACTGGCTCACCGGCGGCACGGGCCGGGACGACCTCTGGGGCGGCTTCGGCAACGACTTGCTCGACGAGGACGACGACAAGACGACCGACAGCGGCCTCAACGACGCGACGGACACGAACGGCCAGTACGAGGACCGCGGCTACGGCGGCGCCGGACTGGACGTGCTGATCGCCAACACGGGCGGCGACCGCCTGATCGACTGGGCCGGCGAGTTCAACTCCTACCTCGTGCCCTTCGCGCCCTTCGGCATGGCGACGGTGAGCCGCCAGATCTCGCCGGGGCTGCAGCAGTTCCTCTACGACCTCTCGCTCGCCGACGGGGCGGATCGCACGCGCTGGGGCGACACCCACGGCACGGCGGACGCCAGTCGCAACGGCGAGCCCTACGGCGAGATCGGCCTCGTCAACCAGAGCGACAAGCAGTGGTGGGGCGATCAGACCGGCGGCCCGAGCGACCCGCAGCCGGGCAACATCGGCGGCGGCAAGCGCGACGTCCTGCGCTCCGCCGACTTCAACCAGGGCAACAGCCCGACCGGCTTCTTCACCGACAGCGGATCGTTCACGGTCAGCAACGGCACGCTCGACGTCACGGCCGCTTCGACCAGCGGCGACGCGGTCAGCGTCTTCTACTCCGACGTCTACCTTCCCGTCTACTACGAGCTCGCCGCCTCGATCCTCACCCAGAAGCCGACGGGCGGCTGGAAGGCGAACGCGTTCGCGATCTTCGACTACCAGAGCCCGACCGACTTCAAGTTCGCCGGCATCGACGTCTCGACGAACAAGATCGTGCTCGGGCACCGCAATGCGAGCGGCTGGATCTACGACGCGCAGACGCCGATGCAGCTCACGTCCGACACCTGGTACCAGCTGCTCGTCGCGGTCAACGGCACGACCGTCACGGTGTCGGTGAACGGGACCAGGGCGTTCACCTACACCTACGCCGCGCGGGTCATCGACGGCCTCTCGGTCGGTCTCAACAAGGGCCTCGTCGGCATGGGCTCCAACCAGGCTCGCGGCGAGTTCGACAACGTCGCCGTGCAGCAGCTGGCGCCGCAGCTGACGCTCGACCGGACCCAGGACTTCACGAACGGCAGCGCCGGGCTGTTCACCGGCGCGACGTCCGGCACGTGGGCGGCCGCCTCCGTCGGGACGCAGACCTACGGGCGCTACACGTCGATCACGGGCCCCGGCGCGGTCGCCTACCGCATCGCCGACCTGGGCCTCGGCCACGGGCTCGCGTACTCGGCCTACGTCGACCTCCAGGCGACGCTCTCGACGACGGGCACCGCGGGCTACGCGTTCGACTTCTACGGCACGAGCGACTTCAAGTTCGCCGCGCTCGACGTCGCGGGCCAGCGACTCGTCATCGGCCACGTCGATCCGCGCCAGGGCACCTGGGTGATCGACGCGAGCGCCGCGGTCAAGCTCACCGCGGGAACCGACTACGCGATCGACGTGATCCTCCGCGGTGCGTCGGCGAGCATCTCGGCGGCGGGCGCGACCGTCTCCTTCGGGTTCAACTCGGACGTCGTCGACGGCGGCTTCGGGATGCTCGTCAAGGGCGGGGCCGTGAGCTACGACACCACCCGTGTCGGGACCAACGACCCGGCGTTCACCGCGGTGGCGCCGAGCTCGTCGAGCGTCGCCGCGCCCGTGGCGGTCGCCGCCGATGCCGCGCAGCCCGCCGTCACCGTCAGCGTGCCGGCGACCGCGTCGGTCACCGAGGGCAACAAGGGCACGGTGACCCTCACGATCCCGGTCACCCTCTCGCGGCCGGCGACGGGGACGGTCACCGTCGTCGTGACCACGCGCTCGCTGGGCACCGGCAGCGGGTACGCCACGGCCGGCACGGACTACACGGCGGTCTCGACGACGGTCACCTTCGCGGCGGGCACCACGACGGCCTCCGTGGCGATCGCGATCTCCGGCGACACGGCCGTGGAGGGCAGCGAGAGCTTCGCCATCACGCTGTCGAGCCCGACGGGCGGCGCCGTCCTCGGCACCGCCGCGACGACCGTGACGATCCTCGATGACGACGCACACCTCACCGCGACGAGCGTCGGTCCCGGCAGCACGGCGACGCTGACCCGCGCCACGGCACTGCACGTCCTCGCCCGCGCGAAGCAGATCTGGATCGCCGCGGGCGCCGACCCGGCGCGGCTGGCCGGGGTCACGCTCTCGATCGTGTCCCTGTCCGGTGCCCAGCTCGGCGAGGCCGACGGGAAGACCGTCGTCATCGACGCGGACGCCGCGGGGTGGGGCTGGTCGACTCGGACCGGCGCTCCGCGGGCGGGCCGCATCGACCTCCTGACGGTGATGCTGCACGAGCTCGGGCACGTGCTGGGTCTCGAGCACGCCGCGTCCGGGCTGATGGCCTCGACGCTCGCGCCCGGGATTCGCCTGCGGCCGTCGCCCGCCTCGCTCCGCCACGCACCGCGCACGGCGCGCCGCACGGTGGCCAAGCACCGCCGCCACGGGCGGGAGTGGCGGAGTCGCGCCCGCCGCTCGTAACGCCGCTACGTCATCCGTCGGATTCAGGCGTGTCGCGGCGATCACTCGCTAGCTTGTGCGCTCGCATGCTCCTCCTCAGGCTCCCCCTCGTCGCCGCGCTCGCGTCCCTGCCGCTCATCACGGGTGTCGCCGCGGCTTCGGCGTCCTCGGCCCCGAATCTCACCGATCCCGCGCACCAGTGGATGCCCAGCGGCGAGGCGGCCACCTGGAGCTGGAAGTGGTCGGATCCCTACGTGTCCAAGCCCGTCGACGAGCGCTACACCGTCGCGAAGTCCGACGGCGCCTCGTTCGAGCTGGCCTGGACGTCGTCGAGCGCGTCCGGCTCGACCCCGAGCACGGTCGACTACGAACGCACGAACGTCGGCCTCGTGAACACCGATTGGGGCGGGTCAGCGCCGCCCTCCTCGATGCCGATCCTGTGCGCGACCGCGGGCCAGTGCGGGAACTCGCTCGCCAGCGCGCACTTCCAGCTGATCTGGGGGACCCGTTCTCCCGTGCTGATGGAGCCCGTCGTACAGGGGACGAGCTGGAGCACCGTCGGCGGCGCCAACTCGGACGTCGCCAGCGACAACCGGTACATCGGCCAGCGCGTCGTCAAGGTCCCCGCCTTCCCTCAGGGCGTGCGAGCCAGCGGCATCGAGTCCGAGGTCAGCCAGGCGGGAGCGCTCGGCGACCCGTATGGCAGCGGCGTGCGGACGGTGTGGTGGGTGTACGGGGTCGGCCCGGTGCGGATCGCCTTCCGGCATACGGGCGGCGAGCTCACCTTCGCCGAGCTCCAGCAGACCAACCTCAAGCCGCTCCCGGCGCCACCCGCCACCAGCTGGTTCCCGCTGGCGCTCAACTCGAAGGCCGTCTTCGACTGGCGCAACTCGCGGTGGTCGAAGAAGTGGTCGCGTCAGCGCTTCACCGTCTCGCAGTTGACCAACGGCACGGCGCGCGTCGACGTCGCGCACGTCTCCGGTCCGATCCGCGTCGCCGGCTCCTACGTCTTCACGCGGCGGCTGGACGGCGTGACCGCGCTCCAGGGGGTGACGCGCTCGGCCTCGCTGAGCACGTTCCCGGCGCTCGGCCCGCGGCGGCTGCCGGCGCAGCAGCGCCGGCACCTGATCACGCCGTATGACCTCATGAGCTTCGGCTTCAATCCGATCCTCCCCGGCTACCCGAAGCCCGGCCAGCGCTGGAGCGCGCAGCGTGGCAGCCGCGACTTCAAGGTGTTCGGCGTCACGGGGCACGCTCGCGTGCTAGGCCTGCGCACGGTCCGTGTCCCCGCGGGCCGGTTCCGCGCCCTCGCGGTCCTGTCCCAGCTGCATCAGGCCGGCTACCGGTTCGGCTCGGGAACGCGCACGAGCTACTTCGGCGCGGGGCGCGGCCTCGTCAAGCTCGTCTTCCGCCACGCCGATGGCAGCGTCTCGACCGTCGTCCGCGTCCACTAGGGCATGACCCGGCGGGTCGCGCTCGGCCTCGTCGTGGTCGCGGCCGTCGCCGCGTGCGGCGGCCACTCGTCCCGCGACCAGGTCGATGCCTACGTGAAGGCGGTCAACGGGGCGCAGGCGTCCTCGGCGTCCGCCTTCCGGGCGGCCAACCGGAGCTACACCGCCTTCATCCGGGGGCGCCTGTCGGGCACCGGCGCCGTGCGGCGGCTGCGCGCGGCGGAGTCCTCGATCCGGCTTACCGAGGCGCGGCTTGCACGCCTGCCGGCGCCCGCGGCCGCCCGCGGCCTGCGTGCGAAGCTGCTCCGCGTGTACCGGATGAACGCCGAGCTGGCGCGCGAGACGGCCCTGCTCGCGGGGTACGGGCCGGCGCGCAACCGCGCGCTGCTCCCGCTCGCGAGCGCCAACCGACGGCTCTCCCGGGCGTTGCGCTCGGCCGCCCAGCCGACCGGCCAGGCAGCGGCCTTCGCGGCGTACAGCCGGCGGCTCGACGGCGCCATCACGGCGGTGCGTCGGCTGAAGCCGCCGCCGGTCGCGGCGGCCGCAAATCGCGAGGAGCTCACGCGCCTGATCGCGAGCCGGCGGCTGTCGGCCGAGCTGCGCGCCGCGATCCTGGCCCGCGACGCCTCGCGGACCGCCCGTCTCGTGGTCGCCTTCCGGCAGCTCGGGAAGGTCCGTGCCGGCGAGCGCGCCGTGCAGGCGCACGAGCTCGCCGCGTACACGGCGCGGCGCCGCGCGGTCGCGCGCGCCGTCGGGCAGCTGCAACGCGAGCGGGGGCGGCTCGACCGCAGCTCCTGATGCGTCGCGTGCGGCTCGGCCGCGTTCTCGGGTGGCGCGTCGCCGTGGCGGCGGCGACGCTCGCCGCCCTGTCTCCGGCGGCCGCCCTCGCGGCGCAGGCGCCCACCCTGGCCCGCGACCCGGCCTTCGCGCCGCCGGTCGGCGTCGCCGCGGTCGATGTCGCCCACGGCCCCATGGCTGCCGACGAGGCCGCGCGCGCCGTCGCAGTCTCGGGCTCGCGCATCTACACGGTGGGCCAGGCCTACGCGGATGCCGTGCGGGGGATGGACATGGCGGTCGTCGCGCAGCGTCCGGATGGGAGCCTGGACCCGGCGTTCGGCGACGGCGGCATCGAGCTGGTCGCCAATCCCGGCGACGACGCAGCCACGTCGGTCGTCGTGCTGCCCGATGGGCGGCTGCGCGTGGGCGGCACGGCCGGCGGTAAGGCGGTGATCGTCGGGCTCGACCCCGATGGGCGACCCGACACCGCCTTCGGCCGGGTGACGATCGGCTCAGGAACGACCGCCGTGGAGGCCATGTCGCTCGGCTCCGACGGCCGGCTCGCGGTGGCCGGCGATGCGCCGTCCGGCGCCTTCGTCAGCGTTCGCGACGCAGCCTCCGGCGGTGCGCTGACGCCCGTCGGATCGATCCCGCAGGCCAGCGCCGTCGATGTGGCGATGCGGCCCGACGGCTCTCCCGCGGTGCTGCTGCAGCGAGACGGCGGCGCCCGTCCGCAGGCGGTCCTCGCGGCGTTCACCGCGGCCGGCGACCGTGAATCGGGCTTCGGGGGGAGCGGGACCGTCGCCCTCGCCCCGGCGGCGTCGGCCACGGCCGGTGGCCTGGTCGCCGCGGGAACGCGCTTGTGGGCGACCGGCGGGGTCGGCGACGGCGCGGCGAAGTCGGCGTTCCTCGCGCGCGTCGAGGACGACGGGAGCGCGCTCGAGTTGCGCCGCTTCCAGCTTGCGCCGGGCGCGCCGTCCGCCGCGCGCGGGATCGACGTCACCGACGGCGCCGCTCCCGCCGTCGTCGTGTCCGGCGCGGCCGGCGCCGGGACGCCAGTGTGGGCCGCCGCCGCCTTCCAGGGCCTCGACGGGCCGCTCGGCTCCGCGCTCATGACCACCGTCGCCGTACCCGGCGACGGCGCGCAGAGCCCCGACCCCGCGGTCGATGCCGGCGACGGGTTCATGGCCCTCGCCGGCACGCTGACCTCCGCTTCGGGCGGCGTCGACGCGCGCTTCGGCGTGGCGAAGCTGCTCGTCGATCGGTCGTGCAACCTGGCGCTGTCGATCGCGACGCCGTCCCAGGTCGTGCTCCAGGACGGCGGCTCGGCTGCGCTCAGCCTGGGCGTGGTCAATCTGGGGTGGAAGGCCTGCGCCGGCGTGGTCTCCGTCCCGGCTCCGTATTCGCTGTCGCGCGCGGGGATCAGCGGCGCGCTCCCCACGGGCGTCGTCGCGCCGGGCGCGAGCGCCGTCCTCGACGCCCGGCTCACTCGCGGCGGGGACCCGCGGCCGAAGGACGTGCTGCCCGTGACGGTGAGCGCGCCCGGCGACGTCGACCCGAGCGATGACACCGCGTCGGTACCCGTCCGCATGCGCTATTGCGACGTGGAGCTCCGGGCGCAGCGGATTCCCGTGCTGCCGGACGAAGGCTCGCGCAGCGTCGTCGTCAGCGTACGCAACCTGGGCACCACGGCGTGCCGGGCCACGGAGGTGACCGTCGGCCGCGGCGGCCGCCGGTCGGATCGAGCGGATCCCTTCACCGTCCGCGGCGGCGGCAGCGCCGCCTACGGCATCGACGTGCGCCGGTACGGAGGACGGCCGGGACGGAGGCTGCGCATCCGCCTCGCCGTCGAGACATCGAGCCGCGACGCGCGCGCGGCGAATGACACGAGGACGCGGCGGCCGAGGCTGGTCGCCGTCGGCGACACGGCGATCCGGACCGCATCCGCCCGCATGGTCTCCGGCGTCGCCACCCGCGGTCACGGGGCCTCGGCCGCGCAGGTGCGGGTTCGCCGGGTCGACGTCGCAGTCCGGCGCCTGGGCGGGGCGGGCTGCACCTGGCTGCAGGATCGCGCCGGACGGCTGGCCTCGCGACGCGCCGATCCGGGGCACGCCTGCGACACCATCCACTGGGTGCAGGCGCAGGGCACGCGCCGCTGGACCCTCGGGCTCGCTCGCGCGCTGCCACGCGGCCGCTACGCCGTGCGCTCGCGCGCCGTCATCGGCTGGGGACTGCGCGAGAGCGACTTCGGACGCCGCGACGGAAACCTCCGCGCGCTCCGTATCCGTTGAGTCGCGCGTCCGCCGAGCCCTCGCCGCCGATCTCCGAGCGTGCGGGATCGCCGCCGGTTCCGTCCGCCGGTCGCCGTAGCTTGCGCCCATGCCACTCTGCTTCATCGAGCCGCAGGACGCCATCCGCGTGATCGCGGAGTCCGTCGGCCGCGAGGCTCGTCGTCAGCTCTTGGGCGAGCTCGTGCGCGCCTGGGTGGACGAGATCCCCGAGGCGCAGCTGGAGTCTCACTACGCCAAAGCCGTCGCCGACCTCGACGAGCACGATCTCTCGATGCTCGCCGCGTGGCACGCCTCGCTGGAGGTCGGCATGCCGATCGCCAACAAGGAGTTCCTGGTCGGCGCGTTCGCCGGCCTCGGCGACAACCGCCGTGAGGCGCTGAAGATCGCCGCCGGCCTGCGCGGCGAGGATGCGATGGCCGCCGGCGTGGCCGAGGAGCAGGCGCTCGAGACCGTGCTGCCGTGGCTCTCGGAGGAACGCGCGACCGAGTTGCTCGGCGAGTGCATCGAGCTGTACTGCTGGGACCGTCTGGGCTCCGAGAACTAGCGCGGGGCGCGGTGCAGGATGTCGTAGCGGCCGATGCCGCTGCGGCCCTCGCTGTGCCAGCGGAAGACCGCCGCGTCGAGCCGCAGCGTGCCGAGCTCGAACGTCGAGCCGCAGACGACCTCACCGGCCGCGCGGCGCGCGAAGCCGTCGTCGCCGCCGACCCACAGCTCGAGGCCCGCGCGGCGCTGGCGCCCGCCCGCGTCGTAGGTCGTCGAGAGGCGCGGCTCGTCGACGTGCACGTTCCCGGCGGGATCGAGCAGGGCGCCCCATCCGACCTCGCCGGCGTGCGCCTGCGCTCCGGCCGGGCGCACGGTGAGGACGCTCAGGCCGGTGCCGTCGTCGAGCCACGCGGCAAGCGTGCGCGTCGCCTCGAGGCGCTCCCAGTCGGGATCGCCCCAGGTGTGCGAGCGCTGCCCGAAGCACGCGACGGGATGCTCACGGCCGCCGGCGCGCGCTGTGCCCCGCACGAGGCACAGCTGCTCGTAGCCGCGCATCGCGCCGACGCGCGCGAACGGCTCGGCCGGGTCGATCTCGGCCGGCGCGCCGAGCGCCTCGAACGTCAGCTCGAAGCCCGTCTCGCCGCCGTCGAAGGCCACGGTCCAGCTGCGCAGCGGCGTGCCGACGGTGGTCACCAGGCCCGGCAGCTCGAGCGCCGCGAAGTCGCTGCCAGGCGCGATCTCGATGCCGCCGCGCGCGATCGCGCCGGCGGGAGCGCGGCCGGCGAAGAGCACGGCGAGCGCGGTCGCCTCGTTCGGCGCGGCGAGACCCGCACGCGCGAGCCCGTAGAGCTCGGTGGCCGGATCGCCCCATGCGAAGGTGACCGCGTCCGTGAACCGCGGGCCCGATTGCGGGCGCGCCCGCTCGTCGCCGGGCTCGATCACGCCGCGGGGTTCGAGCGGGGCGCGTGCAGCACGTCGGGCTCGAGGTCGACCGCCGTGCCCTGGACGTCGGCGGAGCCACCGCGCACAGGCCCGCGGGAGGTCATCGAGACCACGAGCCGCTGGCCGTAGCGGCGCACGAGCATGCCGCGGATCAGCGCGCGCGTGGGCGGGAGCAGGAGCAGGGCGCCGAGGACGTCCGAGAGGAAGCCGGGGGTCAGCAGCATCGCGCCGCCGGAGAGCACGAGCGTGCCGTCGAGCACCTCGCGCGCGGGCACGCGCCCGCTGCGCACCGACGTTCCGAAGCGACGCCATGCGGCGCGGCCCTGGTGGCGAATGAGCAGCGATCCGAGCACCGAGTCGGCGATCAGCAAGGCGATCGTCCACCAGACCCCGATCGCCTCGCCGACCTGGATGATCACCGCGAGCTCGGCGATCGGTACGACGATGAAGAGGAGCAGCAGCGGCAGGATCATCGTGCGCCCAAGCGTAGAGCGCACGCGTCAACGCGGCTTAAGCCTACGCGACGGCCGGGTCCGCGCCGGTGAGGCGGACCGCGGGCAGCCGATGCAGGCCGACGGTCTCGATCAGCGTGCGGATGTTGGGCTGGGCACCGCTGATCCAGAGCTCGCGCTCGTGCGCGCGCAGCCGCTGCGCGAGGCAGGCGAGGTCGATCATCAGCGACGGGTCGGCGAAGCGCAGCTCGGTGAGGTCGACGATCACGTCGCGGGTGGCCGCGAGCGCCGTCGACAGGGGGCGGCGGCGCCTACCGCTCGTCGAGCGGTCCTCGTCCCCCGCGATCCTCAGGATCGCTCTCTCCTCATCAAAACTGACGATAAGGGGAACCTAGTACAAACCGGCAGGTTCGTACAGGGGCCGGACGAAAGGCAGATGAGGACGCGGGCGGCCGACCTCTAGACTGGGAGCGATGGTCGACGAAGACATCGTGCTCGAGGCGCTCACGAACGTGATCGACCCGGAGCTCGGGCTCGATTTCGTCGAGCTCGGACTCGTGTACGGCGTCGAGATCGACGGCGGCAACGTCACGATCACCTTCACGCTCACGACGCCGGCGTGCCCCATCGGGCCGCAGGTGTCCGAGCAGATGGAGGAGTTCGTCGGTGAGATCGAGGGCGTCGAGGAGGTCATCCCGCAGATGGTCTTCACGCCGGCGTGGACCCCGGACAAGATGTCCGAGGACGCGAAGTTCGCCCTGGGCTACTAGACGGGCAAAACGCCCGGAGATCGGGCACTTTGAGGGGACGATTCGAGAGTACGGTGCACCGAGCGTGCACCGAAAGCCGACCGCCGTCGCTCCTAGTCGTGACTACCGGAGCTAATCGCTGAAGTCGTAGCCGCAGTCCTCGCCAGGCCCAGCCTCGCGTGGTTCGCGGCGGAGTGCTCCCTCGCATGAACGCAGCACCGCTGAGGGCACCCGGATGCGGCGATTGCCCTCGCTGCTGGCATGGAGTAGGTATGGAGTAGGTTGGCTGAAGGGGCACAGGGGATCCATTACACGTACGCGAGGAAAGGGCCCATCTCGATGGCTACCTACGTCA